>JACRCC010000064.1 GCA_016234405.1 Deltaproteobacteria bacterium | reverse complement strand
GAGGGCATCTCTACTGATGATGCCTCAGAGTTTGCCGCGCTGTCGGATTCGTCCATCTACGAGACGCTCGCCATAACCGAAAAGATACGCCGTCACTGCTTCGGGGTCGAAGTAAACCTGTGCGCCATCGTGAACGCCAAGAGCGGACTTTGTAAGGAGGATTGCTCGTTTTGCGCGCAGTCGGTCAAATACTCGACCGGCGCCGCCGAATATCCGATGAAAGACGCGCGGGCAATCGTGGACGCGAGCATCGAGGCCGCGTCATTCGGGGCGCGCGAATTCTCGATAGTAACGAGCGGCACAAAGATAGAAAAGGAAAAGGATATTTCCATCCTCCTTGAAACCCTCTCGGCCATGAAGGCCTCAACGGAAATGGAAAGATGCGCCTCGCTCGGAATACTCGCCAAAGAAACCCTCAAAAAACTCAAGGACGCCGGGCTTGAGAGCTACCACCACAACCTCGAAACCGGAAGGAGCTTTTTCCCGAAGGTCTGCACGACGCATGATTATGACGAAGACGTTGAAGTCATAAAGACCGCAAAGGAACTTGGCTTTCACGTATGCTCAGGCGGAATCTTCGGATTAGGCGAAGGATGGGACGTGAGGATAGAACTTTTATCCACTTTAAGGGAACTCGGCGCAGATTCCATCCCGCTCAATTTTTTGAACCCCCGCCCCGGCACGCCGCTTGAGGGTGCGGCGGAACTGACGCCGATTGAGTGTCTCAAAATCATCGCCCTCGCGCGTCTCATGCTGCCCACGAAAGACATCGTAATTTGCGGCGGCAGAAACGTAAACCTCAGGGACTTGTCTCCCCTTATCTTTGCCGCAGGCGCAAACGGCATGATGGTGGGCAACTACCTCACCACGACCGGGCGGGACCCAAGGGAAGACCTGCGGATGCTCGCTGATTTGGGGCTGAGGCCGCGGGCAATGTAATATACATGCGCGAACTTATCACCGAAGAACTCAAAAGACTCGAAGTTGGAAATCTCAAACGCTCCCTCATTGTCATTGAAGGCCCGCAGGGGCCTCGGGTGCGAATCAACGGCAATCCAAAAATACTGCTTTGCTCTAACGATTACCTCGGCCTCGCAAACCACCCGCGCTTGAAAGAGGCCGCGATAAGGGCAATTGAGAAATACGGCGTCGGCGCGGGCGCATCGCGGCTTGTATCCGGCACAATGCCGCCGCACGCGTTACTTGAAGAACGCATTGCCGCGTTCAAGGGCGCTCAGGCTGCGCTTTTATTCAACTCCGGTTATCACGCAAACCTCGGCGTCATCACCGCCATTGCGGGGAGAACTGCGGACATATTTTCAGACAAACTCAACCACGCATCCATTATTGACGCCTGCGTCTTGAGCCGCGCTAACTTAACGCGGTATCCCAACGGAGACATTTTCGCCCTTGAGTCTTTACTCAAAAGGTCAAAAGCCAAAAACAAGCTCATAGTCACAGACGGGGTTTTCAGCATGGACGGCTCCATAGCGCCTATTGACGGTTTGATAACGCTCCTTGACAGATACAACGCCTTTATGTATTTGGACGACGCGCACGCAACCGGCGTGCTCGGAAAAACCGGCAGGGGCACGCTTGAGCATTTCAATATCGAGCATCCCTCCGTCATCCAGATGGGCACGCTCGGAAAGGCGCTCGGCGCGTTCGGCGCGTTCGTCGCGGGAAGTAAAGAATTAATCGCCCTGCTCGTCTCCAAATCAAGGCCGTTTATCTTTACGACCGCCTTGCCCCCCGCAATATGCGCCGCAGCAACGGAAGCGATTGACATTATCGAGGCCGAGCCAGAAAGAAGAACACGCCTATGGGAAAACATCGAGTTTTTCAAAGACGGGCTGAAGGCCGCGGGACTCGATTACACGAAGAGCGCCACGCAGATAATCCCCATAATCACGAAAGACCCCAACTATACAATGCAGGCAAGCCGTAGGCTCCTTGAAAAAGGCGTTTTCATTCAGGGCATCCGTCCGCCGACCGTGCCTGCGGGTGCGTCCCGTCTGCGCGTAACCGTGTCCTCCACTCACACAAAAGAAGACCTTACGGAAGCGCTGACGAAGATAATCGAGGTGTTGGGTGATGGCCGATAAATTCCTCTTCCTGCACGGCTGGGCAACGGATGCGTGGGTCTGGGAGGAAACCGCCAAAACTCTCGGAGCGCAATATTTAAACCTCTGCTTGCCCGGTCACGGCGGGAGTCTCTCATGGGACGGCCCGACACTCTCCCCTGCGGTGGAGGAAATAAAAAATACCCTTCGGAAGTTTAACGGCGAGCCGATAATCGCTGTCGGCTGGTCCCTTGGCGGACAGGCTCTTTTGTCTTTTGCCTGCGAAAACCCAAAGGCGTTCAAGGCCCTCGTGCTCGTGGGCGCGGGAGCGCGCTTTACGGCAGGGGGAGGATTTCCGCACGGACAACCGCGCTCGCTCGTCAAGCGGATGATAATGGACATGAAGAAAGACCCCGTTGAGACGCTGAGGAGATTTTACGCGCTCAACTTTACCGACGAAGAGCTAACCCTACCCGGCGCAAAGGTATTTTTGGAGAGATACAAACTTGCGGACACGATGACATCCAACCGGCCTGCTTTTAAATATGACGAAATCACCCTTGCGCTCGAAGCCCTTTATAAAACAGACCTGCGCTCCGGGTTGTCAAAACTCGACTTGCCGTGCCTTATAATGCACGGGACTTTTGACAACGTATGCCCGATTGAAGCCGGCAGGCATATCGCGGCGCATATCAAGGGCGCGCGCATCGTCGAGTTCGCGGATGCCGGGCACGCGCCTTTTATAACGCAACCCGAAAAATTCAACTCTGCCCTTAAAACATTCTTGACTCGACTATGAAGTTCGCAAAGGCCGCCATAAAAAGGTCTTTCTCAACTGCCGCAAAGACCTATGACAAACACTCGGACATCCAAATGGAGGCCGCAAAGACCCTTGCAACGCGCATCAAGGAACTATGCGCGGGCGGCCGACCCGGCCGCGTCCTCGACGTTGGCTGCGGCACCGGACACCTCACCGTTGAACTGACGAGGGAATTCCCCGCCTCCAAAATCTTTGCCTGCGACCTCTCGACGCGGATGCTCCGCGAGTATTTTTTAAAAACCGGCAAAAAAAAACTCGCCGCCGGAGACTCCGAGTCCCTGCCGTTTGCGCCTTCAGCCTTCGACGTCGTTGCCTCCAACCTCGCATTCCAGTGGTCTTGCGACGCTGCGCTGACTTTTGCCGAGGCAGCGCGGGTATTGAGGACCGGCGGTGTTTTGGCGTTCTCGACGCTTGGGTCATCTACGCTATATGAACTCAAACACGTCTATCCGCACAAAGAGCGATTGGCGTGTTTTCCGGACGCTGAAACGTTGAAAGAGGCGTTATGCGCCGCAGGATTTGAGGTTTTGAATGTCGAAACCAAACGCGCAGAAAAAAACTACGAGGGCCTATTCGCGCTCTTGCGCGTATTGAGAAAAATCGGCGCGTCTCCCAAGACACAGACGGCCGAAAAAACGCTCGGCTCCGCGTCCGCGTTAAGGGACGCCGCCGCGAGATATAAAAAAATTCATCCGTCTAACGGCGGCATAGCCGCGACTTACGAACTCATATTCGCGTCCGCAAGGAAAAAAGCATGAACGGTAAAACCAAGAAACTCGTTGCCCTCGACAAGCGTCATCTGTGGCACCCGTTCACGCAGATGAAGGATTGGAATACGTCAACGCCGCTCGTCATCGAGCGCGGTCAAGGCAACTGCCTCATTGACACAGAAGGAAAAAAATACCTTGACGGCGCGGCGTCCCTCTGGACTAACGTCCACGGCCACAGAAAAAAAGAGATTGACGCGGCCATAAAAAAACAGCTCGGACTTATCGCCCACTCGACCCTTTTAGGACTTGCAAACGTCCCGTCAGTCCTGCTTGCGGATAAACTCGTTGAGATTGCCCCAAAGGGACTTACGAAGGTCTTTTTTTCGGACGACGGGTCAACGGCCGTGGAAGTCGCCCTGAAAATGTCTTATCAATATTGGGAACAGACACGAAAGAAAAACACAAAACAAAGATTCATCGCGTTCACCGGCGCGTATCACGGCGACACGCTTGGCGGCATGAGCGTCGGGGAGATAGACGTTTTCGTCGAGAAGTATCGCCCACTTTTATTCAAAAATTTGCGCGGCCCGTATCCCTACTGCTACAGATGCCCGGTGAAAAAGACTTATCCGTCCTGTTCGCTTGCGTGCCTCGACTCCTTCGAGCGCATCGTAAAGAAACACCATAAAGAATTAGCCGCCTGCATAATAGAGCCGGGCTTTGAGGGCGCCTCCGGCATGATAGTCGCGCCAAAGGGTTTTTTGAAAGGCGTTAGGGAGATTACGAAAAAATACGGCATCCACCTGATAGCGGACGAGGTGGCCGCCGGGTTTGGGCGGACTGGCAGGATGTTCGCGTGCGAGGCAGAAGGCGTAAACCCTAATTTTATGTGCCTTGCAAAGGGCCTGACCGGAGGGTATCTGCCCCTTGCGGCCACGCTCACGACGGATAAGGTCTACCGGGCGTTCCTCGGACGATATGACGAGTTCAGGGCGTTCTTTCACGGCCACACTTACACCGGAAACCCGCTCGGATGCGCTGCCGGTCTTGCGAACCTTGAAACTTTTAAAAAAGAAAAAATTCTTGAAAACCTAAAACCCAAGATAAAACTCCTCGCGGCTCTCCTTGAAAAATTTAAGAGTTTAAGACATCTGGGAGACGTGCGGCAGATAGGACTTGTTGCGGGGGTCGAGCTTGTGGAGGATAAAAAAACAAAAAAGAGTTTCCCGGCAGCCATGAGGCTCGGGCACCGGGTCTGCATGGAGGCGCGCAAGCACGGCCTTATAATACGCCCGCTCGGAGACACAATCGTCATAATGCCGCCGCTTTCAATAAAGGAGACTGAACTTAAAAAAATGATGCGCGTGGTCTACGGGTGCATACGGGAACTAACCGAATGAAGCGCGGATACTTCATAACGGGAACCGATACGGGCGTGGGCAAAACTTTCATTGCCTGCGGCCTTGCAAGGGCGTTCATGGAGTTGCGTTTGAGCGTCGGGGTGATGAAGCCCGTTGAGACCGGCTGTTGCTGCGTTCCCAAGCTGAGCTTGGGAACGAGGGACGCGTCCAGCGCCACTTTCCCGCGCCATCTTTATTATCCCAAGCCGCCTCGGCAACGAAAAGTGGCGCTGGACGCGCTTGTGCCGACTGACGCGCTCATGCTCATGGATGCCGCGAAATCCACTGACCCGCTCGACATTGTAAACCCGTACAGGTTCAAGACGCCCGTTGCGCCGAACATCGCGGGCAGGCTTGAACGAAGAAAAATCAGCGTTGCAAAAATAAAAAAATCATTCAAGGCGATAGCGGACAAACACGACGTAACGCTCGTCGAGGGCGCGGGCGGGATATTGTCGCCCGTAACCGACAATTTGAACAACGCAGGGCTTGCCCGGATGCTCGGCCTCGATGTAATAATTGTCGTGCCGTCGAGGCTCGGGGCGGTGAATCAGGCTTTGCTTGCGATAGAGGCAGCGCGAATGAGGGGACTTACGGTGTCCGCCGTTGTGCTGAACCTGATTACGCGCAAGGGGCAAGGCGTGAGCCTACGGTATAACATGGCCGAGATAAAACGCCTCGGAGGGGTGAGGATTGTGGAGACGGGGTAAGGGAACTGCCTTAAAAAATTCGCCTATATCCCGGTCAGCGAATCCAAGAGTTTGCCGAACTTATCGGTTATCTCCTGCGTGTTTTTGCCCTTCTTCCTGAATATGACCTCGGCGTCCGCGTAGCGCTCTATCGCATCGCGCAGCTCGCCGTCTTTTTCGTGCCTTGCAGCGTCGTCCATGTACTTCTTCTCAGGCCCGGCCAAGAGATCCTTCAACTCCGCGCCTATCCTCTGTATGACCTTGTCCTGCACCTTGCCGATAATCTCTACGTCTGAGGGCACCTCGGCCAACTTCATCGGCACCTTGAAGTCCCCCGCGTCAATCCCGTCCGTGCCCTCGTCCGAGGCCTCTTCCTTTTGCTTTATGACGTTGGTGCTCAAGATCTTGCCCCTCGTGTCAACCACCTTGTAGCTGATGTCAACTACGGCCGTCTTCTTGTAATAAACGACGTCGTATTTGATGTCTTCAATCACCGGCTTTTCCATGAACATCGGCGGCTCGGGAGGAATCTTTTCGCTTTGCTTCTGTTTGGCCTGCAGCCAGAGGTCGTAATCGGGATTTCTCGCCTTCTCGACTCTGGTCTGCTGACGGGTGGTCTTGGTAACCTTGCGCGCGCTCTGCTCCACCTTATAATCAAGCACGTCGCCAAGCAAAAAGTAATCGGCGCCGGACAGACTCAATATGCTCTCACGCGACCTGTCGTCCGCGCCCGCGTGCTTCAACTCGGATTCCTTCAGGATGGTCTCTATGGCCTCTCTCTCGACGACCTTTATGTCCGGGGAGAGATTCTTGTGCAGGAAGAATGTGATGTTGGAGGAAAATATCTTTCCGGCCTCCGGGCTTTGCGCCGGACTCTTGAAGGGGATTACCGCGAGCCCCTTTATCGCCCTCTGGCTTATCTTGTCTTGGAGCGAATTGAAGCGCGTCTTTGCGCCGGAAAAGTTCGCGTCAACGTCCGTAACCATCTTCATAAGCTGATACGCAAGCCCGTAGTTGCCCTTTTCCTCCTCCTTTATCGCGGCGGAGGCGATGCCCTCGAGGAACTGGTTTATGGCCTTCGTGGGCTTTTGGACGAAAGACTGATCTTTGTACGGGACTTCCTTGTAGTGCGCTATGCCCTTCAGATAAAGCTGATACGCCTGAAAGGTCTGCGCGTCCTCGTAAGCCTTCTGTGCCTTCTTGAAATACGCCTGCGCCCCGAGGATGCGCGTCTTGACGACAAGCGGCTTTGCGCTCTCGCCGCCCTCGTACTTCACGGCGTTCAAATACAATCTGACGGCGCGGTCGAAATTTTCTTTCTTAACGGCATCGTCGCCTTCTTTAAGAAAATACGCCAAATTGTCCTTTTCTCCGGCCTCTTTAAGCCTCGCATCCACGCCGGCGTAGTCGGCCTTTATGAACTTCGTATCGGCGAACAATAATGCGGCCGTTTTCCAATTCTCGTTCTCACCCGACTTGACGGCCTCTTTGAATAGGTCTTCGGACATCTTCTTTGCCGCCTCTTCGAACGCGCCCTTAAGTTCCGGGTCGAGCTTAGCGGCTACGGCAAACGCCTCGTAGGCCTTTCTGGTCTTGCCCTCGTCCTGAAGTTTTTTGCTGTTGTCGAGGGCTTCCTTTGCGCCGGCTACGGTCTTGGCCTTTTCAGCGTCGAGGTTCGCGGTGACGGACGATATGTCGTCTTTCGTAAACCCGAAGTCCGTCAGCCCGTTTGCGTCTTTATTAAGTTCTTCGATGACTGAGACCGGCAGATAGCCCTCGACCTTCGCGGCCTCAATCGTAGTCTTTATCTTTCCTAAGACCTCATCCCCGATACGGCCCCTCGCCTCGTCCCTTTTCTTGCAGGCCGCTTCGCCGGGTTTTTGTTTGCACAATTCCGCGAATCTCGCGTAGGCGGCCCTGTATTCGCCGGTCACGGCGATTTTATTCGCCTCTTCAAGCCCCTTGTCGTAGGGCGTAGCGCATGAGTATAAAAACAGCGCCATGAACGCCAAAAGAAGATAACGCTTATTCATCAGATACCTCCGGTATGTTTAAAAAACGAAAGGTTCGCGCAAGAAGAAGTTTTTTAAGGCAAGACGTAACTTAGATGCAAAATTTTAACACATGGCCTTTTGCTGTCAAGCCAAATTCGAGGCCGTGAACCGTGACCGTGAACCGTTAGATGCCGTCAAGGCAAGCGCGTCAACGAGGACTGAGTTCTCTTCCTTGTTTCTCACCGCAAAACGCAAATACTGGGGCCCGAGTCCCGCTGCGGCGCTCAAATCCCTCACGAGGATGCCTTTTTTAAGCAGTTCCGCTTTGATGAGCGGGCCGGTGAACCCCTGCGCCGTTACCCGCGCCATAAGAAAATTCGCAGCCGACGGATACGTCTTGACCGCGCCGGTTGAGTCGAGCATCGCGCCAAAGGCCGCCCTCTCCTCCCTGATGCGCTTTCGCGTGTCTTCCATAAACGCCCGGTCTTTGAGCGCATGACATCCGGCAACGGCGGCAAGAGAATTAACCGACCACGGCGGGAGATGCCCGGAGAGCCTTTTTATGACATCCCTATTGGCAATCACATACCCGAGCCTCAGTCCCGCCATCGCAAAAAACTTCGTCATGGAGCGCACGATGAGCATGTTCCTGAAAATCTTTACGCTGCCTTTAAAAGACTCCTCCTCGCAAAAATCCATAAACGCCTCGTCGAGCGCGAGGGTTACGCCGAGCTTCTCGCATAGTCCCGCGACCTCAAACATCCTGGATTTTTTTATCAGCGCGCCCGTGGGATTTGCGGGGTTTGCGATGTATAAAAGTCTGTGGCCTTTTCGCAGCTCGCGCTCAAGGCGGGTTACGTCAAGCTCAAAACCCTCTCCTTCGCGCAGGACGAGACTCTCCACGCCGCAGCCGTAAAGCTTTAGGGAGGTCTTGTATTCGCTGAACGCTGGCTCGATTATAAGCGCGGTCTTTGATACGGGGGGGTTAAAAACCTGCGGAATCAAGTATATGAACTGCGTCGAGCCGTTGCCCGCAAGGACTTCGTCGGGGTCCACCCCGTGATGCGCCGCAAGGGCGGCCTTTATCTCCACGCAATCAGGGTCTGGGTACGGCGGTATGACGTTAATGGAATTTTTTATTGCCTCGATGACGCCGGAAGGCGGGCCAAACGGGTTTATGTTGGCGCTGAAATCAATTATCGCGGCAGGGTCAACCCCGGCCTGCCTTGCCGCTTGCCATATATTGCCGCCGTGGGTGTCTTTCATGGGTTATACTGAATGACTGCGTGGCGCAGGGGTATAGCCCCCTATTCCAGCGCCGCCCGCGCGTCTACGGCAACCGCGCCCCTGTGGTAGACGACAAGCGGGTTTATCTCAATCTCTTTTATCTCTTGGATGTTTGCAATGATGCCGGAGAGTTTTACTATAACGTCTGCAACGGCATCAATGTCCCTCATGCCCCTTCCCCGAAAGCCCGTAAGGAGCGCAAAACCCTTTACCTCTCCCATCATCTCTCTCGCGTCCTCGCGCGTAACCGGCGCGAGCCTAAAAGACACGTCTTTCATTATTTCCACCGCGACCCCGCCTATGCCGAACATCACAAACGGCCCGAACTGCGCGTCTTTCATGGCGCCCACTATGACCTCGACCCCTCCGGCCGGGACCATCTCCTCCACTAAAAAACCCTCCACAAAGGCCATAGGCATCTCGTCCGCGACGTTCAGGATTATCTGCGAAAAACCGTCTTCTATGTCCCTGACCGTCCTAAGGCCGAGGCAGACGCCGCCGACGTCGGTCTTGTGCGCCACGTCCGGGGACACGACCTTCAGCGCAACGGGGTATCCTATCGCGCCCGCGCAGTCAATTGCGCCGCTGAGGTCTTTAACGAGCTTGAATCTCGGAACTTGAATGGATGCGAGCCTCAAGACCTCTTTGGCGTGAGGCTCGATGAGCGTCGTTCTGCCGATGCCTTTTGCCGTTTCTATGACCTTATTGATGCTGGCGCTGTTCATCTTCTTACTGTCCAAACCGTGGCCGCGCGTCAAACCTGCGGCAACGGCGCGCTTATTTTTTCCCAGCCTTGAAAGGAGAGCGGCCGCCCGAACGCTGCCCTCTGGCGTAGAAAAAACCGGCAGACCGGCCTTTCTGAAAAGCCCCAACTTTTTTCTCGAAAACTCCCCTCCGGGAGAGCATACGATAACGGGTTTCGCGTTAGCCTTCTCGGAGAGCATCTTCACAAGACCGTCCGTAAGCCCCGGAGGCCCCCAGAGCGCGGCAACGATAGCCATGTCAAAGGCATCTCCGTTCATAGTTCCGGCAAATGCCTCCGCGAACGATGCGTTTGTGGCGCTGCCGGTAAGATCCATTGGATTGCTTATCGTGAAATAAGACGGAAAGGTTCCTTTGAGTCCGGCACGGATTTCTGCGCTCAAGGGCGCGGGGTCGAGGCCCTGGGCTAAGCACTCATCCGCAATGCCAACCCCCATGCCTCCGCCGTCGGTTATTATCATCACGCGGTTTCCCGCGGGCGGCGTTATCTCTTGCCCTGACCCAAAAACCCTGCACGCGCAGATGAATTCTTCGTATCCCGACAGCTCGATGACGCCTGCCTTCTTAAACGCGGCCCGGTAAATCTCTAACCTACCCGCTATTGCGCCGGTGTGAGAGGCCGCCGCCGAAACCCCGGCCGCGCCCTTGCCCGCCTTCACGACCATGACCGGTTTTTTTGACGCGCACAGAGAAGCCGCCTCCACAAAACGCCTGCCGTCTTCAACGGATTCGACATAGAGCACGACTGCCTTTGTATTTTCGTCGTCCGCCAAAAATTCAAGGCAATCCGCCTCGCTCACGTCCGCCCTGTTGCCGTAGCTTATGACCCGCGCCACGCCTATCTTTTCCGCCGCAAGCTCGTCCATGGCGGTTACGGCAAACGACCCGCTCTGTGACGCGATGGAGACGCCTCCGGGCAGCGGCCTCTTTATCCTGTGGTTCGGGATAAAAAACGTGTCGAGTTTTGAAATCGTATCGTATATCCCCATGCAGTTCGGGCCGATGACTCTTATGCGTCTTTTTTTCGCAATCTCTTTAAGCCTGCCTTCGAGGGCTGCGCCGTCCAAGCCCGCCTCGCCGAAACCGCCGCCTATGACTATCGCGCCCTTTACGCGCCCGGCGGCCTCTTCCATCGCGTCAGGCACGGACAAAGCCGGCAGGGCAAAGACCGCCACGTCAATATCTTTTTTGATGTCCGCGATGCTTTTGTGGCATTTAAGACCGCCGACGGTTTTATACTTTGGGTTAACGGGATAGACGCGGCCTGCAAACCCGGAGTTCTTCAAGCTCTCAAGTATTATGCCGGAGAGCTTTCCGGGCGCGCTCGATGCGCCCACGATTGCGACGGATTTGGGGTTGAAGAAAAAACCAAGGGGATTACCCTTTTCGATTTTATGAGTATCAGACATTATGTTAAAAATATCAGGTATTTTAGAACGCGGCATTCAAGACATTTGTATCGTATATATACCCCAAACCCTTTTTTATTACCACAAAAACAAGACCGTTGCGCGGAACCCAAGCGTCAAGAGCAGCATAAACACCGCCGTTATTGTCATCATGCCGATACCTTTGACGACGGCCGTCTCAGTCGGCTCAGAAAATTCGCCGCCGATGCAGGGTTTTTCAAACATGACCCCGCCGTAAGTCGAGCCGCCGCCGAGCCGGACGTTGAGCGCGCCTGAGGCCGCGGCCTCCGGGTTGCCGGAATTCGGGCTTGAGTGGGCGCGACCGTCGCGCATCCAGACGGTAAACGCCCTTCTCCAATCAAGACCCATGATGAAAGACGCGGCAACCATCAACGCGGCGGTGAGCCTTGCCGGAATGTAGTTGGCCGCGTCATCGAGCTTGGCCGGAAATCTTCCGAAGTTTATGTAACGGGCGTTTTTGTAGCCGAGCATGGAATCGAGCGTATTGACGGCCTTATAGGCGAGCATCAAAGACGGGCCGCCTACCGCGAAATAAAAGAGCGGAGCCACCACCCCGTCGGAGGTGTTCTCGGCAACCGTCTCGACCGTTGCGCGCAAGACCGCCGGCTCGTCAAGCCCGTCCGTGTCCCTGCCGACGATATGCGATAATTTCACCCGCGCCGCGCCCGGCCCGCGGGATTTGGACGCGGCAATTACGCCTTCCCCCGCGTCTTTCAACGATTTAAGCGACAACGACATCCAGACCATGTAGACCGAGAGGCCGTAAAAAAGCGATTTTGAATATCCATACGAAAGATACAGCAGGAAAAACGAAACGAGATAAGTCGAGCATACCACTATTGCCGAGATGACCGCGCCGGATGCGTATTCACCCTGCGGCGTAAACGTCTCGCGCCTAAAAACCCTTTCGAGGGAGGTTATGGCCGCGCCCATCCACCTTACCGGATGCGGACACCAGCTTGGGTCTCCGAGGAGCGCGTCGAGGACAAAGGCGGCGACGAGTATGTATGCGGAGGTTGAAAGTAAGCCTGTGTCCATATTTAAAATGGAATGTCCCCACTCGTCCCAAGCGCCCTCTCGTT
>JACRCC010000063.1 GCA_016234405.1 Deltaproteobacteria bacterium | reverse complement strand
GACTGTCCTTCCCTTAAGCCCCTGAATGACAACCTGCACCTTGGTCTTGCTGTCCCACTTCCTTCTCTGCATGGCCGACCTCCTCCGTCAGCCGCATTATACACAGTTAAGACCTCGCTTGTCCAAATGGGGAGCAGTATAGATCATTAACTCAATAATTTTTGAAACAACTTTTGTATCAACGGAAATGGTATAAATATTTTTTGTAATATCAATAAAACCCTTAACAGTCCAATCGCCCGAAGGTGTCGCTACAACATTGCGAAAATCCTCTGTGTGTTTCAATAAACCTTTTTGAAAATTATCTTGTTCCATATTTTTTATTTATTAAAATCGTAGCTCTGCTTGATAAGCGCAAAAACTGCATCCGCTTCATTGATTATCCCACGATGACTGCCGACGGGAAACTTGATAATATTGCCGAACCCCAAATCCCCGGTTATAATCGCCGCGCCATGCCTCTGGGCAAAGGCGTAGACGGCGTCGTCGCTTTTCCCTCTCAGGCCGCAGTCCCTAGCCGACGGCCTTGATTTCCTCGTCAGCCACATGCTTTGAGGCATACCTGAGCGCCGCGAGGATGTCTTCTTTCTCGATGTCATACTCGGCCATCACGTCCTCGTAAGTCATACCTCCGGTGAGTTTGCCGAGGATAAGCTCGACGGGCACCCGGGTCCCCTTTATCACCAGCTTGCCGAAACGGACTTTTTCGTCCACCTCTATCCTTGAGGCTATTTCCATAAAGATACCTCCTTCCCGACTCTATTTTACTCCGCCGGCGCGAAAAGGCATCAAAATCCCCGCCCCCCTACCCTATATAAGCCTCCGTGACATACCGCCTCATCATCCTGTGCGAGTTGAAGTAGTAGGCGTTTTTGCCTATAGCGTTTTTCATCATGTGTATCCAGATGGCGCGTTTGTTGTAATACATGTCCATGACCTCATGCTCAAGTTTGTTATACAAGTCATCCGCGTCCACGCGGTCGCTGCTCGGGGCGGGCGCCGCCTCGGCCGGGTACGGGCCGATAGACCATCCGGTGTAACCCTCCATGTGCCCCTCTATCCACCAGCCGTCGAGCACGCTTAAGTTCACGACGCCGTTGTGCGCGGCCTTCATCCCGCTCGTGCCCGACGCCTCAAGCGGCCTCATGGGCGTATTGAGCCATACGTCAACCCCTGAGACGAGCTTTTTGGCAAGCTCGATGCCGTAGTTCTGGAGATAGACGATTTTTATATGCCCCTTCAGGTCTTTCGCCTTCCTGAATATCTCCTCGATGTTTTTCTTTCCGTCGGTATCGTTGGGGTGGGCCTTGCCCGCGTATATTATCTGGAGTTTGCCCTTGCCGAATTTTTTCAACCTGTCCGTGTCGAAAAAAAGCAGGTTCGCCCTCTTATACGAAGTCGCTCGCCGCGCAAAACCAATGGTGAGCGTTTCATTATCCATGCCCGCGCCGGTCAACTTATTCACGTAGTCAATGAGCGATTTTTTCGCCTCGATATGCGCTGCCCAAAGCTCGGCATCGGGAATCTTATCCACCCTCACGAAAAACTCAGGCTCGTTTGCCCAGCCCGGCAGATATTTGTCGTAGAGCTTGGCCATATTCGCGCAGGTCCATGTAAACGAATGCACCCCGTTTGTGATGGCGTGGATTTTATAACCGGGGAACATGAGCTTTGAGACGTCGCCGTGTTTCTTGGCCACGCCGTTTATGTAGTTGGAGAGGTTCATCGCAAGACGGGTCATGTTCAGGCGGTCCGCGCCGCCGAGCGCCTTTAAAACGTCAAAAGAGATGTCCTCACCCATGACCTCTCCGACAAGCTCGTAAGGGAACTTGTCGTGCCCGGCCTCAACCGGCGTGTGCGTGGTGAAGACGCAGAGATCCTTCACGCGCTCTATGTCCCAGACCTCTTTTTCGTCCCATACGGATTCTATGTCGCGTTTGTGGCGCAAAAGAAGCTCTATGGTGAGAAGCGCCGCGTGCCCTTCGTTCATGTGATACTTTTTCATCGTGAAGCCCAACGTCTTGAGGAGCAAAAACCCCGCCCTGCCGAGCGCTATCTCCTGCTTCAATCTGTATCTTGAGTCCCCGCCGTAGAGGTAATGCGTTATTTCCCTGTCGGGCTGCGCGTTTTCGGGGATGTCCGTGTCGAGGAAAAAGACCGGTATCTTCCACTTGGTGAGGGGATTTGCGATGTAATATAACCACGCCTGCACGGTAACGTCCCTGCCCTCTATCTTTATACGCGCCTTTTGCGGAAGAAGTTCCATGTGGTCAGCCGGATTCCATTCCTCCGGGTATTCGGTCTGGCGTCCCTCCCGGTCAAGCTCCTGCCTGAAGTAACCCTTTCTGTGGATGAGCGTAACCGCGACCATCGGCAGGTTCAGGTCAGCGGCTGATTTTATGGTGTCGCCCGCGAGGATGCCCAAACCCCCGCTGTAAGTTGGGATGTCATTTCTGAACCCAATCTCCATCGAAAAATACGCTATCTGCGGGTTTGAGACGATTGCCTGAAAGTTGACTGCCATAGAACTCCTCTCCGCGGCGACTGCGGCTTCCGGGTATGTTTGAAGATTATACCGCAACAACGCCCATAATCAAGGGCGGTTTTTGGCTGTCTTTATGCGCCTTTTATGTGATATAGTGAGCCGATGCGCGTCTTCGTAATAAAAAACCCCGCCGTAACCTTATGCGCCGTTGCGCTCGCCTTGACCTCGTGCGCCATGCCCTTTGCGCTCTTATCGGGTAAAGCGTTGGACGAGTCCGCCGCGTTGACGTTAAAGACCGCCGCAAAGGAATTAAAAGAGGGCAAAAAAAACCGGGCGACAGCTTCCCTCGAACGCATGAGGACGGAATTGAACGGAAGCGCATGGGGCCACAGGGCGGCGTTTATGCTCGCGGTTGCGGCGATTAAAGACGCTTCCCCCTCCCTTGCCGCTCTTGAGAACGAGAAAGTCGGGGTCTATCTCGAAGAGGCCGCAAGACTCGATGCGCTCAAAGACTACGCGCTTTTCTACCGCGCTCAATGGCGCGCCTTGCAGGGCGATTTTACCGGGGCAGCATCCGCTTACGTCGGCATCATGCGCCTTTATCCCGGCTCCACGCTCATCCCTCAAGCTCTTTATAACAAGGCGTCTTCCGAGAAGCTCGCAGGGAATGCGGCAACGGCCAAAGCGGATTTGCTGCGCTTCATATCCGAATACCCCGGCCACGCTCTCGCGCCTGACGCGCTTTTGGACATCGCGCGCCAAACGATTGCCGAAAACGCAATCGAGGACGCGGCAAGGCATTTACATTCGCTCATCATACGCCTTCCCGCGCATCCGGCGGCAAAAGAGGCTGAAAAGCTCATCGCGCTTTTGAGGGCGCAAAACCCGGGCCTGCCTGAGTTGACCCCATCCGAAAGGTTTGAACGCGCCGGGGCGCTCTTTAACGCCGCGAAATTCATACCCGCCATTGCCGAGTACAAAATGGTGCGCGCCTCAAACGACGCCGAGTATCATGCAAAGGCCGCTGTAAAAACGGCACAAGCATTAATGCGGCTTAAACGCTACGAAGAGGCGGAACAAACGCTAAAAGGCCTTATCGCCGCGAACCCGGACTCAGACCCCGAGTCGTTATATCTCATGGCCGTGTGTCAAGCGCGTCAGGGAAAATTGGATGAACTCGTTGAAACTGAAAAGGTCATAACCTCGAAATTCCCAAACGCAAAGGAGCGCGTCCAAACCGTCCTCCTTACCGGCAGGATGTTTGAAGAGCGCGTCATGCCGGAGAGGGCGAAGGACGCATACAACGGCGTGCTGCGCGTCCCGGATTTAAGGGGGGTATTCCCCCCCTTAGAAGACCCGGACTATCTCGACGCGCTCTGGTCATTAGGCTGGCTTTACTACCGGAGCGGCTCGTTTGCCGAGGCGTATAAAATATTCTCCTCTCAAACGGACGGCACGACAGGGCAAAGGTTCGCCTACTGGAGCGGACGGAGCGCGCAGAAGGCGGGCATGAACGACACGGCAGCCAAGCTATACGGGTCTTTGACGTGCCAGGCGGGCATTTCGTATTACTGCAGACTCGCGCAGGAGAGGTCGTCCGCGCGCAACGGCCCCCCGGCATCCGTTGCATCCGGGGCGCGGGATATTCCTGCCGCCTGGGCTGAGGCAAACGCGCCTGACCTCGACCATAGCTTCAAAATAAAGTTTATTAAAGAAAAAAACGACGGCAACCCGCACTTTCTTGCGGCAAAAGAACTCCTGACGCTCGGCATGAACGAAGAGGCCTCAACCGAGGCCGCCGCGCTTTCAAGCGGGGTTTCTCCGGACGCGCTCCTCATGCTCTCAGGTTTGTTTTACGACGCGGGAGATTATTATCGGGGACTCAAGGCATACCGCAGATACCAGATTGCATCCGGGTCGTTTGAAGAGGCCGAAGGCGGGGCTAAAGCGTATGCGGCCTACGCCTTCCCGTCAGGGCCGGTCAAGATGGCCAAAGGCTGCATGGATGCGCCCGCCGTAGACCCGCATCTTGTGGCCGCGATAATGCGGGAAGAGAGCGAATTCAACCCCGGCGCGGTATCAAGGACCGGCGCGCTCGGAGTAATGCAGATAATGCCCGCAACCGGAAGGCACGTCGCAAAGGCCAAAGACGCGGGGTTTAACGAAGAAGACCTCTTTGACCCGGCAACGAACATCCGCTTGGGGACGCGCTATTTAGCGGGCTTGATGAAGCGGTTCAACGGCAACCCGGTGCTTGCAATAGCCGCTTACAACGCGGGGCCCACCGCGGTCTCAGGATGGGTTAAGACCCTGCCGAACGAGGCCGACGAATTTATCGAATCCATCCCATACTCGGAGACCCGCTCATATACCAAGCGCGTGCTGAGGAGCTACAAGGAATACCTGCGGCTCGCAGGAGTTGGCGCGGGAATCAACATCACGGGAAACTCCGTGTCTGAGACGAGGAACGCCGCGGCGGATAATTGACGGCGTCAAAAGAAACAAGGCATTTTCCTTGACAAACCGAGCGCAAAACGTATATCATGTGTAAACTTAAAAATAAGGGACACTCCATGAGAAAGATTATCTTCATCGAACCGAACCCGCCGGACGTCAATATCTTTTCAAAGATGGCCCTGCCGCGCCTCGGCACGATACTTTTAGCCACCATCCTCAAAAAGAACGGCTACGAGGTCAAAAGCTACGTCGAGATCGTCGGGGCGCTCGACCTCAAAGACATCCTTACCGCCGACGCGGTGGGAATATCCACCATCACATCCACGAGCAGGCGAGCCTACGAGATTGCAAGGCTGATAAAATCGGCTGGCATCCCCGTGTTTATGGGAGGCCCGCACGTTACATTCTTGCCGGAAGAGGCGCTCGAATTCTGCGACTACGTGCTGCGGGGGGAATTCGACGACCACATCGTGGATTTTGTCCGCGCCCTCGAAACGTGCGTCGGCTTCGAGGCCATACCAGGGCTCACCTACAGGCGCGACGGGGCCGTCGTGCACAACAAAACCGCTCCGTTTTGCAAAGACCTCGACACGCTCCCTGCCCCGGATTTTTCCATCGTAAGCGGCATGGAGGAAAAAGGCTCAAAGACGCTCAGTATCACGCCCGTTATGACCTCGAGGGGCTGCCCGTTCGACTGCAGTTTTTGCTCGGTAACGGGCATGTTCGGGCAAAAGTACAGGTTCAGGAGCAAGGAACGCGTGATGGAGGAACTGCGCAACAACAGGGACAACGGCGGGACTTGGGTCTTTTTCTACGACGACAACTTCTGCGCGCACAAAAAACGCACCAAAGAACTCCTGCAGACGATGATAGATGAAAAACTCACGCCCCACTGGACAGCGCAGGTAAGGGTCGAGATAGCCAAAGACCCTGAGCTGCTCGACCTCATGCAAAGATCCGGCTGCCATACGGTCTATATCGGGTTCGAATCCGTAAACCCGGAAACCCTCAAGGCATATAACAAGAAACAGACCGTCGAGGACATAAACCACTGCATCAAAGAGTTGCACAAACGGGGCATCCGCATACACGGTATGTTCGTCTTCGGCTCGGACCTCGATACGGTGGATACCATCCACGAGACGCTCAGGTTTGCAAGAAAAAACGACCTCGAGACCGTTCAATTCCTGATACTCACGCCTCTGCCCGGCACGAAATGCCACAAAGACCTCGACGGGGAAGGCAGGCTCATCTCTAAGGACTGGAGCCTCTATGACGCGCACCATGTCGTATACCAGCCGAAACTCATGAGCTACTACGAACTCCAGTCCGAGACCTTAAAGGCCATGCAGGGGTTCTACACCCCGTTCCAGATATTGAAACGCATCGTGCGGTTTGACGTATTCAACGTCATCGTAAAGACTTACGGCATGCGGCTTTCGCGTCAATGGGAGAAAAAAAACGGGTATTTTATCGAATACACCAAGGCGCTGACCGAGGCCGGCAAGACTATAGAACTCAGGGCTAAAAAAACCGCCGAGGACGTGAAAGAAAAATTCCATCAGCTCGAACTCTCCGGCTACCTGTCGGAGATTAAGGCCGTAAAGACGCACTAAAATTCCAATCATACCCCAAGCCGCGTCCAGCGCCACTTTGGTTTACCCCCAGCGCCACTTTTCATCACGGACGTTTGTGCAGACTTTGCGGCAGCGTGGTGAAAAGCGGCGCTGGGTTATCGGCAATCAACAAACGTCCGTAATCCAAAGCGGCGCTGGGGGTTTTTTTTGGTATACTTAAAAACAATATGACTTCTTTCAGACTTATCCAATTGGCCGCATCCCTCATCTTCGCCGCCGTGCTTACCTTCGCCGCCGGAGAAGCCTTTGCCTGCCCATACCCTTTTCAGACATACGCGGGCGCGAGAGATAATATGCTCTCCGCCTGCGTGCACAGGAGCGCCGTTGCCTCAAACACGGACGCCGGACGCGTGGAATTAGGCGCGTGCGCCCCCAGCGCCACTTCCCAGCATAAGCCAACATTAGCTCACAACCGCTTGAAACAGGAAGTGGCGCTGGGGGCAGCCTCGGCGGAAGCGGAGGCAGACGCGCCCGGCCTCGCAATGGACGCGCAGCCATCCCCCCCTCTCATGCTGACGCGCATTGACGGAGGGTTTGAAACCTGCCGCGCGCCCTCTGCTTTGATTTCCCAATCCACGCCGTCCAACTCGGTCCCCATAATCGTCAACAGGAACGTCGAGGCGCATTTAAGATATTTTCAGGGCCGGGGCAGAAAACACTTTGTAAAGTGGCTCGGCAGGACCGGAGAATATATGACGCTCCTGCAAAAAATCCTGCGCGAAAACTCCCTGCCCGAAGACCTCTTCTATCTCGCCCTCATAGAAAGCGGGCTTAACCCCAAAGCCAAATCAAGGGCGCGGGCCGTAGGCATGTGGCAGTTCATCAGGGGCACGGCAATAAAATACGGACTCAGGGTGGACTGGTGGATTGACGAGAGGATGGACCCTGAGATGGCCTCTTACGCGGCGGCCAGATATTTAAAGGACCTCTACGGCCAGTTCGGGTCGTGGTACCTCGCGGTAGCCGGTTATAACGCAGGAGAGGGCCGCATCATAAGGGCAGTCAGAAAACTCGGCACCGACGACTTCTGGGAAATAGCGAGCTACAAAAAATCGCTCAAACGGGAGACCCGCGACTACGTCCCCAAATACATCGCGGCCATGCTCATAGCCAAAGACCCCGGCGGCTACGGGTTCACGGAGCATGAATACGGAGGGGAATTCTCCTACGAAAAGATCATTATCTCCGAACCTACCGACTTGGACGTCATAGCACAAACCGCCGGGACTACGGTAGACGAGATAAAAAGACTCAACCCCGCGCTCCTTCGTCGGTTCACGCCTCCGAATTATCCCGACTTCGAGATAAAGATACCCTCCGGCTCAAAGGAACGCTTCGTCGCCAACATCGCCAAGGTGCCGCGCGGGGAGCAGATAACCTTCCTGATGCACAAGGTTAAAAAGGGAGACACCGTCTCAAGGATTGCCCGGCGCTACGGCGTTGACACAAAGCCCATCCTATACATAAACGGGCTTAGAAGCGCAGGGGGCTTAAAGCCCGGCTCCGTCATCGCCATACCCGTGCGGCCCGCAATCGCCGAGAAAAAGAATAAAAAAGACCTCGCCCTTACTTTATCCAACCCCCGCGGTTAGCGCGCCCTCCGCGCCCATTAAAATCGAAGGTTGACTTGTCCATTATGATTTCAGTTGATGTTGCCCTAACCGCCATACTCAAGGAGATAGAACCTCTTGGACCCGAAAGCGTTCACACGGGCGACACCCTCGGCAGAGTCCTCTTCGAAGACGTCCATGCGGGACGCCCCAACCCTCCGTGGGACAACTCGGCGATGGACGGTTACGCTCTCAGAAGCGCGGACACCAAAGGCGCAAAGCCGGACAAACCCGTAACCCTCAAGGTCGTCTACGATCTTCCCGCGGGCGGCGTGCCAAAAGCCCCGGTTGGCGCAGGTGAAGCCGTTCGCATCATGACCGGGGCGCCGGTCCCCGACGGCGCGGACGCCGTAGTAATGGTGGAGATGACCAACAAGGCCGACGCGGACAAGGTCGCCATACTCGCGGAGGCCAAACGCGGAGACCACATAAGAAAGGCCGGCGAGGATTTTACGGAGGGCGCGGTAGTCCTTAAAAAAACCTCCCGCCTGAGGCCAGCGGATATCGCGATGCTTGCGACCATCGGCGCGGCCTACGTATTCGTGCACAAAAGGCCCCGCGTGGCCGTCATATCAACCGGAGACGAACTCGTTGAATTAAACGAGACCCCGGCAAAGGGCAAAATCTCGAACAGCAACGGATACGCCCTTGCCGCCTTGGTTAAAGAGTGCGGGGCCATCCCCATTCAAATGGGCATCGCAAGGGACACAAAGGAAAGTCTCAAGGAAAAACTCTCCTCGGCAATGTGCGCGGCGGATATGATAATATCCTCCGGCGGCGTGTCGGTCGGGGACTTCGACTTCGTGAAGGACGTATTGAAGGAGATGGGTTCGCGCATGGTCTTCTGGAAGGTGGCCATGAAGCCCGGCAAACCCCTTGCCTTCGGCGTCATAGGCGGCAAACCGTCATTCGGGCTTCCCGGCAACCCCGTCTCCTCCATGGTCGCGTTCGAGCAGTTCGTCAAGCCCGCGATACAAAAGATGTCCGGCACCGGGGCGCTAACCCGCAACACCCTGTGCGCGCGGCTAACCAAAGACATAACGATAAAACCCGGCAGGACGAACTTCATACGCGCTGCCCTTAATATAGATATAATCGGCCCGGAAAACACCGTAACGCCGCTTGAAGGGCAAGGTTCTGGCATGATACTCACGATGGTCAGCGCGAATTCCTATATAATAGTCCCGGCCGAGTCATCGGGCTTTAAAAAGGGAGAGATGGTCCGCGTCCAGCCCTTCGACGCCTCGATACTGACCGGACGCCCATAAAGTATACTTATCGGAGACAAGACGAAAATGTTCAAGACCGTGGAGTGGACGCGAAACGGCGTGGTGATGATAGACCAGAGGGTATTGCCCGGGGTAGAGGTCTATCGGACTTATAAAGACTACAAGGGCGTGGCAGGCGCGATTAAAGACATGGTCGTGCGCGGCGCTCCGGCCATCGGGGTTGCGGCGGCCATGGGCGCGGCATTAGGCGGCCTCAAGATACGGTCAAACGACCCTGCGATATTCAAAAAAGAATTCTTGAATGTCTGCAAGGTCCTCGCGGCAACAAGGCCGACCGCGGTAAACCTCTTCTGGGCCATAAAGCGGATGAAGGACGTGGCCGCTCGGAACGACACCTGCGGGGTGGCGGCCCTCAAGATGCTGCTTGTTGCCGAGGCCCTTGCCATACACGCTCAGGATATTGCGATATGCAAACGGATGGGCCGTCACGGCGGAAAACTCTTTAAAAACGGTTACACTGTCCTGACCCATTGCAACGCGGGCGCGCTCGCAACGGCCGGTTACGGCACGGCGCTCGGCGTCATAAGGGCCGCCATCGAGAGCGGAAAAAAAATCAAGGTCTTCGCGGACGAGACCCGTCCGTTTTTGCAGGGCGCCCGTCTTACCGCGTGGGAGCTGCAAAAAGACGGGATAGACACGACGCTGATAACCGACAACATGGCCGGATACATGATGAAAAAGGGACTGATAAACGCCGTCGTCGTGGGCGCGGACAGGATAGCCGCGAACGGCGACGTGGCCAACAAGATAGGAACTTACACGGTTGCGATACTCGCAAGGGAGCACAGGATACCGTTTTACGTGGCGGCCCCGCTCTCGACGATAGATTTAAAGATAAAACACGGCGACAGGATACCGATAGAGGAGCGCAGTTCCAAAGAAGTGACCCACATACAAGGTAAAATGGTCGCGCCAAAGGGCATCAAGGTGAAAAACCCGGCCTTTGACGTAACGCCAAATGCGCTCGTCTCGGCCATAATCACGGAAAAGGGCGTCGTAAGGAAGCCTTACGTAAAGGGGCTTAAGGGGCTGTTCGATTAAGTTTTATCGTTCCCACGCTCCGCGAATTTCGGGGACACCATACTTAATTCATACTTAGGCTTCAGCCTCCCTCTACCCCGGTGCCACGTCCCCCGGCTCATCCACTGTCCTCATATCGAGCAAAAACCTTTCCTTATTGACCCTGCCGATTATCGGGGTCTTTGCACCGAGAAACCTCCTAAAAATCTCATCGGGCTTTATTGTTGGGTGCGTTATTGCCACGACCTTCGTGGGTAATCCGCTTCCCGGCAAAGACCCTCCGCCCACGACGGATTCCCCGTCTTCAACCGTTACGCAAAAACCCGGACCGAGCGCGTCTTTGATGAGCGCCTTGGCCTTTTGAGCCGCGCTTTCAATATCTGGCAAACCCCTTGTCATGTGGCGCAAAACCGGCAGCCTTTCGGCGAGTTTGTCTGGGTCAAGGTAGAGCCGCAGAGTGGCCTCAAGCCCTGCAATGGTGAGCTTGTCCGCCCGCAAGGCCCTTTTAAGCGGATTTGATTTTATCCTGTCCACGAACTCTTTTTTACCCGCGATAATGCCGGACTGCGGGCCGCCGAGGAGCTTGTCGCCGCTGAAGGTTACGATATCCGCGCCGTCTTTAATGCTCTCGCGGACAAGAGGTTCTTTTGGAAGCCCGTAGGAAGAAAGGTCAACGAGCGCCCCGCTGCCGAGGTCTTCCACGACCGGGACGCCCTTTTCCCGCCCCATGCCGACAAGCTCTTTCAAGGAAACCTCACTCGTAAACCCGACGACCCGGTAGTTGCTGGTGTGCGCCTTGAAAAAAAGCGCGGTATCCTTTGTAATCGCTTCCGTGTAATCCAACGGGTGAGTCCTGTTGGTGGTCCCGACCTCTTTCAGTATGCAGCCGCTTTTTCTGATAATCTCCGGCAGCCTGAAAGACCCGCCTATTTCGATGAGTTCGCCCCGCGATATCACTACCTCCCTGCCCTCTGCAAAAGTGTTGAGGGCTATGAGCGCCGCAGCCGCGTTGTTGTTCACCACGCAGGCGGCCTCGGCATTGGTGAGCCTTTTTACGAGCGCCTCGACGTGGCTGTCCCGCTCCCCCCGGCCGCCTGTTTCAAGGTCAAGCTCGACGTTTACAAAGCCTGCGGCGAGCGAAACGGCCTTTTGCGCCTGTGCGCTCAACATTGCCCTGCCGATGTTGGTGTGCAGAATTGTGCCTGTCGCGTTTATAACCTTGACGAGCGACGGCCTTAGCTGCGCTTGAATCCTCTCCATCACCACCGATGCTATAGCGGTCATGGACACATCCACCCCTCCGCCGGCAATCATCCCGCGTCTCAAGGCATCGAGGGTCTCTCTAACCGCGCCAGTAACGAGGCCGAGCGAATAAACCTCCAAGACCGGCCTTAGCTCTTTATCCCGCAAGACAGCGTCCACGGAAGGTATGGCCCTTTTTTCCATAAGAAGAAATTTAGCACGGGGCAGGGAGACGGTCAATTGATTTGAGAGCGCTGCGGCGCTCTCTGTCTTTACAAATCTGTTTACTTGGACCGCCCGCCGTAGTATATTACGAAAAAATCCGGATTCAAAACCCAATGACCCTACCCGTCGTCTCCATAGTCGGCGTATCCGGCAGCGGCAAGACCACGCTCCTCGTTAAGGTCGTCGCCGAACTCGTAAAAAGGGGTTGGCGCGTCAACACCCTCAAGCACGACGCCCACGGCTTCTCGATTGACCGCAAGGGCAAGGATTCTTGGAAACATAAAAAGGCCGGGGCTTCCTCAGTCGCGCTTTCCTGTCCGGATAAGATCGCCGTAATAAAAGACGTTAAAAAAGAATGGCCGGCCGAGCGCATCATCGCAGGATTTCTGCTTGACGCGGACGTCGTCATAACCGAGGGCTATAAAAAGGCCGCATCACCCAAGATAGAAGTCGTGCGGGCCAAGCGCTCGAAAAAACCCGTCTGCGCCAAAGACCCGTTACTCCTTGCCTTTGCCTCGGACATGTTACTGCCCGGCCATACCCCGGTCTACAAACTCAACGATTTTAGAGGGATAGCTGCGCTAATCGAAAAAAAGATAATAAAAAAACACAAACCCGCATCCGTTACCCTCATTGCGGACAACGCGGCGATAAGCCTAAAACCTTTCATAGAAAACCTAATCCGGGACGGCGTATCGGGCATGGTCAAGAGCCTCAAGGGTGTGCGCCGCGCAAGGGAAATCGAAATCAGGATAAAAAACAGATGACAGGCTGCATCCTCGCCGGCGGACAGAGTAAACGCATGGGCTTTAATAAGGCGTTCATACTGAATGGCGGCCAAACGATAATCTCAAGAACCGTCGGGATATTCAAAGACACCTTCGACACGGTCTTCATAGCAGCCGACGACATCCTCACCTACGCGCCCTTAGGCGTGCGCGTGGTTTCAGACGTTCATAAGGGCGCCGCGGCCCTCGGCGGCATATACACTGCGCTTTTTCACTCCGCTCATCCGTTCACGTTCGTCGTTGCCTGCGACATGCCTTTTCTCGACGTTAGTTCCATAAAAAAAATATTAAACGCCGCCGACGGCCGCCACGACGCCTTTGTCCCGTTTATTAACGGCAGGCTCCACCCCTTGCACGCGCTCTACTCGAAAAGGTGCATGAAGACGGCCGAAGAGGAAATTTTAGCGGGAAGATTGAAAGTAACCGATTTCATTGAAAAAATCCGCGTTAAGAAACTCACCATCGCCGACTTCGGGGATAGCCCCATTTCAGCGTCAGTGGAAAACGTCAACACCCCCCCTGAGCTTGCAAGCGTCATCCCGAATTATGAAAAAAAAGGCTGAAATAGAAAAGCTCATTGCCTTGATGGAGCGGCTCCGGGGCGACAACGGCTGCCCGTGGGACAGGGAGCAGACCCTAAAGACCCTTGTCCCCTTTATAATCGAGGAGGCTTACGAAGTAATTGCCGCCATTGACGAAGGTTCGGACGAATCAATTCTTGAGGAACTTGGAGACCTTCTCTTCCAGATAATATTCATCTGTCAGATAAAAAAAGAGGATAAAAGGTTCGGCTTGGCCGAGGTTATTGACCGCTCGCACGAAAAGATGGTCAGAAGACACCCTCATGTCTTCGGCAACGCAAAGGCAGACACGCCTGATGAGGTTTTGGCGCACTGGGCAGAGATAAAAAAAGAGGAGAAAAAGGCCCGAAAATCCTTGTCCACCCTTTCCGCAATGACCGGTGGACTCTCCGATGTCCCGGACGCGCTGCCGGCCCTTCTCCGCGCACATAAGGTGAGCCAAAAAGCGGCCAAGGCAGGCTTTGATTGGAAAGAAACGCGGGACGTCCTCGAAAAACTCCGCGAGGAGGTGGAGGAATTTTGCGCCGCGACGGAGAAAAACGACAAGACGAACATGGAGGAAGAACTCGGAGACATACTATTTACCCTCGTCAACGTCAGCCGGTTCATCGAGGTCAACCCTGAAGACGCATTAAGGAAGACCATCGGCAAATTCATCGGTAGATTTCACCTTATGGAGAAGGCAATAGAGAAAAAAGGCGGGAGTATTTCAACGACGCGAATGGAAGAACTTGAAGAGGCGTGGCAGGAAAGCAAAAAATTGGAATGATAACAACAAGAAGCAATCCTTCGCGGAGAAAATTTAAAAAACAATAACGATTTCAGTTTGTTTCATGGATTTCCCCACAAACTGTTGGTAACTTGTTTAAAACCCACTCTATGCAAAGCCAATATAAACCGTTTTCACAGGCCGTTCTTTATTTTGCCTCATTTTTAATCACCACTTTTGTTAACATTTACAATGTGTTACGCTGTTTTAGACCCATTATCAATTGACCCGCTAAACACACCCTCGCTATCCTCTTTTGCCCAAAAAGTCCTTTAAAAACGCAGTTTCCTTTGATTTAAAAATCCTTGACGCAAAAATGTAGACGCATAAGCCCACTGCCACGGCTATTGGCACGACTATAAAATTCATCCATTTGTGTTTTGCGTCAATGCCGGTGTAGAGTATGGCCGGATACATTACAACGCCCATTACAACGGATGCGGCAAGCGATTTTATTGCAGAGGTCAAAATGTCCTTACCCCCGAACATCCCGAAACGCTTCCTCAAGATGATTAATAGAAGCGCGGCATTGACTACGGCGGAAATGGAATTCGCCAACGCCAATCCCCCGTGCTTCAACGGGCCTACGAGGATGAAACAGAAAAATACGTTTACAAAAAGCGACACGACGGCCACCCAAACCGGCGTCGTGGTGTCTTTTATGGAATAAAAGACCGAGGTCAGTATCCTTGCGGAAGAAACCGGCACAAGCCCTATGGCGTAGTAATATAACGCAACGGCCGTTCCGGCCACCGCCGCATCCCCGAACTCGCCCCTCATGAAAAGAGTTATTATTATCGGATAACTCAGGATGAAAAGTCCGACCGTTGCCGGGATGGTCACAAAATTGACTATCCGCAAGGCGAAGGACAAGGACGACCTTAACCCGTCCCAGTCTTTTTTTGCGGCGTGCCCGGATAGACTCGGCAGCGCGGCCGTTGCCACGGCCACGCCGAAGACGCCTATGGGCAGCTCCATTAGTCTGCCTGAAAAATAGAGATATGAAACGCTGCCCTCCGGCAGATGGGAGGAGAACCAGAGAGACACGAATGAATTTATCTGATAAACGCCGAGCCCGAAGGCCGCAGGCCCCATGAGAAGGAATATCTGTTTAATGGCCGCGTCATTGAAAAAAAACGACGGTCTCGGCATAAGCCCGAACTTTTTAAGATACGGTACCTGCATAATGAACTGAAAAAACCCGCCGGCAAGGACGCCTATGGCAAGGGCGTAGACCGGAGAATCGAGAAACGGCGCAACGAGGAATATCGCGGCTATGATGGCAAGGTTGAAAAAAACGGGAGAAACCGCCGGGGCCGCGAAGTGTCTGACGGAATTGAGCGCGCCCATTGCTATGGCCATAAGCCCCACAAAGACCATGTACGGGAACATGAACTGCGTGAGCCTCACCGTGAGGTTGAACTTAAACGGGTCTTGCGCGAATCCGGGTGAGAGGAACCTGACTATCTCGCTCGAAAAAATTATCCCCGCAGCGGCAAGGACAACGAGTATAATGAAAAAGAGCGTGAATATGCTCGAAAGGAGTCTTTTTATTTCTCCCCCGTCCCTCCTGCCGAGTTCTTCGGTGAAGATCGGCACGAAAGACGACGTGAGCGCGCCTTCTCCGAGGAGTCTCCGCAGGAGGTTCGATATCCTGAAGGCCATGAAAAAGGCGTCGCTGTAGACGCCCGCGCCAAAGACGTAGGCGATAGCCGCGTCCCTCACGTAACCGAGGACCCTGCTCAAGGCCGTGGCTCCGCCCACGACCGAGGCCGCCCCTGTTATGCTCCGCGCATGAACTTCTTTTGACATAATCCCCCAAACCCCCTTTAGAAAAGAGGGGCTAACCAAATCCCCGCGCAAAGCGCTTGACAATTTACCCAAAAACAAATACGATGTTTTATGTTGTCATTCTGAATCTGCTTCTTAATTTAGAATGAGACTTTACCATAAGACCGAGACTAACGGTAGAGGCAAGTAAGCCTCTACGGACCGGATTTTTAAAATCAGACAAGGCACGAGGAGGATTGAAGATTGGCTAACCACGCATCAGCGCTGAAAAGACACCGCCAGAGCGAAAAGAGAAGGGTAAGGAACGCGGCGGTCAAATCGAATCTGAGGTCGTTGATAAAAAAGGCCAGGGAGACGGTCGCGACCGCAAAGCCGGAGGAAGTAAAAACCCAACTCGCCCGCGCCGCGGCCCATCTCGACAAGGCCGTAACCGGCGGCGTGCTGCACAGGAATAACGCCTCCAGAAAGATTTCCCGCCTCACCCGCGCGGCAAACGCGGCAAGAAAGTAGCTCAGGCCTTTAGGGGTAGCTCAGGCCTTTAGGGGTAGCTCAGGCCTTTAGGGGTAGCTCAGGCCTTTAGGCCTGAGGCCTTTAGGCCTGAGGCCTTTAGGCCTGAGGCCTTTAGGGGTAGCTCAGGCCTTTAGGCCTGAGATGTTTCCCGTTCCCAAGCTGACCCCCGCTTCAAACACACGAGGGCAGGCTTAGGAACTATGGGTATTGCTAATATCCTGAATAACAGACTGGGGCTTGCGCGTACGCGCAAGCCCCAGTCTGTTTTTACATCTCCTTTTTCCG
>JACRCC010000004.1 GCA_016234405.1 Deltaproteobacteria bacterium | reverse complement strand
TATCAAAGGGCGCCCACCTGTTCAGGCAGGTTCAAAACTACCGTTGCACGGCAAAAGCGGGGGAGGAGTATCGGACAAGTTCGGGGCTATGCGTCGGCACGTCGCCAAAACCGGTTTTTATAGAAAAAGGTTGAGATAATAAACGCAAGACTAAAGAGGTATGCTTATAGAGTTCATGTTCCCGCGTTGCGAGCGCAGCCTAAGCCGCGAGTGCAGCCCTTGACAGAAACATTCGGCGCGAAAAGCGCGGCATCCTCGTATTACGGCTGGGAACGAAAACCGAAAAGTTCCGTTTATTGCTTACCCGCGACCCGCGACGAGTTGACCGGCCTGTCCTGATTTGCATCATTCCTCACCGTAGCTCAGGGCTTTAGCCCTGATACAATCAGGCCTGAAACCCTGAGCTACAAACAATATACAAGGGTGGGCGTTGCCCACCCTGAGCCGCCTCTGTCCTCACGGTCCCAACCTTCCAAGACTGCAATTCAATAAATGCGCCCCAAGGCACTCAAGGAGAAACTTCGCTCTGCTGCGCTCGGCACACGCAGGGGCCTCGCCTTTGAAGACGTGTTTCGCCTGAGCGCGCTCGCGCAAAAAAGGCTTTTAGGCACGAGGCTTTACCGTGAGTCCAAGACCATCGCGCTCTATTCGAGTTTCTCAAACGAGGTCCTCACGGAGGAGATTTTCGAGAGGGCAAAGGCGGACGGCAAACAGATATGCTATCCGAGGGTCGTAAGGGGACATGCCCGGCATTTAGAGTTTTTTAGGGTGGATTCGCTCCGAGACCTCACCGACGGGCCGTACGAAATAAAAGAACCGGCAGAGGATGGAAGCAAGGTAGATACATCGGAGCTTGACCTTTGCGTGGTGCCCGGAGTGGCGTTTGACGGCGCGGGCAACAGGCTCGGCTACGGTAAGGGTTACTATGACAGGGCGCTCGGCGCGGCAGGATGCGCGATAGTGGGTCTTGCGTATGAGTTTCAGGTGTTGAAAGGTGATATTCCTCTTGAGCCGTTCGACGTGAGGCTCACGGCGTTGGTGACTTCGAGCCGGGTTTTGACGTTCAAGAGGCGGTTGTGAAGGCGAATAACGCTGGGGATAAACCCCAACGTTAATAGGGGGTTTTTTGAGATGGATATTACAACGACAGTAATCATAGCGGTAATAGCAATATTCTCGATAGTTGCAGGGGTTGTCGCCGGTTGGTTATCCAGAAAGAAGATGGACGAGGCTAACGCGCGCGCTGGGCGCGCCGCGCTGGAGGCTAATCGCGCCGCGGCTGAGGCGATGGCCGTTGAGACGCGGTTAGCGGCGGAAAACACAAAGAAAGAGGCGGACCTTTACGCCAAGGACGTCGTCTTTCAGGCCAAGATCGAATTCGAGAAGGAGACCAAGGAGAGGAAAAAAGAGCTGCAAGTCATTGAGAAGAGGGTGGAACAGAAGGAAGAGAACCTCGACAAAAAGTTCGAGGCCATTGACAAGAAGGACTCGGATTTACAGAGAAGGGAAAAGCAGATAGCCGCGGATGAGAAGAAGGTAAAGGATTTAGAAGACGAGGCGGCCCGCGTCGTCTTGGAGCAGCGCTCAAAGCTCGAGCACGTGGCCGGGATATCCGCGGAGGAGGCCAAAACCATCCTCCTCGCGTCAATGGAGAACGAGGCGAAACTCGATGCCGGTAAACTCCTCAAAAGGATAGAGGACGAGACCAGGGCCGAGGCGGAAAAGAAGGCCAAGGATATCATCTCGCTTGCGATACAGAGATACGCCGGAGAATACGTCTCCGAGAGGACGGTCTCGGTCGTGAACCTTCCGAACGACGAGATGAAGGGCAGGATAATCGGCAGGGAGGGCAGGAACATCCGCGCCATAGAGGCGGCCACCGGCATAGACATCATCATAGACGACACGCCCGAGGCGATAATCCTTTCAGGGCACAATCCGGTAAGGCGCGAGATAGCCAAGATTTCAATAGAGAGGCTCATAGCGGACGGCAGGATTCACCCCTCGCGCGTGGAAGAGGTCGTCAGCAAGGTCGAGGGCGAGGTCAATCAGGCCATAAGCGACGCGGGCGAGAGGGCGATATTCGACACGGGTCTGCACGGCATACACAAGGAGATACAAAAACTCATCGGCAGGCTCAAGTTCAGGACGTCCTACGCGCAGAACGTCTACGCGCACTCCATGGAAGTGGCCTTCATCTGCGGCGTCATGGCCTCGGAATTGGGGCTGCCGGCGAAGATGGCGCGCAGGGCAGGGCTTCTTCACGACATAGGCAAGGCCGTTGACCACGAGGTCGAGGGGCCGCACGCGGCCATCGGGGCGGATCTGGCCAAGAAATACGGCGAGGCCCCCAATATTGTGGCGGCGATTGCGCAGCACCATGACGCCAGCCCCGAATCCATCTGGGCCGTTCTCGTTCAGGCCGCGGATTCACTCTCCGCGGCGCGTCCGGGCGCGCGCAGGGAGATGCTTGAGAGCTACGTCAAAAGGCTCGAAGACTTGGAGAAGATCGCAAAGGGTTTTTCCGGGGTGGAAAAGAGCTACGCCCTGCAGGCGGGAAGGGAAATCCGCGTTATGGTCGAGAACACTCGCGTCTCGGACGAAGGCGCGGTGGTGCTCTCAAAGGACATCGCCAATAAGATAGAAAAAGAGATGAGCTACCCCGGCCAGATAAAGGTTACGGTAATAAGGGAAACGAGGGCAGTGGAATACGCGAAGTAAGGCGGCGGTTTCGATTTATAGTTGTTACGATTCACGGGGGGCTTTTGCCTGCGGAAAAAGCCCCCCGTGAATTTCATGGTTTAATTTAAGGCCATGCTGTAGTAATATGCAGCGGGGAATTATGACCGGACTCACGAAAATACTCTTCATCGGCGACATCATCGGCAAGCCCGGGCGCATGGCCGTAAAGGAATTGCTGCCTAAGGTCGCGGGCAGGTTCGCGCCGGACGTCGTAATCGCAAACGGCGAGAACTCGGCGGGCGGGTTCGGCCTGACCCCCGAAATCGTGGAAGACCTAAAGACCCTCCAGATAGACGTCATAACCACCGGCAACCACGTCTGGGACAAAAAAGAGATACTCGATTACATAAAGAAAGAGGGGCGTCTGCTGCGTCCCGCGAATTACCCTCCCGGGGCCCCGGGGCAAGGTTCTATCGTCTTCGAGTGCCCGTCGGGCGTCAAGGTCGGCATCATCAATCTCATGGGCAGGGTCTTCATGCACTCTTTGGATTGTCCTTTTCGGACGGGAGACGAGGTCGTCGCCAAGATGCGCGAGACCACGCCGGTCATAGTAGTGGACTTCCACGCCGAGGCGACTTCCGAGAAGGCCGCGCTCGGGTATTATCTCGACGGCAGGGTAAGCGGCGTCATAGGCACGCATACGCACGTTCAGACGAGCGACGAGAGGATACTGGCCGGGGGCACGGCGTTTATAACGGACGCGGGCATGACGGGGCCCGTTGATTCGATAATCGGGATGAGGAAGGACGAGATAGTCCAGAAGTTCCTTACCCAGATGCCGGTGAAGTTCGAGGTCGGGTCAAAGGACGTGGAGATGCAGGGCGTTGCGATAACCGTCGAGACCTCCACGGGCAGGGCCGTGAAAGTGGAGAGGATAAAAGAACCGCTGGAAAAGAAGTGATATGACCGACCCGAAAAAACATCTCGACATCATAAGCCGCGGGGCATCGCGGATAATAAGCGAAGACGAGCTTGCAACCAAGCTCAAGAAGGGCAAACCCCTGCGCGTAAAGGCCGGGTTCGACCCTACCGCGCCAGACCTCCATTTAGGGCATACGGTCCTCATCAACAAGCTGAAACATTTTCAAGACCTCGGCCACCACGTGCTCCTCCTCATAGGCGACTTCACGGGCATGATAGGCGACCCGACGGGCAAGTCCGAGACCAGAAGGCCGCTTACGAAAGAAGAGGTCGCGGCAAACGCCAAGACCTACACCAAGCAGGCCTTCAAGATACTCGACGAGAAAAAGACCGAGGTGGTCTTCAATAGCGAGTGGATGGAGCGGTTGACGTCTGGCGACATGATAAATTTGGCGTCCAAGCACACGGTTGCGCGGATGCTCGAACGGGACGACTTCGACAAGAGGTATAAGGAAGGCCGTCCGATAGCCATACACGAATTCCTCTACCCCCTCATTCAGGGCTACGATTCCGTGGTGCTCAAGGCCGACGTGGAGCTTGGCGGCACGGACCAGTTATTCAATCTCCTCATGGGACGCGAACTCCAGCGTGAATACGGGCAGGAGCCGCAGGTCGTCCTCACCATGCCCCTCCTCGAAGGCACGGACGGCGTTCAAAAGATGAGCAAGACGTACGGCAACTACATCGGCATAACCGAGCCCGCCTCCGAGATATTCGGCAAGGTCATGAGTATCAGCGATGAATTGATGCTGAAGTATTACGTCCTCCTCAGCAACGCTACTGCGGAAAGGGTTGAGGACATAAAGTCCGGCAAGGTGCACCCGAAAGAGGCGAAGGAGGCGCTCGCATTCGAGTTGACCGAAAGGTTCTGGGGCGCAAGCGAGGCACAGAAGGCCAGAGAGGGTTTCAGGGCGCTATTCGGCAGAAAAGAAACGCCGGACGATGTCGAGAGAGTCGTTATTCCGTGTGAAGAGCATGGGTATCTTGTTTTCCGCACGCTGCCAATCGTCATGGTAAAGGCCGGTCTTGCGAAAAGCACGTCAGATGCAAGAAGGCTCATAGAGCAGGGCGGGGTCAAGATTGACGGAGAAAAGGTTTTAGAC
>JACRCC010000062.1 GCA_016234405.1 Deltaproteobacteria bacterium | reverse complement strand
TCGCGCCTATGGTGTTGCCGCTGCCGCCCTGCGCGTTCGATAGAGGCGTCGTAAGGCCGGAAAGAGATGTTATGTCCGAGTTCGCGCCCGCCTTCGCAAGCCCCGCCGCGTGATAACCGTCAAGCGTGTCCGCGTCCTTGCCCGTGAGGGTCACGGGTATCTGGCTGAGCGGGATAAACGACGAGCCGTCGAGCGTCGCAACGCCGAGCGGCGCGCCCTTCTCGGAGACGAGCGCCACATACGCGCCCTTGTGCGTGCCGTCGTTGTTGTGCTCGACGAGGGCGAGGCGGTTCACGGTGTCGGCAAGCGTTGCGTGTCCCGCGCCTACAAGCCGTTCGGTTGTAAGAACTCTCTGGTCTGCCATTCAACCTCCGGTTGTCGTTCTGAGCGTCTTGCCGTCATTATTCCTTCCGCCCCTTGAGCTGTATGCTTATGTCCCTATACGCGCCGCCGAGTTTCAAGGGGTTTGAAAAGCGCGTGTCGGGCCTCATAAGATACACGTCGTTCGGGTTGTTGGCCGTCTCCCATGCCGCGAAAAAGTTCTTGAGGCCGCTTGAATCCCACCACGTCTTGACCTTTGCGTAGAGGGCGGAGTCCGCGTCGTCGAAGCGGAGATTTAAAGACCTCTCCGTGTATTGCGTATGTATACCCGTAACGTATCCGCCCTGCGAAAGGTTGACCTGCGCCTTTACGTCCTGCTCGTAGGGGTCGAAAGAGGCCGAGGCGTAGTCAAGCTCAACCTTGTTGCCCCAAATGCAGATTGCCATATATGGCGCCGCCGAGAGCGTGCCAGTAATCTTCAACCTCCAGTAACGCTTCGCGCCCGGGGCCGTAAATTCCTTCAAGATAACCGCGTCCGTCGCGGGCGCAAAACCCGTGAAGGCGTCGTTTATATCCGCCGCGAAGTTGTCGGTCGAGTATTGAAGCGTTATCGTCCCCCCGATGGTGGCGAGGTTGTGCCCGATAATCGCCAGAAAGTCGGCGTTGTAAACCCCCTGAGCAGACCCGCCGTCAAAGGTGATATACATCGGGGTCGTGGTGTTCGCGGCCTTCCATGAGTTCACCTCGAGCATGTTGTAGATGTAGGCGGCGGAGTAATCGCCGGAGGCGGTCGAGGACGCCGTAAGCGTGGAACCCGCGGCGCCCATCATCGTATTGCCGACGTGGTAGAATTTGATTTTTGCCCAAGTTGCCACGTAATCCCCCTCAATCCCCCTTTAAAAAAGGGGGACGTTTAAGACCCCGCCTCTTTCCTCCCCTTACCAAGGGGAGGATGAAGGAGGGGTTTTTCTATGCCGCCTTCACGGTTACGTTGACGTTGCGCTCGGCTGCCCTATTTATCGCGTCAACGATACTCTCCGACATCGCATCCCAATTGCCGTCGCTAAGAGGATTGTTAACGATGACGGTAATCTGTTGGGGGGCTGCGGGGGTGGCGTCTCCCTCGAACCTTGACGGCACCGGATATGCCGAAGGGGAACCGCCTTGATATGACGGATTGGCCGCTCCACCTGACGAGATGGAGCCTCCAGTGTCCGCCGGTTTTTGCCTCTGTATCTCGGCAACCCTTGCAGCGCCGGCCACCGTTGCCGCAGCCGCGTAAGCCACGCCGCCCCAATAAGAACCGGTCTCGGTTATGCCCTTGTCAAAGGCCTTTTGAGCCGCCGAATAAGTGGCGATGATGGTCTCGGCTATTGCAAAGGCCTTCATTATCTCGAACATCTTCCGGTTGTTTTTTCCGGTTGCGACGTAGAGATTTTGCCAAAAGTTGGATATCGCCCCAGCAGTTTCCGCTGTATATAATATCTTGAAATCCCGCTCTCTTTTAGCTAACTCAATGGACTGTTCGTAATACGTCCGCTCAACGGACGCTTTGGCCGCACCCGTATCTTTTGACGCCTGAATCACGGCGGCGTTATAAGCATAAAGGGCTTCGAGTTTATTCTGAGACATCCGCGCATCCCTTGACTCGGCATCCGCCTCCGATAAGGCCGACCTATCCTCAAGCGCGGCAAACTGGAGAAACGCCTCTTTTTTCCTGTTGGCGGAGACCTGCTCAAGCGCCATGACCCTCGCAAGGGCCGACTCATACTCCTTCAACCCGTCCGCGGCATACGCCCCGTCCAAAGACCTTTTGATGTTCGCCGCGGTCCCGTCAACGGCCATTGACGCCTTTTCAAGCTCAGTCGAAAATTCGTCCTTTGCCTTTATGACAATCCTTATCTCTTTATCTTCCGCCATGCCAACCTCTCATGCCTCATGGTCATTACGTCTTGAAACGTTTCCGGCCTCGGCCTTGAATATCTCAAACGCCTCCACAATCCATGCGGGCTGCTCCGCCCATCCGCCGTTGAAATAGAGCGCATTCGCGCCATCCATCAAAAAACAAATCCTCATAATCTCTCTCGTGTCTTCGGATATGCAGCTGAGCGGACATTCGTAGAACCGGAGACCACTGAGGGACATGACCTTTTGCGCATTTTTCCTCAGAAGTTCCGCCTTTACCTCCCGCGTATATTCCGTGACGGTTAGCGCGTCATCGAAAAGACCGAGCCGGTTACAGCAATTCCGCGCGTCCCTGTCCCTTTCCGTGCATGCGCCGCAATCGAGCGGGCTTCCGTCTTTTGAAATCTTGAAACCCCAACGAAAACCCGCAGTCAGTTTTTTCGCTGACCTTCCGTGAGCCTTGAAGTTGACTCCATGGCTTGAATTATCTCGATTATCAAATCCGAATCGGCTGTTTCGTAAAACTCCTCAGCGTCCGTTGCCTCCCTGCCCTCGATGCAGTAACCCGACACACCCTCGACGTTTTCAACAAACTGCTTTTTTTGAACGAACTGGGCGGCCTCCGAAACCTTAAGGTGATCATTTACTCCTTTTGTCTTTGCGGCCAAAAGGCGCGTATAGTGCTGCACCTTGGAATACGGGACGAACTTCATCCGCACGATGCACGGGTTGTCGCTGTCCCTGTTGCCGTTGTAGACAGGCGCGTAGTCAATGACGGTGTCTTTGTCGAATGAAATGATGGCCATATAACCCCCGTTTTTCGTGACCGTTATCCGTGACCGTGAAAGACTTTTCCTTTACACGGTCGGCGGTCACGGTTCACGGTATTTTCACACCGCAGACGCGGTATTTTTAAGAAGTATTCCCACGAGATACTTCGTGGTTGCCGCATCGTAGAGTCCTTCGTACTTGAGGCTTATCATGGGGTCTTTTTCAAGGGAATAATCCGGGTCTCCGCCGAGCCTGTGGGCAATCGGCACGTCCACAATGAGGCCGTGATTGCCTCCCGTGCCGGCCTGCGTGCCGGTGTCCCAAACCGCGCAGAAGTTCGTTGAAGACGCGCCACCGAGCCATGAGTTGAATTCGTCCACGGAAGAAAACCCGCTTGCCGGGTCTTCCCAGTCGAGGGTCATGTCGAGCGAGACCTTAAACTTTCCCATGCGGGTCTTGTCAGGGTAATCGAGTCCGGAGAGTCTCAATGCGTCTTCCATGCCGTTTTCAATCTTGAGCGTCAGCTTATCCGGTCTGAGCGACGTTGCATTGTCAAAGGTGAAATCCGTATAATCCGGGGCTGCGCCTATGCGCGTGAGCGCGCCGGTATAGACCTTGACGTTGTTGAAATCGCATCTCAGGTTCTCCGCCGCGAAAACGGCGGCGCCTATCTCGGGCGCTGCCCCGTCTCTTTTCTGCCCGAAAAATTCGCAAGACATCAACAGGTGTCCGCCCGCCTCTTGACTAAACGTCAGGGACATTACCCTGCCGCCCACGAAGGGCCAATTCTTCATGACCGCGCCCTCGTTTATGTTGAGGTTCAAGGTGAGCGCCTTATCCCCGATGTTTCCGGCGTCAAACGGATTAGGCACGGGATAGAACATGTGGCCGTACTGGCCGGTAGCGTTGTTTTGCATTGACGCGGCCTTCCCAAAAAAATGCTTCAAGATTGTCCCGGTCATGCCCTTTACGCCGCCCGCCTCGGTGAAAAAAGGCGTCTCAAGGGACGCGCTCCATCTGCGCGACATCCTCCTAACGGAAATATCGCCCTTCACTGCCTCCTCACCCCTCCACTCGGCTTGCCTTTTGTCGTCAAAGGTAATCTTAGGAATACCGGGGTTTAGAAGCGGAATAAACCCGACGGCCGCCGACTCCTTGGTCCCGCGCGCCGCCTCTTCGCCTATCGCAAGATAAATCCTCTTTTCAGCCATACGCCTCCACCTCCCTAATTAAACGCCCTCTCTATATCTGATACGAACTGTGAACTTGAGGACCGAGACCATCACGTCCGTTTCCGCCTCGACCCTTGTAATCGTTACCCTGCTTACGGGCTTTGTATCCGCGAGGGCGTTTCCGTTGAGCGCCTCCACCGTCATCGCCTCCCGTATCCCGTGCGCCCAGCCTTGCAGCGCGGACGCATTATCGCCGATGCCTCCCGCCTTCAAAAAAACCCTGACGATAAATTCGGCCTCCGCGTAAGGCGGCCTTGCGCCGATAGTGTCTTCAAACGACTCGCCGTTGTACGTAACGCTGCCGCAAGGAAGGCGCGAGGCCGGGACGTTTTTTGCGTCCGCAAAACACTCCGAAAAGGTTATCCCCGTTGAGCAAAACGCCGTCTTCAGGTTTTCCGTTATCGCCCTTATGGTCTCCGCTCCGCTCATCCCCGCCCCGTCCTTGCCGGCTCTGCCGCCCCGCGCTCGGATGAATTTATAAACCCGTCGCCGGATGAGTCGTATTTAAAGTTCATCTTTTCAAAGGTCTCCGCCGCCTTTTCTCCATACTCCTTCCAGAGTCCCCACCAGAGGTTGTCCTTCTCGGAGATAAAACCCTTGCAGACCTCGGCTACCGAAGAATATATGTGCAGCCCACGCAAATCGTAAGGGTCTATCACGAGGTCTATCCTCCGTCCCGTTCCCTTGAGCATCTCTTCTATCTTCTCGAACGCCCTTCCTATCTCACGCCCGAAGGAGCGCGTAAGGGTGTATTTCTCTCCTGCGGTTATCGCCGAGGAAAATGGCGTCGTCGTGCACGTCCCCGTCGAGGAAACGAATCCGGTAATTTCGCGCGTCTCGTCTTTGCCCGCCGAATACGCAAGCCCACCCGTAAAATAATCATCGGCGTAGCGTTTGAGTTCCGCATCCGTCACCGCCGAGGACGTTCCGCCCTCCGCGCTTCCGCAGACCCTCCATCCGTTGTCTTTGAGCTGCGGGAGTTCGCTCAATAAATCGTCATCGGTAATCACGATGCCCGGCCTTGAGACAACTACGTCATAAAAAAAGACCGCGCCGGCAACGCCCCCGTTAAGCGAGTATGCTATAGACGCCTTGTAATCGGAGCCGGTCTCGACGTTATCGCTTGCGCTCAAAGTATAAGAGAGCAGCCCGTCCGCGCCAATCGTCATAGGAGAGCCGTTTATCAACGCAGTCCCTGCGGGCTTATAAACCGTAATGGTTGCGGAAGCCGGAACGGCTATCCGGTTATTCTCGTAAATATAGACCTTAAAAGTATCGGCGGTGTCTTTCAAAAAAAGCTGTTTCATGTCAGATACCCCTTTTTGTTCACTACCCTTGAGAAGCCAAGACCCTGTCTATATGCTCCGAAAAAATCCCCGCGACAGCCTCTTTATCGTTTGAACTGAGCGCAAAAAACTCCCTTTTTGTGCCGCCGCGCCGATTGGAAAGCCCCTCAACTCCACTCGCCTTTACCATGCTCTCCGGCGTGGAGAACGTTATCTCGATTTGCGCGCCGCTCACTTTGCTGACAACGTCTTTGAGCATCCTGCCGGTAAACTCAAGGTCTACGGTATCGGCCTGCTTGCCGGCCTTTTCGCGCCTCTTTTTGTATGTCTTTGTGTACGGCTTGAACGGCCTGCCTGCGGCGTCAATGCCCGAAGCCGTCCTTTTCAAGACGCCCTCTTTGACCAAGCCTGCTGCGCGCTTGAGCGCGTCTTCATCGCCGACCGACTCTTTTATCCGCTCAAAATAACCCCGTATGTCCGCGGCCCCGCTCATCTCAGCGCTGAACCTCATCTTTCCCTGCCCGCGCGGCGAGCGGCCTCGATAACCTTTTTTTCCAGCATTCGCATCTCTTTCCCGCACGGCAGTCTGCCGGTCTTTTTAAGACGGTCTTTATAGACCCTTGCCATTACCCTCTCTATTGCCCTTCTCTCATTCATTTATCAAACTCCCCTTTCCCCGCTTTAATCATGCGGGGACATGCTTTTCCATCGGCCTCATCCCGATATATTCCCGCGCCTGTGCGCTCAAATACTCAACCGGTATTGCCGCGGGGGGTTTTAAGAACGGCCCGTCCGGAAACTTAACCCCTTGACGTTTGAGTCCCGTATGCGCCCTCAACGTATCCTCAAGGGCTTTCAGAAAATCCGCGCTGACGGGCTTGAGCGGAACCCAACCGTCTCTCCAATAACGGAGCGCCGCATCTTTGAGGTTTACCGCCTTTACGGCTTGAATCAGTTTTTCTCCGCTGCCGCCCCGCGTAAACTGCTTGTTCCACATCCAGAAATCTTTAAGCGCCGCGCCCTGCCATGCGATGCCGGCGTATTTGTTGCAGGCGATGGGGATGAAACCTCGTTTCAAAAAATGAACTGGCGTCAGCATGTATTTAAATGGCCCCAGCGCCACTTTCCGTTATTAACGAAGGTTGTTCAGTAACTTTCTTCGTGCCGGAAAGTGGCGCTGTGGCTGCCCGCTCCTTTACTCGTGCTTGGTGATTATCTTTACCCCGCCGTTTGCGGCCGAGTTCACGCAACCCTGTCCGTAGACCGCCGTTACGATTATTTCCGTAGCGCGCAGCGAGGCGTCCCTCTGCAACTCCGTCTTTGCGCCCGTCTTCAAGACGTAGGCAAGCCCGGATGAATTCCCGATGGGCATCATGACGCCCTGTCTGTCGGCGTTGACGTTCACGGACGCGCAGTTCGTTGACTGCACGATGTCAACTCCGTAAAGAGAACCCATTGACCCTAAATCCTTTGCCGGTGACAACGGCCCGCCCCAGACCGCGCCGGTCGTGGAAGCGATGGCTGTCCGGAGGTTGCTTACCTGATAAGGGTGAAGCACCGCCACGAACGGCCCCTTGGCGCTGCCGAGTTCGAGCGCATAGATGGCCGAGAGGAAATTGGCCTCGGGCATGTTCTGCCCGGATGTTCCAACGGAGTTGACGACGTTCGCGGCCTCGGCCATGATGTCAACTTCAATCTTGCTGGCAAGGGCCTTGCCAAGTTCCATTGCGAACGGTTCGAGCCCTCCGAGACCCGCGCCGTTCAAAAGAAGGTCGGTC
>JACRCC010000018.1 GCA_016234405.1 Deltaproteobacteria bacterium | reverse complement strand
GGGCAGCCATAAATGCTTTATCATTTTCTCTTTCCGCTTGCGAAGTATCACACGATATTCAACGTCTTTCAGTATATAACGTTCAGGACCATCTACGCGGCCTTGACCGCGCTCGTATTGAGTTTCATCATCGGGCCTTATCTCATAGAGCGCCTTAAAAAGATGAACGTGGGCGAGGTGGTGAGGAAGGACGTATTGACCAACCACCTGAGCAAGGAGGGAACGCCGACTATGGGGGGCGCGATGATACTCCTCGTGGTGACCGTATCCGTGTTCCTCTGGGCAAACCTCACGAATGCCTACGTCTGGGTCGTAATATTCGTGACCGTCGGTTTGGGGGCCATAGGCTTCGTGGACGACTACAGCAAGGTCGTAACGAGGAAAAAAGGGGGGATGCGCGGAGGCGTCAAGTTGGCCTCGCAGGTTGCAGTGGCGCTCGCGGCCGCGATCTTCCTTTACCACATCAACATCAGCACGGTCGTTACCGTGCCGTTTTTCAAGGACGTGGCCGTTGACCTCAAGTATTTCTACGTGCCTTTCGCGGCGCTCGTGATAGTCGGCGCCTCCAACGCCGTCAACCTCACGGACGGGCTTGACGGGCTGGCCATAGGCCCAATGATAATGGCCGCCGGAACGTATATGCTGTTGGCGTATCTCGTGGGGCACGTGAAGATCGCCAATTATCTGCACATCATCTACGTGCCAAGGGCCGGGGAGCTTGCGGTCTTCGCCGGCGCGATGGTGGGGGCGTCTCTCGGTTTTCTCTGGTTCAACACATATCCGGCGCAGGTCTTCATGGGAGACGTCGGGTCTTTGTCTTTGGGCGGCGCGCTCGGCACCCTTGCGGTCATAACAAAAAACGAGGTCCTCCTTTTGGTCGTGGGAGGGCTGTTTGTGGTGGAGGCCCTCTCCGTGATATTTCAGGTGGCGTCTTTCAAATTCACCGGAAAAAGGGTCTTTGCAATGGCGCCCATCCACCACCACTACGAACTCAAGGGTTGGCCTGAGCCGAAGATAATCGTCAGATTTTGGATAATCTCCATCATACTCGCGCTCGTTGCGATAAGCACGCTTAAGATACGATGACCGGGAAAACGATGACCGTTGAATCGGCGGAAAAAAGCGGCCGTATGAAGCGGGCGGCTTCGGTCTTTTCAGGCCGAAAGACGCTCGTCGTGGGGCTTGCGTCAACGGGGCTGTCCTGCTCGCGCTTTCTCGCCAAATGCGGGGCCTCGGTTGTCGCCACCGACATGAAACCGGCGTCATCTCTGCCGGGCGTAAAGGCCCTCGTTGACATGGGGGTGGACGTGCGCGTGGGCGGGCATATTGGAATAAACCTCAAAGACATAGAAACCGTAGTCGTAAGTCCGGGGGTCCCTTATGACCAGCCCATACTCGTTGAGGCGCGGGTCTCCGGGGCCGAGGTTATAAGCGACATGGAGCTTGCCTACAGGTTCATTGACTCTTCCGTAATCGCCGTGGCGGGCACTAACGGCAAATCCACGACCACGACCCTTATCGGGCGCATGATCGAGGATGCGGGGCATACGGTTTTTACCGGCGGCAACCTCGGCACCCCGGCGATAGAATACGTTGAAACGGGTTTGCGCGCGGATTTTTGCGTGCTTGAGGTAAGCAGCTTTCATCTTGAGACGACCAAGGACTTCAACCCTCATATAGGCGCGCTCCTGAATATTACCGAAGACCACCTTGAGAGATACGACGGATTCGACCACTATGCCCGGACAAAATTCAGGCTCTTCGAGAACCAGACGCCCGGAGATTGGGCGATTGTGAACCTCAATGACCCGGTTATCGCAAGGCGCGCAAAGACTAACTTTGGAAAAGGCAGGCGAATGCCTTTCACGAGCGCGGGCGTCTTGAAAGAGGGCGTTTTTTTGCGGGGGGGAGACATTGTTTATGTCCAGCCGGACAGGGCTGAAGAAATATATCCCACCGCTGGTTTTAAACTCAAAGGCTCACATAACGTTGAAAACATCATGGCCGCGATAGCGGCGGCGCGGCTCTCCGGCGTTGAAAAGGGCGTCATCGTTAAGACGTTAAAGTCCTTTACGGGTCTGCCTCACAGGATGGAGTTGGTGAGGGAGCTAAACGGCGTCGCCTACATAGACGACTCAAAGGGCACAAACGTCGGCGCCCTCGACATGGCCCTGCGGGGCATAAACGGCAGGGTGATTTTAATCGCGGGCGGCAGGGACAAGGGCGGGGATTACAAGGCGCTTTCAAAGGCCGTTAAGGAAAAGGTCAAGTTCATGGTCTTGATCGGGGAGGCGCGCTTCAAGATGAAAGACTCACTCGGCGGCTTTACGGATACGGTTTTGGCAAATCGTCTCGAGGAGGCCGTGAGCGCGGCGCATACAAAGGCGGCGGTCGGCGACACGGTGCTTTTGTGTCCCGCGTGTTCGAGTTTTGACATGTTCAAGGACTACAAGGAGCGCGGGGACGAGTTCAAACGCCTCGTGGCCGCGCTCCGATGAGGGGTTTTACAAAATGGCGATAAGTTCGAGGGACACGGACAAGGTTCTCATAATCTCGACGCTATTCCTCGCGGCCGCCGGGGTAGTCATGGTCTATTCCACGAGCTACATATTAGCCATGAAAAAATTCGGCGACGGTTTTTTCTTCTTTAAAAAACACCTTGTCTACGCGGGCATCGGCCTCGTGTTTTTTATCGCGGCCTCAAGGTCGCCGTATACGTTTTACAAGAAGTTCACGTACCCGATATTGCTTGTCGCCGCCTTGGGGCTTATAGCCGTATTTATTCCGCACGTAGGTTTCTCCGCCGGCGGGGCAAAGAGATGGGTGCGGTTGGGGCCGCTCGCCTTTCAGCCCTCCGAGCCGGCAAAGCTCGCGGTGATATTTTTCCTTGCGTATTCATTGTCGTCAAAGGCGGAGAAGATAAAAAACTTCGTCTATGGATTTTTGCCAAACGTCGTAATCCCGGGCGTCATCATCGCGCTTATCATGCTTGAGCCCGACCTCGGCACGGCCGTCTGTTTGTCCCTTGTCGTGATGACCATGCTCTTTATCGCGGGGGCGCGCATAACGCATATCGGGGCAATCGCGCTCGCCGCCGCGCCCGTTATCCTGCTAATGATAAACAGATTTGCGTATATGGCCGAGAGGATAAAGATATTTCTCGACCCGTGGAAATACCCTGAGGGCAAGGGTTTTCAGATGGTCCAGTCGTTCATCGCCTTCGGTAACGGCGGGGTCGTCGGCGTCGGGCTTGGCGAGGGCAAGCAAAAACTCTTTTACCTGCCGGAGGCGCATACGGATTTCATATTGTCCGTCATAGGGGAGGAGACCGGGCTTATCGGGGTGGGGGCAGTCATGTTCGGGTATCTGGCCTTTTTCTACTGCGGCATAAGGATAGCGCTGAAGGCCAAGGACCTCTATGCCCGGTATCTCGCGCTTGGTGTGACTTTAATGATAACGCTTCAGGCAGCGGTCAATATGGGAGTGGTGCTCGGGGCAATGCCCCCCAAGGGCATACCTTTGCCGTTTATAAGCTACGGCGGGACTTCGCTGATAATCGCCATGACCGCCGCGGGGATACTGCTTAACATCTTCATCAAAGAGAATTCGGCTTACGGCAGGCCGCGAGGGTGAGAAAAATAGGGGATGCCAAAAAGAGACCTTTAAAGATAGTCATGGCCGGCGGCGGCACCGGAGGCCATCTCTTCCCTGCGCTCGCCCTTGCCGCGGAGTTTAAGAGGATGGATACGGGGATTGCGATAACCTTTGCGGGCGCAAAGGGCGGACTCGAGGAAAAGATCGTGCCCGGCATGGGGTATCCTTTGAGGCTTTTGGACGTGGAGGGGATAAAGAGGAAAAGCGGACTTATAAAGGTGAGGGCGCTCGCAAAGGCCGCAAGGTCGTCCATCGAGGCCATAGGTATGTTGAGAGAGATAAGACCCGACGGCGTCATCGGCTGCGGCAGTTATTCTTCGGCCCCGGTTGTCGCGGCCGCAAGGCTTTTGGGGATAAAGACGGCGATCCTCGAGCAGAACGCGCTGCCGGGGCTTACAAATAAACTCCTCGGTAAGACCGTCAACAGGATATACATCTCGTTTGAGGAGGCGCGCTCACACTTCCCCGGAGGGCGCGCAATCCTTACCGGCAACCCGGTCAGAAGGGACATATTAGAGGGGGACCCCGGTTTAAAGCACACGGGGGCGGGTTTTGAAGGGAGAAAAGAAAAATTCACGGTGCTTGTCTTCGGCGGGAGTCAGGGCGCAATCGCCGTCAACGCAGCGTTTCTCGACGCGACGGAATACTTAACTGACTTATGGAACGGACTGCGCGTGATACACCAGACCGGGGCAGAGGGCATTGAAAACGTGAAGGCGGCTTACAGGAGAAAAAATTTGAAGGCCGAGACGCACGTGTTCATCTCCGACATGGCCGCCGCTTACGCGGGGGCCGACCTTGTCGTATGCAGGGCAGGGGCGACTTCCATCGCGGAGATAACCGCGCTCGGACTCGCGTCCGTCCTTATACCGTATCCGTTCGCCGCGGACGACCACCAGACCGTGAACGCGGAATGCCTCGCCTCCAAAGGCGCGGCAGTGATGATAGCGCAGGATAAACTTACCGGAGGCTCGTTGGCAACGGTGATAAGGAAGTTTTATTCGTCTCCCAAGGAATTGAAGGCCATGAGGGTAATGTCCAAGGCAATGGGCAGACCAAAGGCAGCGGAGGAGATAGCGGAGAATTTTTTGAAGCTTATAGCGGGCCGCAACGGAGGCCGTAGCTCAGGGCTTGAGCACTGAAAACCTCAGGCCTGAAGGCCTGAGCTACGGGCTTGAGCACTGAAAACCTCAGGCCTGAAGGCCTGAGCTACGGGCTTGAGCACTGATGTAAAAAGGGGGACAAAAGGCGCGGTGTACAGGGGCAAGATAAAACAGATACACTTCATCGGCATAGGCGGCTCCGGCATGAACGGAATTGCCGAGGTGCTCATAAACATGGGCTACAAGGTTACTGGTTCGGACCTCTCGGACACGGACGTGACCAGAAGGCTCAGATCTCTGGGCGCGGCGATATTCACCGGACATAAAGAGGAGAACGTCTCAGGCTCGCAGTGCGTCGTCTACTCGTCAGCCGTCAAAAAGGACAACCCGGAATTGAAAGAGGCCCGTGCCCGGTTGATACCCGCGATACCGCGCGCCGAGATGCTCGCCGAGCTTATGCGCATGAAGTACGGCATCGCCATCGCGGGCACGCACGGCAAGACCACGACCACCTCGATGGTCTCAATGATACTCGCGGCCGCGAACCTCGACCCCACCATCGTTACGGGCGGCAAGTTAAACAGCCTCGGCGCGAACGCCAAACTCGGAGGGGGTGCATTCCTCGTGGCCGAGGCGGACGAGAGCGACGGGAGTTTCTTGAAACTCTCGCCGACCATTGCCGTGGTGACGAACATAGACAGAGAGCACATGGATCACTACGCGGACATGGAGGCGGTAAAGGCGGCGTTTCTCGACTTCATAAATAAAGTCCCCTTTTACGGCTGCGCGGTGATATGTCTCGACCATCCGGTATTGCAGAGCCTCATACCCCGGATTACGCGCAGGATTCTAACATACGGGATGACCGCGCAAGCGGACGTGCACGCAAGGGCAATAAAGTATGACGGGATGCAGACTTTATTTGAGGTCTGGCACAATAGCGTAAGGCTCGGCGGGATAACGCTTAATCTTCCCGGGGAGCACAACGTTTATAACACGCTGGCTGCGGTAAGCGTCTGCAGGGAACTTGATATACCTTTTTCCGCTATAAAGGCGGGGATTACCGGGTTCACCGGGGTTGAGAGGAGATTTCAGATGAGGGGAGACGCCGCGGGTATCCTCGTGGTTGACGACTACGGGCATCATCCCGAGGAGATAAAGGCCGTCCTTTGCGCGGCAAAAAAAGGCTGGGACAGGCGTCTCGTCGTGGCCTTCCAGCCGCACAGGTTTACAAGGACGCAAGACCTGTTCGAGGGATTTCTCTCGGCCTTCAACGACGCGGATATGCTTGTGTTAACCGAGGTCTATGCCGCGGGTGAGGAAAAAATAGAAGGCGCGAGCGGTGAGGCGCTCTACAAAGGCATCAGGGCTTACGGGCACAAGGACGTGTCTTTCGTGCCCGATGTCAAAGACCTCGCTCTTTTTCTCGGTGACAGGCTCATGGCCGGGGACATGCTTATAACGCTCGGCGCAGGGGACGTCTGGAAGGCCGGGGTCGCGCTCGTGGACATCCTCAAGACGAGGAAGCAATGACCGAAAAGAAACAGGCGGAGCAGTATTCACTCTTTTTTATACAGCGTTTCAAGGGCAAGGTGCTTTTTAACGTGCCTATGAGCGATTATACGTCTTTCAGGATAGGCGGCCCGGCCGACGTGGTGGCCTTCCCAAAGGACGACGGGGACTTGAAAGACATCATCTCGTTCGCCGAGTCCAAGGGTTTTCCCTATTATATCCTCGGCGCGGGCACTAACGTCCTCGTCAGGGACGGCGGGGTAAGGGGCATCGTCATCGTCATGATAGAAGGCTTCAAGCACGCGGAGTGGGAGGAGACGGCCTCCGGCGCAAGGGCCGTCGCGGGCGCGGGCGCGTCCCTCGCCGAGATAACGGGCGAGTGCAGGGAGCGTGGGCTGACGGGCATGGAATTCGCCGTGAGTATCCCCGGCACCGTGGGAGGCGCGGTCTTGATGAACGCGGGGGCATACGGCGGGGAGATGAAAGACGTGGTCGAGGGCGTCGAGGTGATGAACGGAAAAGGGCAAAAGGGCTTTTTGCCGAAAGGGGATATCGGATTTTCCTACAGGTCTTCAAACATACCAAAGGGCAATATCGTGATGAGGGCGCATTTGGCCTTCAAAAAAGGGAATAAAGAAGAAATAAAAAATAAAATGGCGGAGCTGCGCGAAAAGAGAAAGACTACCGGCAAGATACCCTACCCTAACGCCGGTTCGGTATTTAAAAATCCCGAAGGCCTTGTGGCGGGCAGGCTCATAGAAGAGGCGGGGTTGAAGGGCGAGACGTCGGGCAGCGCGCAGATATCCAACGTGCACGGCAACTACATCGTAAACCTCGGAGGCGCGGCCGCCAAGGACGTTTTACACCTCATGGCGCTCATCAGGGACAGGATATACAGGACAAAAGGGATTACGCTCGAGCCTGAAATAAAGGTCATAGGCGAGGGATAACTTGCAGGTGTTCAAGGGAAAAAAGATAGGCGTCCTCATGGGCGGGACTTCCGAGGAGCGCGGCATATCGCTCAAGACCGGAGGCGCGGTGCTCAAAGCCCTCATCCAAAGGGGTTATGACGCAGTTGCCGTGGACGCGGGCGCGGACCTGCCCGCAAGGCTCGTTTCGGAAAAGATAGATGTCGCGTTTATCGCGCTTCACGGACGCCGCGGAGAAGACGGCTGCGTGCAGGGGATGTTGGAGGTCATGGGCATCCCGTATACCGGCTCCGGCGTGCAGTCCTCGTCCCTTTGCATGGATAAGGCAGCCGCGAAAAAGATAATGTCCTTTCACGGCATAAGAACGCCGGAATTTGAAATGTCCGGCCCAAGCGGCTTAAAAAAACTGAAACCCCCGGTCGTCGTAAAGCCGAATTCACAGGGTTCGGCCATAGGAGTGACCATCGTCAGGGAAAAAGGCCGGCTCAAAGACGCGATAGCCGAGGCCCAAAGGCACTGTCCAGCGGGTTTCAACGCGGTGCTTATCGAGAGGTTCATCGAGGGCAGGGAGATGACGGTCTCGATACTCAACGGCCGCGTCTTGCCGGTTATAGAGATTAAACCGAAAGACGGATTTTACGACTTCGCGCACAAATACACCAAAGGGCTTACGGATTTTATCGTGCCTGCGCGGGTCAATAAAGTTATTTTGAAAAAGACAGAAAAAGAGGCGCTCGGCGCCTACAACGCGCTTCGATGCTCCGGGGCAGCGCGGGTGGACGTGATGCTTGACGATAAAGGCGCGGCTTACGTGCTTGAGGTAAATACGGTTCCAGGTCTTACCGAGATGAGTCTATTCCCGCGGGCCGCCGAGATCGCAGGCATGGATTACCCTGCGCTTGTCGAGGCCATGTTAGAGAGCGCCGGACTCGATAAATGACTATGGAAATAAAGCCATGAAGATAAGGGCAAACAGAAGGTCGCGTGAGCCGTTCGGCAGGAGGCTCAGGGGTTTTGTCGCAAGACGGTATAAGTTTGTAATAGCCGCCGTCAGCCTTTCGTTTCTCGTTTACGGCGGGGTTGAGGCTTATGACGCTTTGACCACGTCCCCGCGCCTTGCCGTCCAGACCATAGAGGTAACGGGGCACGGCCGGGTTTCAAAGGAGGAGGCCGTTGAGTTGTCCGGCATACGCGAGGGCGAGAATATTTTGACGATTAACGTCTCCGAGGCTGCGGATAATATCAGGGGTAATCCGTGGGTCGGAGACGTTAGAGTAAAAAGAACGGGGTTTGCAAGCGTAGCCATCGAGATTAAGGAGAGGACGCCCACGGCTCTCATAAGGCTTGACGGCCTCTACGTCATGGACGTCGAAGGGACGGTCTTCAAGAGGGCCGCAGTCGAAGACGCCCTTTACGGAGAACTGCCGGTCATAACGGGTTTTACGGAGACGCGGTTGAAGGACGACCCGTACGGACTGACGGTACGGACGCTTGAGCTTATACGCATATTGAAAAATAGGCGGGGATTCAACATAGGGGACGTATCCGAGATAAGCGTGGACGGGGCTTTGGGTTTGAGCGTTTACACGGTCGCCGAGGGCGTGAGGATTGACGTGGGGGTTGAGAAGTTCGGCGAAAAACTCGACGCCCTTGAGAAGGTCTTACATGCGCGGGGCGGGTCTTTCAGGGGCATAGAGGCGGTGGATATCAACAACGGGCGCGGGGTGATAGTGAAGTTTACCACCAATACGGCATAGGTTTGTCCTCGTGGAAACGGGGAAAAGGCGGTGACGGATGGCTAAAAAAGATAATATCATAGTCGGTCTTGACATCGGCACCACCAAGGTATGCGCGATAGTGGGGGAGAAGACCAAGGACGGGGCCGAGATAATCGGCATAGGGTCCAGCCCCTCAAAGGGTCTAAGGAAGGGCGTCGTCGTAAATATCGAGAGCACGGTGGAGGCCATAAAGAAGGCGGTCGCGGAGGCCGAGCTTATGGCCGGGTGCGAGATAAACAGGGTCTACTGCGGGATAGCGGGGAGCCACATAAAGGCCTTCAACAGCCACGGGGTCATTGCCATAAAGGGCAAAGAGATAGCGCAGGCCGACGTTGACAGGGTGATAGAGGCGACTCAGACCGTGCTGATACCGTCAGACAGGGAGGTCATCCACGTCATCCCGCAGGAGTTCATCGTGGACGATCAGGAGGGCATACAGCAGCCCGTCGGGATGATAGGCAACAGGCTGGAGGTGAGGGTGCACATCGTCACCGCGGCCATCACCTCGGCGCAGAATATCGTCAAGTGCGCCAACAAAGCGGGACTCGACGTGGCCGACATCGCCCTGCAGCAGATAGCGAGCAGCGAGGCGGTCTTGAACCCGGACGAGCGCGAGATAGGCGCGGCGCTCGTCGACATAGGGGGCGGCACGACCGACATAGCCATATACCAAAACGGGGCCATCAAATATACCACCGTGATACCGCTCGGCGGCAACCAGATAACCAACGACATATCGGTGGGCCTGCGCACGTCCGTGGCCGAGGCCGAGAACTTGAAAAAGAAGTGGGGCTGCGCCTTTACCTCGATGGTTTCAAAGGACGACAATATCGAGGTCCCAAACGTTGACGGCAGCAAATCCCGCACCATAACGAAATATATGCTCTCGGAGATAATAGAGCCTCGCGTGGAGGAGATGTTCGAGCTTGTGAGGAGAGAGATGTTGAAATCCGGTTACGAAAACCTCGTATCCTCCGGCATAGTCCTCACCGGCGGCACCGCGTCAATGGAAGGCATAACCGACCTCGGCGAGCAGATTTTCAACCTCCCGGTGCGGCGCGGCCAACCGGGCAATATAACGGGTCTCGTTGACATGGTAAAAAGCCCGATGTATGCGACCGCCGTTGGTCTCGTGCACTACGGGGGTAAGCACATGACCGAGATACAGTTCCAGAAGGGCAACGAGGGCAACATCTTGAATAAACTCGGCATAAGGATGAAGGACTTTATGAAGGAGTTTTTTTGAACATCCCCCTTTTCTAAAGGGGGACTGACGTGGCAGCCGTGATCTTGCTCCATAAAAATCAGAGAAGGAGGAAGAGATGACCATAGTAATGGACGATAGTTTCAACAAGGGCGCAAAGTTGAAGGTCGTCGGCGTCGGAGGCTGCGGCGGCAACGCCGTAAACACCATGATAGAGAGCGGGCTTGACGGGGTGGATTTTTTGGCGGCCAATACGGATTGTCAGGCCCTTGAAAAGTCCAAGGCCGCCGTCAAGATCCAACTCGGCGCAACGCTCACAAAGGGGCTTGGGGCCGGCGCGAACCCGGAGGTCGGAAAGAATTCCGCGATGGAGAGTAAAGATGCTCTCGTTGACGGCATGAGAGGCGCGGACATGGTCTTCATCACGGCCGGCATGGGCGGCGGCACGGGCACCGGCGCCGGGCCGATAGTGGCCGACGCCGCCAAAGAGGCGGGCGCGCTCGTTGTGGCGATCGTTACAAAGCCCTTTCAGTTCGAGGGACAGAAAAAGATGCGTCAGGCCGAAGAGGGTCTTAAAAGATTCAAGGACTCGGTTGACACGGTCATAACCATTCCGAACCAGAGGCTCCTGTCGGTTTCGAGTAAGAATACGTCGTTTGTAGAGGCCTTCAAAAAGGCTGACGAGGTGCTCTATCAGGCGGTCAAGGGCATATCCGACGTGATAACCGTGCACGGGATAGTGAACGTGGATTTTGCCGACGTGCGCACGATAATGTCCGAGATGGGGCAAGCCCTCATGGGCAGCGGCGTGGCGAGGGGGGAGAATAGGGCAGCCGAGGCCGCGAGAAAGGCGATATCCTCGCCGCTTTTAGAGGACATCTCGATTAACGGCGCAAGGGGCGTGCTCATCAACATCACCGGCTCATCCGACATGACCATGCACGACATACAGGAGGCAAGCAGTCTTATTCAGGCGGAGGCGCACGATGACGCGCACATCATCTTTGGCGCGGTCTTGGACGATAATATGGGCGAAGACGTCCGCGTTACCGTGATAGCAACGGGTTTTGGCAAACACGCCGAGCATAAGAACCACAGGGGGGATTATCACCACAGGGATGGGATACAACCGGCCCTGGTGTTGGGAGACCTCGACGTGCCGACGATATTCAGAATGGACAGGGACAGAAAAGACAGGTCTCAGGCGCATGAGATAAAAAGCAACGAGATAAGGAGAGTCAACAAACTCGGGGGTTTTAACGGGGATGATGAAGACCTCTACGACACGCCGACCTTTTTGAGGAAGCAGGCGGACTGAAATCGGAAATCGGGTTGTAGGTTGGGTCAAGCGCAGCAGACCCAACATAAGACCTTGCGGAGGCATTATGCGCCTTAGAAGCCCCATGCTCGTCCTTGCGGCAACGTTTATCCTCGCCTCATGCGGCTTGAGGATAAACCCGCCTGAGATAGCGCTTACCGGTAAACCCCGTGCCGCGTACAACGGCGCGGTAAAAGTCTATTGGGACGATAAACTCCCGCCTGACATGCGCTATGAAGAGATAGGCATCGTGAGCGCGCAGTGCCTCGTGGCAAGATGCCAGTGGGTGCAGATACTCAAGGCCTTGCAGAAAAAGGCCGCCTACTACGGCGGCAACGCCATCATCGTTAAATACAAGGAGACGCCCTTGCACAAGACCGAGACAAAAGGCGCGTCCGGCGCGGTAGACCCGGATAAGGCCGGTCAAGACGGTCAGGCCGGGTATTCCTCGGAGACGTTTACCGGCAAGGACATGCTCGCCGTGGCGATAAGGCTGGATTAGGGGGGGCAGATAAGTCATCTATTATAAAAATGAGGGCGTATGAAGGCGCTTGTTTCTATTGAGGTGATTGAAAAGAAGATTTTGGTGATTCGTGGTGAAAAGGTCATGCTGGATTCCGACCTTGCAGGTCTTTATGAAGTTCCTGTGAAAGTCCTGAATCAAGCCGTCAAACGCAACATAGGACGGTTCCCGGCGGATTTCATGTTTCAGCTCTCGAAAGAGGAGGACGATTCTTTAAGGTCGCAATTTGTGACCTTAAAGAAAGGGCGCGGGGCGCATCGGAAGTACCTGCCATATGTTTTTACGGAACAGGGAGTCGCCATGCTCTCCTCGGTGTTGAACAGCGAAAGGGCCATCGAGGTCAATATCCTCATTATGAGGGCATTTGTAAAGCTGCGCGAGATGCTTGCGAGCCACAAGGACTTGGCGAAGAAGCTGGAAGAGATGGAAAAGAAGTATGACGGGCAATTCAAGGTGGTCTTTCAGGCTATTTATGAATTGATGAAGCCGACGGAGCCATCGAGACGGCCGATAGGGTTCAAGGCCGGGGGTAAAGAGTAATCTCGACGTGCATATTCGGAGCATGGCGGGCTGAGCCGACTCTGCAAACCTGAATCCGAAAAGCGCATTAACTCAAGTTATCTTTTTCATATTGACACCAGTCTCTGTCGGCGTTAAAGTTCTGTTATGACTTTCGATTCAACGATAACGTTCTCGACGCTTATTTCACTTATCAGTCTGCTGATAGGCGCCTTCCGGTATTCTCGAGATATAAAAAAACCTATTTTCCCCTTGAGGCGCATTCCGCAAATTTCAGCAACTGCCCTGTAATTCCCGGAACTTCCTCAAAGAGTCTTCTTTACCCCCTCCTTGTAACCCCCTCTATTCCGTGCGATAATGTCCTATTGCGTCGCGCTCTAAAGGCGGCCTATTCAGGGGTGTCGTCATAAGCTGGAAGCTCAAGAAAGAAATCAAAGCCACACTCGACAGGGAAACCGGGACGATATTCAAAGATCGGGGCGCGAGGGTGAGGGTCTGCCTCGTTTACCCCAACGTATATCGCCTCGGCATGTCCAACCTCGGTTTCCAGAGCGCGTATCACCTCTTCAATTCGCTTGATGGATGCGTGTGCGAGCGGGCGTTTTTGCCTGAAGTCGTGGATATCGAGGAGTTTTTGCGGACTGAGACGCCGCTATTCTCGCACGAGTCCTTCACCCCGCTAAAGGACTTCGACGTCGTCGCCTTTTCTATTCCCTTCGAGGACGACTACGTAAACGTCCCAAAGATACTCGGACTCGCGGGAATCCCGGTCAATGCAGCCGAGAGGGGAGACGGGAAACCCATTGTCATGGCCGGCGGCGCGGCAGTTTCCTTAAACCCTGAGCCGCTCAGCGGCTTTATGGATTTATTTCTCATCGGAGAGGGTGAGGGCGCCATCGAGAGGCTTATTGAGGGTTACGTTGTTGCCGATGATAAAAGGCTTACAAAGGACAAGACGTTAAGCAGACTCGACGCCATAGAGTCCGTCTATATCCCGTCATTATATGAATTCAAATACGACGGCGTTAAAATTACGGGGCGCGTGGACAAGGCAAAGCATAAGGTAACGGCCTCGAAAAATTTTACCCTCGACGGCCTCCCCATTCCCCGGAGTTTTATAACGACCCCGGATGCCGAGTTCAAGGGCGCGTTCCTCGCCGAGATTGAGCGCGGCTGCGGACGAGGGTGCAGGTTTTGCGCCGCAGGATTTTTATATCTCCCTCCGCGCTTTCGAGGTCTTGATGAGGTAAAAGAAATCATCAAAGACGGCGCCCGGATAACGGGCAAGGCCGGACTCGTGGGCGCGGCAATCTCGGAATATCCTGAGTTGAAAGAGCTGCTCGCGTTTGGGGCAGGGTTGTGTGTCGAGATGACGCTGTCGTCGCTGAGGGCGGACATGCTCGATGCCGAACTTGCCGGACTTTTAAAAAAGACGGGCTATAAGACCTTGACAATCGCGCCAGAGGCCGGAAGCCGGAGATTGAGACAGGTCATAAACAAAAACATAACGGACGGGCAAATACTCGAAGCCGCAAGGCTCGCGGCAGAGGCCGGCTTTAACAGGATAAAATTATATTTTCTCGTCGGCCTTCCGACCGAGACCGATGAAGACGCGGATGCGATAGTGGAGACCGTAAAAAATATAAAAGAGATTTTTAAAAAAGGCAACATCGCCCTCAGCGTAAATCCGTTCATCCCAAAACCCGTAACGCCATTTCAGTGGACCGCCCTCGAGGATATCGAGACGCTCGAAAAAAGGGTCTCCATTATAAAGAAAGGATTGCAAAAGACCCTCGGAATAGAGGTTAAGGCAATGGCCCTCAAAGAGGCGCTCTTTCAGGCATACCTTGCAAGGGCAGACAGGAGGGCGGGAGAGCTTATATGCGAGGCCTCGGAAAAAGGGGTCAAGCAGGCCTTGAAAAAATACGCAAGTTTCATCGCTCAATCCGTCCACAGGCAAAGGGAAAAAGACGAGTTGCTCCCGTGGGATATAATCGCCCACGGCGTGCGAAAGACGTATCTCTGGAAGGAATACAACAAAGGTCTCGAGGCCCTCGAAACGCCGCCGTGCGAGGTTGGCGCGTGTTTCAGGTGCGGCGTTTGCTCAGGATGACAACGAAACGTAATTATTCAGAGGTTCCCTAATATAAACACAATGGACATAAAGGCATATCTGCCGCTCGTGAGGCGGCCAAGCCGGTACATCGGCGGTGAGGTCAATTCAATCAAGAAAGACCTCTCGAAGGTTTCGTGCGCCTTCGGGCTTGCGTTTCCTGACGCCTACGAAGTCGGCATGAGTCATTTGGGGATACAGATTTTATACCAGATACTCAACGCCCGCGAGGATATCGCCTGCGAGCGGGTCTTTGCGCCGTGGAAGGACATGGAGGCGCTCCTGCGTGAAAAGGGGGAGCGCTTGAGGACGCTTGAATCCGGCATCAACCTCGACTCTCTCGACATACTCGGTTTTTCGCTCCAGTACGAACTTTCTTATACTAACGTGCTTAACATGTTAGAACTCGGCGGCGTGCCGTTGTTGTCTTTAGACAGGAAAGACAATGACGCCTTCGTAATCGGCGGCGGGCCGCTTGCATTCAACCCGGAGCCGGTTGCGGACTATTTCGACGCGTTCCTGCTCGGCGACGGGGAAGAAGCCGTCGTGGAGATAGCCGAGGCCGTATCCGCCGGCAAAAAAAACAGAGAAGACAGGGCCTCGATATTAAGGCGTCTTGCGCGCATCGCCGGGGTCTATGTGCCCGCGTTTTTCGAGGTCTTGTATAACGCGGACTCCACTATCAAAGAAATCCGCCCTTTGCTGGAAGGCTATACGCAAGTAAATAAAAGGATCGTGCCGGACATAAACGCGCCGCCGCCGCCTTCTCGTCCGGTGGTGCCGTTTATGGAGACCATACACGACAGACTCACGATTGAGATATCGCGCGGCTGCACGAGGGGGTGCAGGTTTTGCCACGCCGGAAACGTCTACCGCCCGATAAGAGAGAGGACGCCGGAGAATATAATCAGGCTCATCGACGAAGGCCTTAAAAATACCGGCTACGACGAGGTCTCGCTCCTATCGCTCTCTTCCGGCGATTACACGATGATAGAAGAGGTCATGTCCGGCCTCATGGATAAATATGCGGGAGAGAAGATTGCGGTGTCTTTGCCGTCGCTCCGGGTCGGAACGCTTGGCGCAAGGCTCGCCTCGGAGATAAAAAAGGTCAGGAAGACCGGGTTTACAATGGCCCCTGAGGCAGGCTCCGAGCGGCTTAGGAATTTCATAAACAAGGGCATTAAAGAAGAAGACCTCATCGCAAACGCCGTCTCCGTCTTCACGCTCGGATGGCAGACCCTAAAACTCTATTTCATGATAGGGCTTCCAACGGAAACTGATGAGGACGTGGCCGCCATAGCGCGTCTTGCGAAGACCGTCATGGGCGCCGGGAAAAAGGCCGCGAAAGGCAGGGCCGCGCAAATCGTCGTGAGCGCCGCATCTTTCATACCCAAACCCTTTACCCCTTTTCAGTGGGAGGCGCAGATAACGCTCGATGAGTGCGTCAGGCGTCAAGGGCTCTTGAAAAAGGCATTGAGCGCCGCGCGTCTCGGATACAAGTGGCACGATCCGGAGATGAATTTTATCGAAGGCGTATTTGCAAGGGGGGATAGAAGGCTCTCAAAGGCCATACTCGCCGCGTTTAAAAAAGGCTGCCGGTTTGACGGCTGGAGCGAGGAGTTTAAATTAAACCTCTGGATGGAGGCCTTTGCAGAGACCGGCATTGACCCGGCGTTTTACTTGCGCAGAAGGTCTTTTGACGAAACCCTTCCGTGGGATATACTCTACCCGGGCGTTACAAAGGAGTTTCTTAAAAGAGAATATGAAAAGGCGCTGCAGACGGTTTATACGCCTGACTGCAAGACGGATACCTGCACGAACTGCGGCGTGTGCGACCACAAGACGGTAAAAAACAGGGTCGTTGACAAGACAGCGGCAATCGCAGGCAGCGCAGCCCCGGCGGCTCCGCGGCAGATGTCAAACAGATACAGGTTCGTGTTTTCAAAGACCGGGGCGTTTAAGTATCTGAGCCATCTTGAGTTGATGTCCGCCATAGCAAGGACGTTCAAGAGGGCGGGCATTACCCTGAAATACTCCGAGGGGTTTCACCCCAAACCCCGGTTTTCCTTTGCAGGGTCTTTGCCGGTCGGCATGGAGAGCCTCGATGAATCGTTGGACGCAGAGCTTCTTTGCAACGGTCTTCGCGCGCCGGAAGAGATGCTGAGGGCGCTCAACGTCTTTGCCCCAACCGGTCTTAAATTCGGTTCTTGTTCATTGTTGCGCTTGAAATCCAAGCCGCCCTCTGCTATCATCACGGAGTATCATCTGTTCTTGAACGAAGGCCCAATGGGCTTGTACATAGATTTTGAGGGTATTGACGGGTTATTAAAGGGATTCAGGGAAAAGGCTTCCGTGCCGGTCGTCATCGAAAAGGGGGAGACTTCAGTAGAAGTTGACATCAAACCGCTTGTAGGGGAAATTTCCGTCGTTGAGTCGTATTCCGGGGGATTACCCGCCCAACATGGCGTTGTCAGCAAGGGCGTGATTGTGCGGATTGCCTTGCGAAACGGCCCAGTAAGCATCAGGCCCAATGATGTCGTCTCCTGCCTTTTTGGCCTCTCCAAAAAAGACGCTTCCCTCATACCCGTGCGCAAGGTGTCCGCCTCCCGATAGAAACCCCGGATAGAAACATTCGAGGGCAGGCGGAAATTAAGCGGTATTCCATTTCGGAGGTCGCCCCGCGCCGCGCCCAACATACGCTATGAAAACCAATAATATAGAAATACTCATTAATTCAAACCCCTTCGAGACCCGGGTGGCCTTTGTGGAGCAGGGCCGCCTCGTGGAGTTTTACGTCGAGAGGGGAAAAGACCTTGGGATAACCGGCAACATCTACAAGGGGAAGGTCGTGAGGGTGCTGCCGGGGATGCAGTCCGCCTTCGTGGAGGTGGGCCTGCACAGGACATCGTTCCTGCACGTCTCCGACGTAAAGGAACCCTTTGAAGACCCCGATGAAGAGGGCGAAGAGGACACGGCCGACAACGGCGGGGAAATACCCCAGCCGCGTCGCCGCGAACCCGAAGCCCGCATACAGGACGTCGTGAAGGAAGGGCAGGAGATAATGGTTCAGGCCGCCAAGGAGCCGATGGGCACGAAGGGCGCCAGGGTGACCTCCTATATTTCGCTGCCCGGCAGGTATCTCGTCTTCATGCCGACCTACGACAAGGTCGCGGTTTCAAGAAGGATAGACAACGAGCGCGAAAGGCGGCGTCTGCGCGACATAGTGCGCGGCCTTAAAAAGCCGGGACACGGTTTCATCATAAGGACGGTCTGCGAGGATATGCCCGAGGAGGACATTAAGGCGGACATGGAATATCTCGTGAGGCTGTGGGAGAGCATACAGAGGAAAAGGGAGACCCTTCCCGCGCCCTCCGCCCTCTATGAGGAGCTTCCCCTGACGCTGCGCATCATACGGGACATGTTTTCCAAAGACGTGGACAGGCTCGTCATAGATACGAAAGAGGAGTTTGACAAGGCGGCCAAATTCGTGGAGGAGTTCATGCCCGGCCTGTCGGGGCGGTTGGAACTTTACGCGGGCGCGGAGGATATATTCGACGCCCACGGCATAGAGATAGAGATGACGGACGCACTTGAGAGGAAGGTCTGGCTCCGTTCCGGCGGACACATCGTTATAGACCAGATGGAGGCCCTGACCGCGATAGACGTCAATACCGGAAAATTCGTGGGAAAAAAGAATTCCGACGAGACGATACTGCGCACCAATCTTGAAGCCGTCAAAGAGGTCGTCTATCAGCTGCGACTCAGGAACATCGGCGGCATCATCGTCATAGATTTTATCGACATGGCAAGGCAATCCGACAGGGAGAAGGTCTACGGCACTTTAAAAGAGTCCTTGCGGATAGACAAGGCGCGAACCAACATCCTCAAGATTTCCGAATTGGGCATAGTGGAGATGACGCGCAAAAGAGTGCGCGAGAGCCTCGTGCAGACGATGTGCGAGCCGTGTCCTTACTGCGAGGGAAACGGCCACGTGAAGGGCCGCGATACGGTCATCATGGACATTTACAGGGAGCTTGGGAGGGCGCTCAAGGGCGCGGTCAAAAAGGTTACGCTCTACGTAAGCCCTCATATCGCCGAGCGGCTGCGCGAAGACTCCGGGCCTATCGAAGACCTTGAGCGCAGGTTCAATAAGAGGATAAGCATCAAGCAGGAGGATAATCTGCATCAGGAACGCTATGAGATCGAGTGAGCGGATTAAAACGTCCATCGCGGTTTTTGCGGCCGTTATGTTTTTTGCCGCCGCGTCCGCGCCATCCTTTGCGGGCGTTGTCGAGGGCAAGGCCGTTTTCGAGGCCAAAAACTGCTCCGGGTGCCACGAGACCGTTGGCATGGCCAAGGAAAAGACCATTCAGGGACGGCTCTCCAAAAAAGGCCCGGAGCTTTGGTATGCGGGTGATAAATTCAAGAAGGCCTTTTTGGATTCATGGCTCAAAGACCCCAAGCCCATCCGTCCGTTTAAATACAATTCGTTGACCGAGAAGAATAAGGGGGACCATCCAAAGTTAGAGGCAAGGGATGCCTTGCAGGTGAGCGATTATCTGATGAGCCTTGTATCCGGCGCAATGGGGCAGGCGGGTGTAGAGGCTCGCGCGTCTGCGTTGGGTAAGATTGTCTTCGTCAAGAGATTTTCCTGCTACGGCTGTCACGAGGCGACCTCGCGCGGCAATAACGTCGGCGGGTTGTCAGGCCCGTCCCTTGTCAACGCGGGCGCGAGGCTCCGGACTGATTGGATTTATGCGTATCTTTCGAACTCGCGGACATTTAAGCCGGTTAATGATATGCCCGAATATTCGGGGATTATGACGGACGCGGAGATGCTGGAGGCGGCATCGTATATCGCCTCCATGACTTCCCCGGTGAACGACCGTGTTACGGCCGTGAACGTTGACCGTGTAAAAACGGATCCTTTACGGTCACGGTTCACGGTCACGGCCGTTAAGGCAGAGACCGCAAAAGACAACTACAGGTTTTACTGCGCCCAGTGTCACGGCCTCGATGGAAAGGGTGACGGCCCCAATGCCCTCGAGAGCATGCCCGTGAGCCCGAGAGACCACACCAACGCCGCGCAGATGGGCAAATTGACGGATGAAGACCTCATAAACGCGATAACGGACGGGGGCGCGGCGTTGAGTAAATCTTCGTTCATGCCGCCTTTCGGCAAAACGCTTGCCAAAAAAGAGATAATAGAACTCAAGGACTACCTAAGAAGGCTTTGCAATTGTAAGGCGCGTTGACCGGGGGTTTTGAGCGCATGGCTATGATACTCACCATACTCGGAGTTCTGCTCGTCTTGGAGGGCATCCCATACGCCGCGTTTCCGGTAAGGGTCAAGGAGTGGGCGGCCATGATGCAGGGGGTGCCCGTGAGGAGCCTGCGCATCATAGGGCTTGTCAGTATGATTACCGGGTTGTTTGTTCTCTTTGTGATGAGGGTGGGGAGTTGGTTGGGGTGAGGGGATATGCGGCGGAAGACATATAGACACATAGCAATATTTGCCCTTTTTTTTCTCGGCGCGTGCGGCATGGTCCCTCTAACGCCTACTGGGCCGTCTGAAACGATAAGGGCGCTCGTTGTAAAGGGGGCGTCGAGTTTGGAGGTAAAGACCTCTCAAGGCGGGCCGCCGATTATCATCACAGCGTCAAAAGACCCTTTCTCGGTTTCGATAAACGGCTCAATAAAAACTCTCCCGCTTTATTTTACGCCTGAAGGGGAATTCATATACATAGACGGGCGGCCATACAGGGGCCGCCTCACCGTAATCGCGTTTAAAGACGCCCTTGGCGCGGTAAACGAGCTTCCGATAGAAGATTACGCGGCGGGCATAATCAATAACGAGATATCGTCCAAATGGCACGTGGAGGCCGTAAAGGCGCAGGCCGTGATATCGAGGACCTACGCGCTGTATCACAAGAAAAAGCGGCCAATAGCTGCCTACCACGTCGAGGGCACGGTCATGGGACAGGTCTACAACGGCGCGGCGTCCGAAGACCCGGCCGCGAGGAAGGCCGTAATGGAGACTTACGGCGAGGCGCTTTATTACAACGGCGCCCCGGCCCTTGCCGTTTACCATTCAAACGCGGGCGGCATGACGGACGCGGCAAAGGACGTTTGGAAGTCCGATTATCCGTATCTTATCTCGGTTGCGAGCGCGTATGACGAACTCTATCCGAGGTTTTATTGGGAGTATTCGCTGCCCGCCGGCGAATTTAAGGAACTTCTCAATAAGGCCGGTCTCAATGTGAGCGAGCCGGAATCGGTCTTTCCGAAATCCGTTACACCCGCGGGCAGGATAAAAACGCTTTCCATAAAGGACGTGGATTACAAGACGATAACCATGACCGGAGAGGATTTGAGAAAAATACTCGGCTACGGCAACTTGCGCAGCACCATCTTCGGCGGGATTACCGCCGGCGACTTGAAAAAAGATTCAGGCATGTTCGTCTTTAAGGGCAAAGGCTCAGGCCACGGGGTGGGGATGTCGCAGTGGGGCGCAAAGGGCATGGCCGAGAAAGGCTCATCGTATAAGAAAATACTTAAACACTACTACCCCGGCACGGAACTCGTAAAAATACCGTGAACGGCCGTTATGGACATCAAAGACTTTGATTACAACCTCCCGCAAAACCTGATTGCCCAGCATCCCTTGAAAGACAGGGACGCATCGCGTCTCATGGCGCTCGACCGCGCAACGGGTAAAATCGAGCACAGGGTCTTTAGGGATATAAAAGACTACGTTACGCGTGAGGACGGCCTCGCGCTCAACGACACGAAGGTCATACCCGCAAGGCTTTTGGGCAGGAAAAAGACCGGAGGCACGGTGGAGTTGTTTCTTGTGAGGCCAACGGGGGTTCAATCGTGGCTTTGCATGATGAAAAATTCCAAGGGGTTAAAGCCCGGAGGAAAGATATATTTCGCAAAGGGCATCGAGGCTGAGGCGTTGGGAAAAACGCCCGATGAGTTGTGGGAATGCAGGTTTAACGTCCCGTCGGGCCGGGGGAATTTTTACGAGGAAATCGGCTCTGCCCCGCTCCCTCCTTATATCAAGCGCCGTCCAATCGAGGACGATAAGAACCGCTACCAGACCGAATTCGCAAAGATTGAAGGCGCGGTCGCGGCCCCGACGGCCGGGCTCCACTTCACGAAGGGGCTGCTCGACGACATGGCGGCCCGCGGCGTATCGCTCAATTATATAACGCTTCATGTGGGCCCGGGCACGTTCCTGCCGGTTAAGACCCAAGACATAACGCTTCACAAGATGCACAAGGAATTCTACTCCATCGCCCCGGAGGTCTTTGCGGCTCTCATCGAAACAAAAAAACGCGGGCACAGGATAATCGCCGCAGGCACTACGGCGCTGCGCGCCATCGAGGCAAGCGTAAGGGCGGGCGTTGAAAGGCCTGTGCTTACGGGATATACCGATTTATTTATCTATCAGGGTTTTGAGTTTAGGATGGTAGACGCGCTCATAACGAACTTCCATCTGCCGCGCTCGACGCTCCTGATGCTCGCTGCCGCGTTCGCGGGCAGGGAAAATATCCTGAACGCCTATAGCGAAGCCGTTAAAGAAAAATACCGCTTCTTCAGCTACGGCGACGCCATGCTGATAATATAAATGTTCAAATTTGAGCTGATAAAAAAGGATCCTTGCGGGGCGCGGCTTGGCAGGGTTACGACCGGGCGCGGGAGTTTTCAAACGCCGGTCTTCATGCCCGTGGGAACGCGCGCGTCCGTAAAGGGCGTTACGCCTGAGGAGTTAAAGGACATCGGCGCGGACATCATCCTCGCTAACACCTACCATCTCTATGTGCGCCCCGGCCATGAAATCATAAAGGGTTTGGGCGGAGTGCACCGCTTCATGCACTGGGATAAAAATATACTCACGGACAGCGGCGGCTTTCAGGTCTGGAGTCTCGGCAAGATGAGGCGGATTACCGAGGAGGGCGTTAGTTTTTCCTCTCACATAGACGGCGCAAAGAGCTCCCTCACGCCCGAGAGCGTGATAGAGGTTCAAGAGGCCATAGGCGCGGACATCATAATGCCGCTCGACGAGTGCGCGCCGCATCAGTCCGGGCGTCCGTATGCGGAAAATTCCATGAACCTCACCCTTCGCTGGGCCGGCCGGAGCAAGGCCGCCCGCACAAACCCGGCTCAGGCGCTCTTCGGCATAGTGCAGGGCGCGATGTTCGCCGATTTGCGCGAGGAGAGCGCGCGGGCCACGGTTGAAATCGGTTTTGACGGATACGCGATAGGGGGTTTGAGCGTGGGCGAGGAAAAACACCTTATGCAAGAGATGCTCGCCGCGACGACGCCGCACCTGCCCGAAGACAGGCCCAGGTATCTCATGGGAGTCGGGACGCCGGAGGACCTCGTCTACGGGGTGTCTGAGGGCATTGACATGTTCGACTGCGTGATGCCGACGAGGAATGCGCGCAACGGAACTTTCTTTACAAGACAGGGGAAATTGGTTATAAAGAATGTTCGCTACGCGGATGACCCTGCGCCTGTAAGCGACGGCTGCGGGTGTTACACGTGCAGGAATTACTCGCGGGCTTACTTGAGACACCTTTACATGGAGAGGGAGGTCCTCTCCCCGAGGCTCAATACCATCCACAATCTCTTCTATTACTGCTCTCTTATGAAAGAGATGCAGGCTGCGATAGAGGGGGACAGGTTCGGCGAGTGGCGTAAGAGGTTTGAGCGGGACAACGGTAGCTCAGGGCTTTAGCCCTGAAAACCTCAGGCCTGAAGGCCTGAGCTAAGGGCGTCAGCCCTGATTTATCAACGGCAGGCAGAACGGGAGGAGCGCAAAATGTTTTATTTTTTACCGGCGGCAGTGGCTTGGGCGGAAGACGGGACATCCGTAGGCGGGACAGGGGGATGGGGCATGCTCCCCATGATAGCCGTATTCGGCCTCATCTTTTATTTCCTCGTCATAAGGCCGCAGCAGAAAACCGCCAAAGAGCATAAAAAACTCATCTCCGAGATACAAAAGGGCGACAGTATAGTGCTTTCGTGCGGCATACACGGCCGTATCGCGTCCGTTGCGGACGACACCGCGACGATTGAAGTCGCCGACAACGTAAAGATAAAGGTAAATAAGGACGTGATCTTGGCGCGAAAGGCGCAGGGATAAGGCGAAACGTTATCGGTAATCGGTAATCGGTTAACGGTTATCGGTTTAAGGATAATTGTTTTTTCACCTTTACCGTTAACCGATAACTTTTTCTATGAAAAATGTATTCTGGAGAATCGTCTTGCTCGCGGGGTTTGCAATCCTCGCGCTCATCCTCTTTTTGCCGTCCACTCCGGTGATTGAGAGGCTGCCTTCTTTTTGGGCCGATAACGTCCACAAGATAGTGCTCGGGCTCGACCTTCAGGGCGGCACGCATTTGGTCTTGGGCGTTGATCAGGACGCCGCGCTCACGAACCATGTCGGCAGGCTCGCAAGCACGGTGGAAGACGCCTTCAAAAAAAAGGCAGTCCGTTATTCTTCGGTCTCGCGTCTCGGCGCCGTCGGCATATCCGTCTCATACCCGGATGAAAAGACAAAGGACGGCATACGGAAGGTCATCGAGAACGACTTCGGGGTATTTGACCTTAAATCGGATATGGACGGAAGGTTTACTTACAGCCTCAAGGATTCCGAAATCAAAAGGCTCAAGGACTGGGCGCTCTCTCAGGCGCTTGAGACCATAAGAAATAGGATAGACAAGTTCGGGGTTGCGGAGCCGATAGTTCAAAAGCAGGGCGACAGGGAGGTCGTGGTTCAGCTCCCCGGACTTAAAGACCCTGAGCGGGCCATCCAGCTCATCGGCAAGACCGCTGTCTTGGAGTTCAGGTTAGTGGACGACTCCGTTGACCCTGCATCCGCGCAAAAGGGCATCGTGCCGTTAGACGACGAGATTATGTATCAGGTGAGTAAAGGCAAGGACTCCTTTGCCGGGGGCAGGGTTGCCTTTGCCGTCAAAAAGGAGGCGCTCCTGACCGGCGAGGCCTTGTCGGACGCGAGGGTCGCCATTGACTCGCAGTATAACGAGCCGTACGTCTCGCTCACATTCGACGCCGCGGGTTCTCGCATATTCGAGAAGATAACCGCTCAGAACACCGGTAAGAGGCTTGCGATAGTCCTCGACGGAAACGTGCACTCCGCGCCCGTCATAAGGGAGGCCATATCAGGCGGCAGGGCCTCGATAACCGGGGGGTTCAGCTTTGAAGAGGCTACGGACTTGGCGATAGTGCTGCGCGCCGGCGCGCTCCCCGCGCCCGTGACCGTCGCGCAAAACGTTACGGTCGGCCCGTCGCTCGGAGAGGACTCCATAAAAGCAGGCGTGCGCGCCGCAGTTATAGGGGCGGTTTTGGTGCTCGTGTTCATGGCCGTCTATTATAAATTCTCAGGCCTCATCGCGGATTTTGCCGTGTTTCTCAACATCGTAATGCTCCTCGGCGCAATGGCGTGGCTCAACGCCACGCTCACCCTGCCCGGCATCGCGGGTATCATCCTCACCATCGGCATGGGCGTGGACTCCAACGTCCTTATATTCGAAAGAATAAAGGAGGAGTTGAGGACCGGCAGGACGCCGCGCTCGGCCATTGACGCGGGTTACGACAGGGCATGGTGGACGGTCATAGATTCGCACGTTACCACGCTCATAACGGCAGCGGTGCTCTTCCAGTTCGGCAGCGGCCCGATAAAGGGATTTGCGGTAACGCTCTCCATCGGCATATTGATAAACCTTTTCACCTCGCTCGTTGGCACGAAGGTCTTATTCGATTTAATGAGCGAGAAGTTCGGCAGGACGGGCATCAGCATCTGAACGGAGATTATGGACATTTGGGGAGAAACAAAAATAGACTTTCTCGGTAAACGCAGGATACTTTTCGCCGTATCGGGCATCCTCGTAATTGTCGGCATAATCGCCGCCATTGCCATACCGATGGGAAGGGCGAACCTCGGCACGGACTTTTCAGGCGGCGTTTCCGTGCAGTTTAAGTTCGGCAAACCCATACAGATGGAGGCCGTGAGGGCGCTTATGTCCAAGTCGGGTTTCAAAGACGCCAACCTCCAGCAGTTCGCGCAAAACGACAGGCTCCTCGTGAGGCTTAAAAAGGCGGAGGGGAATCTGAGGGCTGTCACCAAGTCCATCGGGGACGTATTTACCAAGGGGATGCCGGACAATCCATACGTGGTCGAATCAACGTCCGAGGTCGGCCCCACGGTCGGTAAAAAACTCGCACGCGACGCGCTCTGGGCCGTTGGACTCTCGCTTCTGGCCATACTCGTTTACGTGGCCTTCAGGTTCGAGTTCAGATTCGGCGTGGCCGCGGTAGCCGCCACGTTTCACGACATCCTCGTTGTGCTCGGCTTTCTCTACGTATTCGACAAGGAGATAACCCTCCTGATAATCACCGCGCTCTTGACGCTTGCGGGTTATTCCCTTACGGACACGGTCGTGGTGTTCGACAGGGTTAGGGAGAATATGGCGAAAAAGACGAAAGAAGAATTCGTGCCGCTCGTCAATAGGAGCATCAACGAGGTCTTGAGGCGCACGATAGTAACGTCTCTTACGACCGTTTTGGCGGTCTTGGCGCTCTTCATATTCGGCGGAGAGGTCATCCACGACTTTGCCCTCGCCCTGTTAGTGGGCATCGTCATCGGCACGTACTCGTCCATCTTCATAGCAAGCCCTTTGCTTTTGTTCTGGAAGGATAAAAAGGCCCCGGCGAAGTAGCTCAGGGCTTCAGCCCTGAGAAAACCTCAGACCTAAAGGTCTGAGCTACGGGCTTCAGCCCTGAGCCGCGCTGGATTATTCCCGATAAGATTAGAATTTTTTAAAAGACCGCTCCGGCCAATTTTAATCTTTCCGGCTGATAATATATCTACGCCTTTCATGGTTTGGTCATGGTTTTTGCCCGGTTGGAGCCGTTCATGGCCGGTTCCAGCCGGGGCCGCAAGGCGGATATTCCTCAATCTCACCAAGAATTTTTCCTATTAACGCTCATGCGCTACTATCCCGTATTCCTTGATATCGCAGGCAGGCATTGCGTCGTAGTCGGCGGCGGCCGCGTTGCCGAGCGAAAGGCGGCAAGCCTCGTGTCCGCCGGGGCTGAGGTTATTGTCATAAGCCCGGCGTTCACGAAGGGATTGAAGGGGCTTACCAATAAGATTTCCTCTTCCTCTTATCCCTCCCCCTTTAGGGGGGAGGGGAGGGTGGGGGTGGGGGGGCTCAAACTCATACGCAGGAATTACAAGACAGGAGACCTCAAGGGCGCGTATCTGACGATAGCCGCATCAGCCTCAAAGGCGGTGAACAAAAGGGTCCATAACGAGGCGAGCGAGCGCAACGTCCTGATAAACGTCGTGGACTCGCCGGATATCTGTTCCTTCATCGTGCCCTCGGTTGTGGAGCGTGGGAGTATCGTCATAGCCATATCCACGTCAGGCAAGGCCCCGGCCCTTGCCAGGGTCATAAGAAAAGAACTCGAAAAGATAATAGGCCCGGAGTATGAGGTCTTCCTTGAGATAATCGCAAAGGTGAGGGCCGGGCTTAAGGCGCGCGGCAAAAAAGCCGGCGGTGAAAAGATAATCAAGGCGTTGGCCGTTTCCCCGGTACTGCGCTGGCTTAAAGGCGGGGATACGGACAAGGTCAAGGATTATCTTTCAAGGATGTTGGGTTTTGCGAAGAGGATAACTCCATCCAGATGACCTTGTTGTTTTTCCGTCTCCCCTTGCGCGGGTCGGGCAGGGTGAGGGGATTAGTAAATGGGGAGGAAGAAACGGAAGGGACATTGCATGGGAGAGGTAGTTTGAGTCCGTGTTTTTGTTCCCTCCCCCCTTGCGGGGGAGTCAGGGCGTTAAGGTCTTTTCACCAAGCGAGTTTCTATCCTTTTACAAGAAGCGGGGCAGGACGGGAAGGCGCGCAAAAAGCCGCTCTTGGCGCCTTTGGCCTTACGGAGATTAAATATTCGCTTGACAAGGTATACTGATGAGTCTTCCTCGTTCCCAAGCCTGAGCTTGGGAACGAGGGGAGTTCCACCGACGCGGGAGCGTCCCATGCTGCGTCAATGAAAACGCACCAGCAGCTCGAAGCTTAATTCTTCGCTTTCCGTCTCAGTTATTCCCCGATTCTTTCGCGGCCGCAACTCTCCCAATCCCCCTTGGCGCAGCCGCGAAGCGTCCGTTTTCTATCGCGCTCCAGTGCCTATTTCTTCCTATAATCAGATGGTCGTGCACCATAATATCCACGGCCGAGGCCGCTCGCTCAAGCGTCGCCATGAGCTGCCTGTCGAGCGTGGAGGGCGTGGAATCCCCGCTCGGATGGTTGTGCACGAAAATCACCCCTGCGGCGTTGTGCTTGAAGGCGCGCTCGATGGTCTTTCTCGGATAGACGGCGGTCTGGTTGACGGTGCCTTCGTGGAGCGTCTCCACGGCGAGGGCCTCCCCCTTTGCGTTCAGAAATACGGCGAGGAATTTTTCGACCCTCTCGCCCGAAAGGGTGTATGCGAGGTAGTCCAACGTGTCCTTAGGGGAGCGTATGACGTCGCTTCCTATCACGCGCTCCAAGAGATACGCGGCGCAAAGCTCCCTGACGAGCCTTATGAGGACCGCGCAAGAGGCGCTTAACCCGCATTCCTTTTGGATGACATGGGGGTCCGCGTCAAAGACGCCGCGTATGCCTTTGAACCTTGCGGTCAGAGAGACGGCCTGCGCGCCGCACGCGGACGGCGCCGAGTAACTAAGGAGGAGCGCGATCACCTCGTGCTTGAGGAAGCCTTCAAGCGCGCCGTGCCTGAACCGTTCCCTCAACGCCCGTACCCCTTCGCGGGCAAGGCCGGTCTTTGTCCCTAAAGGTTTTGTCATGTTGAGTTTTCCGCGCCTCGCGCGAGGACGTTGTTTTCTCGCTTGCCCCAGAGCGCATGTCTGAGGAAAAAAACCTTGGATTTCATATCTCT
>JACRCC010000060.1 GCA_016234405.1 Deltaproteobacteria bacterium | reverse complement strand
GGCGGGACGGCCTTCGGGGTTTGGTTCACGCAGGAAGAGGCCGTCCTGCCCCGAACGGGATAAGCATGGAAATCCGGGAGAAGGCGGTTTCTCTCTACGCCGGGGTTTACGGCGGGTTTAACGACACGCGCTTTACCGAAAAGTCGTATTCATGGGTTTACTTGAAATCAAAACCGGACGACTTAACGAAGGGGACATTTCCGCTTTGCGCTTAAGGGGACGTTTTGACTTTGCTGCGACACAAAGTGGTGCTGGGCTTGTCAATAACCCCCCCTTTCTGCTATTATAAGTAGATGGTCGAGGAACACGGCATAGTAACCGGCGTAAAGGGCGCAAACGCCGTAATCCGCGCCGAGCGTTCATCCGCGTGCGAAGGCTGCGCCTCTAAAAAGACCTGTGCGTCCGGCGCCAACGGTGAGATGTGCATAGAGGCCGAAAACGCTGTCGGCGCAAAGACCGGAGACCACGTTATCTTCACCGTCGGCTCGGCATCGGTCATGAAGGCGGGCGTGCTCCTGTATCTCGTCCCTGTCTTATCTTTTATTGCAGGCGTGGTAATCGGCCAGATAGTCTCGCCTTACCTCCCCGGCGTCAACCATGACCTCGTCTCCGGCGCGCTCGGCGCAATCTTTCTCGCCGTTGCCTTCATTGGCCTCAAACTCTACGGCAGGTTCGCCGATAAAGACCAAAGCATGCGCCCCCGCATACTGAGGGTTGTCTAATCAACTAATAAAATGTCCATCCAACCGGTCTGCCAAAACAAAAAGGCCTATCACGACTACCACATCTTTGAGACCGTCGAGGCCGGGATCCAACTCACCGGCCCTGAGGTCAAATCTCTGCGAGCGGGCAAGGTAAACCTCAAGGACAGCTACGGCAGGATAAAAGATGAGGAGGTCTTTCTCCTCAACACGCACATAAGCGCCTACGTCCGCGAGGACGGTTTCAAACAGACCGAGCCGGACAGGACGAGAAAACTCCTCCTCCACAAAAAAGAAATAGAGCGGCTTATCGGCAAGACGCGGGAAAAGGGATATACCCTCATGCCGACGAAGATATACTTCAAAAACGGCAAGGCAAAGGTGGAGCTTGCGCTTGCCAAGGGCAAGACCTTTTACGACAAACGAGACAGCATCAAGGAGCGCGAGGTGAAAAGGGAAATCTCAAAGGCGTTCAAGAGGGGGCATAAGGGTTAGCGGATTGCGCAATATTAGCCCTGCGCGTCTCAGCGAGCTTAAAACGGGGAAAGGGAGAAAATAAAATGTTTCTGCATTTAACCCCTCCCCTTGACAACGATAAAAACTTAGGATAAACTTAAAGGAATAATTCCCCATCGCAAAACACAGGACCGGCCTCGACAGAATAGACCATCCGCATCCGGCAATTGTCCCTCATCAAGAAAATATCCTCAAACAGGCGTCAAATACCACTCAAGGAGGTTTCAATGATTAAAAAGCTGACAACCGCGGCTGCAATGTTTTTCCTTGCCGCGGCCGCGCTCTACGCGCCTGACACGGCGTCCGCCGTGCCTGCGTTCGCGCGCCAGACCGGTTTGTCTTGCAGCACATGCCACTTCCAGCACATACCGTCGCTCAACGCATTCGGACGTTCGTTCAAGGCCGGCGGTTACACTCAGGTGGGCGGGCAGAGCTTGATAGAGGGCGAACACCTTTCCATACCCGCGACCCTCAACGCCTCACTCGTAACCAAGACCAGATTTCAGAAGAGAAACGGAGACAACCAAGACCCAAATGCAACGTCGGCGGACACGTCCCTCAATAAGGGCGAATGGCAGTTCCCCGACGAGGCTGCCCTTCTCATCGGCGGACGCGGAGGAGAGCACGTCGGGTTCCTCCTTGAGCACTCTATGGGTGTCGGCGCCGTGAGTGACAGCTTTACATCCTTTAAGATGCCCTTTGTGCTCGACGCAGCCGGCGCAAAGGTGAATATCATCCCTTTCACTACTGATTCGCTGGGCGCCGCATACGGCATGGAGCTTTTCAACACCGGCGCAGTAAGGCACCAGAGGCCGCTTGAACACCGCACACAAACCTCGGCCCAGCAGTACATCGGCACGAGCGGCTCCGCCACGGGCATCGCCTTCGCCGCAGTTCACAACTATTTCTTCGTGAACTTGACGGAATATACCCGTGGACGCGGCAGCGAGGCAACAGGGCCGTTCCTCAACTACATCAGGCTCGCCGCCACCCCGGGCTTGGGCGGGTGGGACGCGGGCGCGGGAGCGCAGATATGGAGGGGCACAAGTAAGAGCAATGATGCGGGGAACGCGGCTTATGAGCACGCGGAGGCCTTTGCCGTTGACGCTCAGGCGCAGGGGACTGCCGCGAACATGCCTCTCGGCGTCTACTTCACCTACGCAAGCGCCGCCAAATCCAAGGATTCAACTAACAATGGCGCTAAAAAGACAAACATCTACAACACAAGCCTCATTAGGGCAAAGAAGGCTTGGAGCATTATGGCCGAGCTTGGGGTAATCCCCGGAAGGCTCGCCCTCGCCGCCGCGTACCGCGCCGGCAAAGACGGCGACTCCAACAACGACGGCAAGGACAGGGATAATGCCACAACGCTTGCCGCCACCTACGAGATTGCGCAGAACGTGGAATTGCAGCTCGACAACTCATGGCACACCGGCAACGCCAAACCAGGCCCGCATCAAGGCAACATGCTCACGACGCTGCTTCTTGAAGCGGCGTTCTGAGGGCCGCCGGCATAGCTTGAAAAACAAGGGGGCTTCAAGCCCCCTTGTTTTTTGTCTTTTAGGCGTCAGAGGGCGGTTGGCCGAGCGTCGTTTTTGTGCTAAACTTCCTTTGTATGTTTTTTTGCGCCGGCATGCAGTTCAGGGCTTTAGCCCTGATATAATCAGACCTAAAGGTCTGAGCTACGGCAAGGCATAAACCCATCCTCAAAAAAACGATGCCCACTCTCCAAAACATCTTCAGGTCAATACGTTCAACCCGGCTCCTTGGCGCAGGCCCGCTCCTTTTACTCTGCATAATCTCCGGGTGCGCTCAACCAATCAAAATAGTCTATAAATCAAAACCTCTTTCAGTTAACGAAAAAAAACAAACAAATTCACCCGTCGCCTTTTTCGTGGAGCCTTTTACCGACGAAAGGGCCGCGTCAGACCGCATATCAACCGGCAACCCCCGCGTTATCGGCAGGATTACCGCGGTGGTCGCGGATTATATGGGCGCTGAATTGGAGATTTCCGACCCGCCGCAGGAGGTTGTTGACCGGGCCTTTACCCAAGCGCTCAAAAATTCCGGGTACAAGGTTTTAAATACTGAAGAAAAAGGCAACGCGGACTTCGTCGTAAAGGGGGCGGTCAGGGGTTTCCGCCTCGACATCGGCTCGCGCGACGATATTGACATCCGCATTTATCTCAAGATAATTGAAACCGAAACAGGCCGGGTTATATGGGAAGGCATTGCCGTTGAAAGGAATTCCAGATTCGCCGGGGTGACGGGAAATACCAAAGACACCATTGCGGCCTACGCGGCCGAATCCATTGAAAAGGCGATACATGGCGCCCTTTCCGAGACCTCAGCCTTGATAGAAAACACGAGGGCCGCTTATGCGGTTTCCCTTATCGTTCCCACGCTGAAGCGTGGGAACGATAAGGCGCCTACCGCCCCTCCACAAGGCACGGGCAGGCTTGTCGTAACCGCTGAGGCGCCCAACGCGAAGGTCTACATAAACGGAGTTTACTTCGGCATGACGCCCTTTAAGACGGACATGGAACCCGGGGTCTATGAACTGAACGTAAGACGCAAGGGTTTTAAAGAGGTCAAAGAGCGCGTATCCGTGCGTTTGGGAGAGATGACCGAAGTCGCCGTAACGCTCGACAAGGAATGACGGCCGTGAGTCGTGAACCGTGAGTCGTGAAACCCTATGGTCGTATCGTCTCACGTCTCACGGCCGTTAGCGATTCACGGCCGTATCGTCGTCTTTCCTGTCCGGCCCCCTGCGCGGGATGAGGCTGTATATCTCAAGGGGCTCGGCCTTGCCCTTGACCGTAACCGGGTCGAGTTTTACGAACTCAAAATCGCTCTGCTTTATTTCCGCATGGACGCTCTTGGAGATGATGACGGTTCCCTTTTTTGCAGCCGAGCACAGACGCGATGCGGTATTCACCGCGTCGCCTATCACGGCGTATTCCATCTTCGTTGACGAACCGAGGTTTCCGGCCACGACCTCTCCGGTGTTGAGTCCTATCCCGATGCCTATCTTGTCGGCATCGGATTTTTGGAGGTTGAATATCTTGAGTTTTTCCTGCATCTCGCACGCGGCCCTTGCCGCGCACACGGCATGGTCGTCGAAAGCGACAGGGGAGCCGAAAACGACCATTATCGCGTCCCCGATGAACTTGTCAATGTAACCCTTGTGCCTCTGGATTATCTCGGTCATCAACGAGAAATATGCGTTCAAGTGCTCGATGAGCGCATCAGGCGTCGTCTTCTCGGAATAGGAGGTAAAGCCCCTTATGTCGGCGAAGAGCACGGTTACGCGGATCTTTTTACCCTTGAACCAGGTCTCTTTGTTGGTGAGTATCATGTTTAAGACCTCAGGGGCCACGTAGCGTCCGAAAGATTCCGAGATGGTCTGTTTTTGTTTTAGCCCTTCGGCCATCTCGTTAAACGCGCCCATGAGCGTGCCAAGTTCGTCTTTCCTGTCTACGTCAATCCTGTGGTCGAAGTTCCCCTGCCCAAGCTCCTTTGCGCTCACGATGAGTTTTTGCACGGGTTTGACGATGATGCCGGTTATAAGGAGCGCCCCCACGCCTCCGATGGCCAGCCCAGCGAGCGTGAGGTACTTGATGTAAACGCCCACGCGGTCAACGGCAGCGTCAATGGCCTGCCTTGAGATCCCCGTGTGCACGTAGCCTATCCCCTCCTTAATCCTCGCGGAGGTTACGGGAACTTCGATGTCGTAGACGTAGCCGAACTTGGCGTCGTTGTAGAATTTTACCTTGTGGTCCTTCCCCTCCTTAAATACCTTGTCCTCCGGGATTTCAAAGTAGCCCTTGCCGCTCCTTTCCATGTCGCTGTGGGCCTTTATCGTCTTGTCCCTCCCGACCACCATGCTGTAGACGATGCCCTTGTCCTCGGCGATGCCCTTTATGACCGTAAAAAGCCCAAGGTCGTCGTCCGTAAGAAGCGGGTCTCCGCTCGACGTGGCGGCGCTCCTTGCCACGGCCAGGCCCTTCTCTATCCCTTGGTCAAGGACCACCTCGCCGACCGTTTTGTTTATGAGGCCCATGACCCCGAGCATCAGGCCCGCTACAAAGATGAGTATTATGGCAAGAAATTTAACCCTGATACTGTAGAGCATGCCGGTCTTGGTCTTTTTATTATTTGACATCCATCACTCCTTCGAGCTTTTTCTTGGCCTTTTTGATGTTCAGGCTCGCCTTTTCATTGCCCGGGTCGAGTTCGAGCACCTGCTCCCAGTTCTTTATCGCGGCCGTGTATTTGCCGTCTATATAAAGTTGGATGCCCTCGTCGTAGAGTTTTTTCACCTTGGACTGGACAGACTTCATGACCCTGGACTTGTCAATGCCTGAGAGGTGCTTCTTGGCGGTCTCGTTTGAGGGGTCTATATTCAAGACCCTCTTATAATCCGCTATGGCCGAGTCCGTGTTGCCCTTGCCCATCTCCTGCGCCGCGTTCTTCAATAACGGCGCTACGGATTCGTCCATCTTCTGCCTCGCGGCGTTCCTCTTAGTCTTTGCTTCTCTATTGTCCTTATCCATCGCAAGGGCCTCACCCGCAAACATATAAGACTGATAAAATTTGCCCTGATGGAAAGACTCTTCGGCCATGCCGAGTTTTTTTGCAACCTCGTCGGAGAGCTGTCTCTTCGCGCTCCCAACGCCGTCCGAGGCCTGAAGGTTGCTTTCGTCTATCGCAAGCACCTCTTCATAGCCCTCCATGGCCGCGGCGTAGTTGCCTTCTTTAAAGGCCTTTTCAGCGGCCTTGAGTTTGGCGGCAATGGCCCTGTCAACGGATTTTTGCGCCCTTGCAAGACGTTCTTTGACATCCTGATTGTCGGGCTTGAGTTTCAGGGCGGCCTTGAAATGCTCCGCGGCCTTTAGATAATCCCCTGCGTCGAGATTCTTCTTGCCGCCGGAAACGTTTTCGGAGAATTTTTTCTCAAGCATTTCGGATGCCAGTCTACGTCCGTCAATGGAGTCTTTATTCTCAGGGTCGAACTCAGCCGCCGTTGAATACGACTTCACGGCGCCGGCATAGTCTCCGGCCTCCTCAAGCCTCCGGGCCTCGTCCACGAGGGGGTTTACGATTGCAAGCAGTTCGGTCTCCGCGGACTTTACGTTAGAGCGCACAAACGCGTCGTCCGGGTCGAAGGTTAAGGCCTTTTTGTATTCCTTGAACGCGAGAAAGAATTTTTTATCTTCCGAATATTTATCCCCGAGACGTTTGTGCTTGTCCTTTCCCTCTTTGATGAAGTTCTCCGCGACGCTCACGCCCTGCAGCGCGCCGGTATTGGCGGGGTCAAGCGCGAGGACGAACTGGTAGACGGCGAGCGCCTCCACGTATTTTTCCTCTTTAACGAGGTTGTCGCCTTCGGCGAGCTTTTTTATCAACTCCCTTTCCTGCCTTGCGGACGCCTCTCCCTTCATGGTCTCAAGGGCCTTTTCCACGTCTCTTTTGCCCTTAACGGCCCTCTGGTTCTTGGGGTCAATGTCGAGCGCCGAATTGAACTGCGTTAAAGCAACGGCATAATTGCCGAGCATCAATTCGCTCTCCCCTGCCTTGACGCGCTGCTCCGCGAGCTTGTCGGTAACGACCGCAAGGAGCAGGGTCGCCCTCGGGTGAGACGGATTGAGCCTCAACGCCTCCTTCAACTCCTCCATCGCGCCGGGGTAATTATCCTTCTTCATGTGATTAAAACCCATGAGATACCGGATATCCGCGTCGTTTTTCTTGAACTCTATAGCCTTTTTAAGCGCAACCTCGGCGTTATTCCAATCTTGACGCGCCTGCAGCTCAACCCCGATGTTCTGAAATAGAGCCGGCAGGTTCTGAAAAATAACCGCGCTCGACTCCGGGGATTTTATGGCAAGGAGGGTGGCGAGCGACTGTTTGAAGTCGGACATCTGATAGTGGAGAAAACCCTGAAAGTAAACGGCGTTTTGGTTGTCTGGGTCCGCCTCGCTTATCTTTTTGAACTCTACCATCGCCTCCTGATATTTCTTTTCGCCGATAAGATATAAACCCTTCTGGAGGCGGGCTGCGGCTATGTTCTGCTTGACCTGCGCATCCGCAGGGAAACGCGCCTCGCATATCTTAAAACTCTCAATGGCCTCCGCGTAGTTCTTTAAATTGAATTGAACCTCCCCCCGCCTGCAGTATGCAAGCCCCTGCTCAGGGTCTATCTCTATGGATTTGTTGTATGCCTTGAGGGCGTTTGCAGTAGATTCTCCCTTCTGGTAAGAGATACCGAGGTTATAATAGACCTTATCGAGTTCGTAGGACTCCTTGGCCGTCTTAATGCCGGCCAACTCGACCCTGCCGTAGGCCTCAAAGGCCTTGTTCGGCTCATTGCTGCTCGCATAGGCTATACCTAAGTAATAACTCACGTCCGCGTCGTTGGGCAAGGATTCGTATACCTTCAGCAGATGCCCCTTTGCCTCGTCATAGTGTTTTTCCCGCAGCAGGGCCACGGCCAGCTGATACCTCACGTTGATATTATTGGGGTCGAGGTCGAAGGCCTTCTTATACTGTTGCAGCACCACGCTCTCCGAATAAGCCGCATCCGCGCTCCACGCGGGCGCGCAGTTGAGGAGGGTTGCCGCTATGACCAATAGGGAGGGGATTACCCTCGGCAATGACAAAGATCTCATTCTATTCCATGTCCGGAACAACTTTTGTTTTTCAAAATAGAAAAAACTTCGCCAACGCGCCTATCACAAACCCGTGCCGGCGAATCGAGACGCTAATTTGTTAATCCTGAAATTATATCTTAAATCGTGTCAGATTTTCAAGGTTAGAAAGGTGCTTGCCGCACGGGCATCTGATGCGCCGGCTGCTTGGCTTGCGAAGAGCGACCAAGCCTATGCGTGACACAAAATACTTGACGTTACCAAGACGCGGGGGGGGTAATAACGGAAACAGGTATCGGTAAAACCGATACCCGATAACTGATAACCTTATTGAACTATCCCCTCTGGAGAAATTCGTTCTGGAACTCTTGGCGCAGCCTCTTTATGTAACCTTTCTTGCCCCTGTCAAGTCCGTGTCTCTTGGCCTTTTCAACCGCGCCTTTTTTCTCGGACTCGGCGGGGTTCTTGGGCACGCTTAAAAGGAGATTTATCCTGATGATGTCCGGATTAAATATGTTTGAGAGATTGTATTTGTAGAGTATCGGCCACATAAGGGGGTTGCCGTAAATCTCTTTCTTCGAGGCTATCCTCCAGAGCGAGTCGCCCTTTTTAACCGTATACGTGTCAAGTGTCGCAATCGTTGCAACCGCAGGGCATTCCACCGGCTTTACATCGGGACAAGGGGTTACGACTGGGCATTCCACGGGCACAAAGGCGGGTTGTGCGGCCGGCGCTTGGGTCTGCGCCGGAGCTGCGGCTATGCTCGGCGCAGGCGACTTGAAGGTCTCGTCAATCGCAACGTTCAAACCAACGAGTTTCTGATTCAAAGACGCGACCTCGGTGCGCGGCTCGAGTTTTTCGGTCTTGAGCGGGGTAACGGAATCAGGCCCTTTTATGTTTATGGCCTCTTCTTTAAGTCCCGCGGCGCCCATCGCTACCACCATGCCGGCCTCGGCTCCCTCGACGCCCACGGCGGCCTTATCAAACCCGGCGGCCCTTCCCTTGACCGATATCCTGTCGAGCGATTCGGATATCTGCGCTATCTCGGCCTTCATCCTTTTGGTCTCGGCATCCATGGAGCTTTGCAGGGCGGCCTTTACGGACTCCATCGCTATCCTGACGTTTTCGCGCGCCTGCTTCAACGTCTCTATATCCGCCTGCATCTTCTGACCGCTCTCAACGGGCGCGATGCCCACGGCTTGACCGTCCGCGCCCTTCAACATACCAGCCTCTATCCTCTGCGCGGTCTCATCGAGCTTTACTATGGCCACCATTGCCTCGGACCACTTGTCGTCTATCCCCTTTTTGTTTTCCTCGAGGGAGACGAGCCGCCCTTCGATGTTGGCGACCTGATTTTTGTAATTCTCCTTGCCGGCGTCCGACATCACGGTCTTTGTCTGCGCGTAAGAGGCCTCCCGCGCCTTCAAGGTCTCTTCCAAGGCTATCTTAGACGCCTCCATCTCCTTTAACTTGGCCTCGAGGTCTTTGACGGCGGCGCGCGCCGCCTCGGCTGCGGCAAAAGCCTCCTCCGACTTCCTGCGGTAGTCATCCTCTATCCTCTTTTTCTCTTCCTCAAGGAGCTTTACCTTGGCCTCGAGCGCGAATATCTCCTGCCTTGTCTTGGCCTCAAGCTCTTCCCGTATCTTCTGGCGCTCCATGTCGAGGGCGGCCGCCGACACGCCGCCCCCCTTGCCCGCCCCTTGTTCTTCGAGGATCATCCTCTGCCGCTCCTCGATGGCAAGCGCCCTCTCAAGCCTCCTCTTTTCGGCAAGCTCGTCTTTAAGCCTTTCTTCTATCTCCTTGAGACGCTCCGTGTCCTTTGTCGAACGTTTTTTCAAATCCGAGATCTCCCTCTCAAGACGCTGCTCGACGGTCTTGCTTTCGACGGCCTTCTTCTCGAGTTTGCCTTTTTCCTTGTCGCCGACAAACCAAGAGATACCGAGAGAAAACATCAAAAACACCACTACGCTGACTGCCGCTGTCCCCATTACGCTATAAACCTCGATGATGCGGTATTACGGCGTCTATGCAGGTCTGTACAATGAAAGGATATTTCCATTCTTTTGCGTTGTCGGATTATAACTCATGGCTTCGCAATATTCAACTTTTTTTTAAGGAATACAAACAGATACAATGCCCTTCGAAATACCAAATCCAAACACCGCGCGCGCAAGCCGCAGCATCGCATCTGCCATTATCACGCAGCAAAATTAAAACGATGAAAAATTGCGATTAAAAGGTTTTTAATGGAATGCAAAGCAACAAAACCCTAACCCTATCCCCTTCGTCAAGACAAAAAAGAGGGTTGTATTTGGTGTAGACCCGCCTGCGCCGATTTAGTCTCGGAGTCTTCCCTTAGCCGTCCTTCCTTGAAGTAGACCTCCCTCGGCGTCCGGTAGCCTAAGGACTCATGTAACCTATCGGTGTCGTGGAAGTGGAAGTATCTTGCAAGGCTTTCTCCGGCCTCAGCCACGGTCTCGCGGCTCTTGAGATAAACCTCCTCGTATTCGATACTCAAATCAATTAGAAAATCGGTAAAGTACCGCTAAATCCCTCTCGTTACCAAGCTCCGCCCCCGATAAAAACATTCGAGGGCAGGCTTGGTAACGCAATTATCGGGAAGCTGAGCTTCCCGCACAAATTCGTTCCCAAGCCGGAGATTGGTAATGAGAGGCATAAGCTATGTAGGATGGGTGAAGCCCATTCGCTTCGCTCAGGGTAAACTCCGCGCACCCATCAAATCATTTTATGTTGGGTCTGCTGCGCTTGACCCAACCTACGGCCACCGCACAAATCCGTTCCCAAGCTCTGCTTGGGAACGAGGAGCGTATTTGCATAAGATAGGC
>JACRCC010000017.1 GCA_016234405.1 Deltaproteobacteria bacterium | reverse complement strand
GGACAAAGAAGGTAACCGTGGAGGAGCGGCTTAACGGATCCATGCGCATAGACAACGACGGCGAATCTCTGCGGCACAAGGAGATAACGCAAAGGCCGGAAAAGGAGCCGACGGCAAAAACCTTCAGGCCGGGGAAGACCTATATCCCTCCCAAGGACCATCCGTGGAGGAAGCGGCAATACAGGCTGAGCCGTCCCTTACGGGACGGCTCAGCCCCCATAACCGAATAGGACATTTCTACTTTGCCAGAAATAGGACATTTCTATTTTGCCTTGACCCTGGGCGCGATACCCATTGACAAAGACGCCATTTTTGGGGTATTAATATAAGGCTGTTGTTCTCTAAAATTGTTCTTTAAAGCATGGTCCTATCGTCTAGAGGCCTAGGACGTGGCCCTCTCAAGGCCAAAACATGGGTTCGAATCCCATTAGGATCACCAAGGAACGACAAGGGGTTTGAGGGTTCTCAGCCCCCTTGTTTTTTTGCGGTGTAACCACAGTGTAACCGGTCTCGTCCATGAAGCTCAGTTGCGTGTAGCTCAGGGCTTTAGCCCTGAAAACCTCAGACCTGTTGGCCTGAACTGCAGGTGCGGTCAGGAGGAAACTCCTGACCGCATAACGACGATGCCGGCTATGACATGAAATGAATCACCGCCGCCAATGCGGATACGACCGCAAGGCTGCCGAACACCTCGAAAAACTCCTTCACTGTTCTTGTCATTTTAATCTCTCCTTTCGTATATAAATCATGCCGCCGCCGGACTCAAAGATGGTCGAATTAATTGCATGATACCTGATGCCCGCAAAAATTCCCGTGACCGCCGTCACCCGGACGAAAAAAAGAGGAAGGCTTTTGGGGGCCTCCCTCTTTAATTCAAATGCGGCGTCTCTTTGGCGGGGCGTTATGGCGGGGACGTAGGCGGGAGGAAAATTCTGCGTCCAGCACCACTTTGCATTACGAGAGTATGTTGATTAACAAATTTCTTCGTACAACAAAGTGGTGCTGGACAATCTTAACCAGACTATACCCTACGGTCAATCCCGGATGCTGTGACAAAAGTCACTAACGCGGCGGCGCGGAAGATGTCTATTTCACGTTCACGTTTCTCGCGCCCGTCGGCCTCCACAAGCCCAGCGCCACTTTCCGGCACAAGCGCCTGTTTTTTAATATGCAGCTTTGGCGACGAAAAGTGGCGCTGGGCTTGCCCTTGCCTTCATCTTCCATGAGCGCGGCCCACGTAACCGAGGCATCCCCGAACTCTTTATTGAGCGCGTCCATGGCGTTGAGGAGCGCCGCCTTTTTCACGTCCAACCCGAAGAGGGCGAGTTGACGCGGGTCTTTGGCCAAGTCGAATAGCGTTACGCCGATGAGCCTCACCGCGGATTTGAGCCTTATCGCCGCAAGGATGTCCTTTGCTATGGCGTAAACGGCGTGCGTATCGTTGGTGTAAAAGGAAAGCGTCCTGTGCCTCGTGAACGTAAAAAAGTCCGGGTACCGTATGGTCAAGCTAATCTTGCGCCCCTTGAGACCGAATCTACGCGCGCGGACGCCCACCATCTCGGAGAGTTTTAAGATATGCCGCTCGATGACGGACAAACTTGAGACGTCGGCGGGAAGCGTCATCGAGTGCCCGACGCTTTTGGCATTCGCCTCTTCGCCCATTGGCACGACAGGGCTGTCATCGTCCCCCATGCCCATGAACTTCAATCTCTCGCCTATTATGCCGAAACGTTCCCTCAAGACGCTTGCCGAGAACCTGCCGAGTTCGCCGCAGGTGCGTATGCCGAGGGCCGCAAGCCGTCCGTTGAGCTTCCCGCCTATGCCGCAAAGTTCATTCACGGGCAGGTCTTCGAGCACGGAGGGGACGTCAGCGTCTTTTATCACCACGAGGCCGTCGGGCTTTTGCATGTCTGAGGCGAGTTTTGCGAGGAGCTTATTGGGCGCGATGCCCACGGAGCAAAGAAGACCGAGGTCTTCTTTTATGAGCCTTTTTGCGCGCACGGCCATTTCAACTGGTTCGTTTGCGCCCGTTATGTCAACGAACGCCTCATCTATGGAATACGCCTCGACAAGGGGAGAAAACCCCTTCAATATCTCCAGCGCCCGCAAGGATGCGTCCATGTACTTCCTGTTGTCGCCCACGACGAATATCAGGTCTTTGCACAGCCGCAGCGCCTCGTACTTGTTCATCCCGGTCTTGACGCCGCAGGCGCGGGCCTCGTACGAGGCGGTCGTTACGACCGTCCTGCCGGACGACCCGATGACGGCAACTGGTTTTCCGCGCAGTTGAGGGTTGCACCTCTGCTCGACCGACGCGAAAAACGCGTTCATGTCAACGTGCATTATGGTTCTATATGGAAGGGGCGGCATCATCAGTCCTCCCAAGCGTCCAATTCAAGGCAACCGTGTCGTAGACGAGTTCATAGAGGCCTTGCCCGTCGCTCACGGAAAAATGCACGAACGACAGGTCCCCGTCACGGGAGCGCCACGAATGGGTTATTTCCTTTACGGGATAGACCCGCCCTTTCCACTTGAACTTCACGGGCTTTACGCCGCAATCGAATATCGCCATGACCTTTACGGTTTCATTTATGTCTACGGGCATCGGGGTCTCCTTTAACGGCCGTGAGACGT
>JACRCC010000061.1 GCA_016234405.1 Deltaproteobacteria bacterium | reverse complement strand
GGACGCGAAAGAGAAGTACAAGGCGTCGCTCCGGGATTTGGACATGCTGCCCAAGCAGATAAAACTCTTCGGCGGCAAGATAGGGTGCGCGACCTGCCATGACCCGTTTTCCAAAGGGCACAGCAGGCTCGTCATAAGCAATAGAAAGAGCGCCCTTTGTCTTGCGTGTCACCGCAAATAAAAATATAATTAATATCACTTTAATTACCTTTTAATTAGCTTGTATTAGTATTAAAATAACCTAAAAGGGGCTGCGCATGAACACGAAAAAGGGCGTCTACGGTGAACGGGGTAATTCCCCGGTTGGGGGTGTTCACCCTAAATTCAGAAGGCGTAACTTCTTCATAAAAAAAGGTCTTCAATCTAAATTCATCTTGGGTTTTACCGTCTCGGTGCTCGGCGGGTTCCTCATAAATCTCCTCTTGGTCTACTATCTGATTGACCGGGAGCTGTCGCAAGAGTTATTCAAGATACATCTTAAAATCCAGACGACCTCCGAGATTGCCGGGCCGGTGCTCTGGAAACTCGGGGCAATCACGGTCCCGTGTATCATAGCGGCCGCATACGTAATCGGGTATTATCTCACCAAAGGCGTTGAAGAACCCTTGCTCGCCTTTGAGGCGGCCGTTAAAAAAACCGGTAAGGGGGATTTTACCCAGAAACTTCCGAAAAAGGCCCCGGGTGAACTGCCCGTATTTTTCAACAAGATGACCTCTTCGCTCGAAAAAACCTTCACGGCGGTCAAGGATGCCTCTTCGGACATTGAAAAAACCTGCGAGTCTTTATATACGGCCGTAAGCGTAACAAGGCCTTTTTCGAGGGCGCAGGCTGAGGACGCCTTACAAAAGGTCTCTTCCGCGCGGGCCGGGCTGCATGAGTCTTTGTCAAAGATAAAGGTTTAGCTGCGCAGCCGGGAAACGCGCCGTCCCCGCATGATTGCCCCTCCAACGGGGGCAGTAAGGGGACAAGCGGGAAATGGAAACGCATCGGATGATTATGAACTTAAAAAAACCCCTGCTTGCAGCTTCTCGCCGCGCTCTTTTGACGCTTCTATCGGCCCTGGCGATTGCCGTTGCGGGCGTTGCTTCTCCGTCCTCCGCTCTCGCGTCCGAATGGCCGATGTTTCTTAAAGACGCCCGGCACTCTTCCGCCGCGGACACGGCGGTTAAGCCGCCGCTTGAAACAAAATGGACGTTCAAGACCTCCGGCCCAGTATACTCATCCCCCATAGTATATAAAAACACCGTTTACGCCGGTTCTTACGACAAGAACCTTTATGCGCTGGACGCCGCAACAGGCGCGCTCCTGTGGACCTTCGCAACGGGCGCAGAGATACTCTCCACTCCGGCGGCAATGAACGACGCCGTCTACGTCGGTTCAAAAGACCATTTTCTATACGCCCTGAACGCCAAGACGGGCGCGCTTATCTGGAAGTTCGAGACCCCGGACGTTATACTGACCTCTCCGGTTGCGGCCGAGGATACGGTTTACATCGGCTCCGGGGATCAATACGTCTACGCCGTCACGGCAGCCGACGGCAAGAGAAAATGGCGGATGCAGCTTTATGATTATCCCAAATACAGCGGCATATATGCCTCTCCCGCGTATGCCGACAACGCCGTTTTTGCCGCAGGTAAAAACGGCGCAATATACTCCTATAACGCCAAAAGCGGCGGCAAGAACTGGTCTTATCAGACAAGGTCGGCAATTTATTCCTCTCCGGTGATTGCGGACGGGACGGTATACGTCGCGTCGCTTGACAGGGCATTCTATGCGTTCGACGCCCAAAAAGGAATACTGCGCTGGAAGAGAAAGACGGGAGAAGACGCCGCGTATGCCGCGCCGGTAATCGCCGGCGGCAAGATATACCTTGCCCTTAAAAACGGTCTGATAAAGATATTCGACAAAACGACCGGGGCGCCCGCCGGGCAAATCGCGCTTGGGGAGCCGACGAACTCTACGCCGGTTGCGCTTGGAGGAGACACGCTCCTTACCGCGGGCGAAGAGGGTTCCATATATGCCGTAAACACAAAGACAAAAACAGCCGGCCGCCTGCGCGCCTTGTCCGGCCCCATCCACGGCGCGGCTGTGGCCGATAACGCCGTCTACATAGGCTCGGAGGACGGCTCCATTTACGCCCTTACCGCGGAATCAAAAAGATAGGGGCGGGCGCGCCGCGGGTTCGACGCTGAGGACTATCATGCGTATCATGGCAAAAAAATTCGTCGAGACCCTCGCAATCTGCGCGGCTGCCATGCTGCCGGCATTAGCTTACGCCGCCGAAACTCCCGCGCCTCCGGCGCCGTCCGAGCAACCCCCTTACACGAGAAGCGAAGCGCTAAAGAGCATCATGAACCCGCACGAACAGATAAACGACGAAGGCTACGTGTTGTGGGCCACGTGCTCGATATGCCATCAAAACACGCCGGACCCGGCAAAGGAAAAATCCATAAGGGACGTAAAGCTCCGCTTCGCGGACGATCTTACGCAGATATGCTACAGGTGCCACGTCGTAAAGATGCACCCTGCCGGAGAGATGGCGCAGCTTACGTTGACGGACGTCAGATCCATACCGAATCATCTCTCGGCGCCGCCCAAGAACATTTACGAGAACATGCGTATTATACAGAAGGATTTGCCTACGATAATGCCGGTTGAGCCGGCCACAGGCAGGATAACATGCGCGACGTGCCACAACCCGCATGAGCGGGGGGTGCTTTACGGCAGGGCAGATTACGGGGCCGACTCGAGGTTCAGGCTCCGTTCAGCCGGACTCGATATCTGCCAGTACTGCCACAGGAAGTAAGAACGGCCGTGAGACGTGAGTCGTGAGACGAAACGGCCATCACGATTCACGGCCGTTACCCCGGAGGTTGCAGTGCGTAATCCAATACTTATATTACTCCTCTCTCTTGCGTTTGCGGGTGGATGCGCCAACACTTCTCCGACCCATGCGCAAAAATCGCCGGTCTGGCCGTCTCCCCCTGAGCGGGCGCGGATAGCCTTCGTTCAGGCCATCTCGACGCCCGCGGACATTGATGCGGGCAGGGGGGTATTCTCGAGGCTGGCGGGATTCATCCTCGGCGCCAAAATAGAGGAGATTATCAGGCCTTACGGAGTTGCCGTTGATTCAAAAGGCAGGCTGCTCGTCGCGGACTCGGCCTTCAAAAAGGTGCACGTCTTCGACATAAAAAACTCCGAGTACTCGGCTATAGAAGATGCCTCCGATGCCGATTTGGCCCTGCCCGTCGCAATTGCGGTTGACGCCGACGACAACATCTACGTCACGGACTCGATTCTAAATAAGGTCTTCGCCTTCAACAAAAAGAAAAAGTTTCTCTTTAAGATTGACGGCTTCAAAAAACCAACAGGGGTTGCGGTAAACAAAAAAACGGGTCTGCTATACGTGGCCGACACCGGGGCAAACGCAATAAAGGTCTTTGACCTGTCCGGAAAACCCGTCAAAACCATCGGGGGGCCGGGGACCGGAAAGGCCGAGTTCAACCTTCCCGTGGACATCTTCGTGAGCGCGGGCGGTGATATTTACGTAACCGATACGATGAACTACAGGATACAGATATTTGACAAAAATGGAGGGTTTATGCGCATGTTCGGCCGCCACGGGGACGGCACCGGAGACTTAGGACGGCCAAAGGGCGTTGCAGTAGACATCTTCGGCAACATATACGTCGTTGACGCCATCTTCGACACGGTGCAGATATTCGACCGCGACGGCAAGTTTCTTCTTAACTTCGGAGGCATAGGAAACAGCGCGGGGAATTTCTGGATGCCGACCGGCATATACATTGACGAAACGAACAGGATATATGTCGCGGACTCATACAATAAACGGGTTCAGGTCTTCGAGTACATCGGCGGGAAATAAACGGGACGTGTCATTGCATGATTAACAAATCAAGAGAACTGGGGGCGGTTATGCAAGGAAAATTCTTCTTGAATCTCGGCGCGTATGCAATGCGGACATTTAAACGCAAAAATGCCGCCCTGCTGATTGCAGCGCTGTTTTTTGCGGCGCAGGGCGGCCATGCCCTTGCCGAGGTAAGCGCGACCAAACACAACCTCGGCAGTTTCTCGCCTTACACGGTGAGGACGGAAGGCGGCGCCGACATGAAGGGGGGCACCACGGAGATTTGCATATTCTGCCACACGCCGCACAACTCCAACCCATCCCAACCCATGTGGAACCAGACGATACCAGCGTCGGTCTACAACCCTTACGCAAGCTCGACGCTGGTTTCCACGATGACCCCTAATCCGCCTCTCGGTCAACCGACAGGCTCGTCAAAATTGTGCCTTTCTTGCCATGACGGCACCATAGCCATGGGCTCGCTCCTTAACATGCCGGGGGCCGCGCTCACGTCCGGCGTCTTTACCGTAACCGGCGCAGGCGTAACCGCCGGCAAATTCGCCTCGACTTCCGCCTCGTACCTCGGCACGGAACTCGGCGACGACCATCCGATATCGTTCAGTTATTCCCTGTCTTATCCGTCTAACACCGAGATAAAGACCAACCTTCCGTCTTTTACGCCCGATACCGTAAAGCTCGACTTAAACGGCGCGGTGCAGTGCACGTCCTGCCATGACCCGCACGGCAGCGCAAACCCCAAGTTCCTCGTGGCGAGCACGGATAACGGAACATTGTGCGAGGCGTGCCACGACAAGCTCTACTGGGCAGCCGGGATCCACAAAACCTCCACTGCCACGTGGACCGGCGTGGGCCAAAACCCCTGGTATGAAGACAAGGGAGTCGCCGGAGGACCTCCATACGACGACACCCCTGCCTTGCAGAGCTGCCTTGCTTGCCACAGGTCTCACGGCGGGGTCGTGAATAAATCGCTCCTGCGCGGCACGAACCCCGGAACCGGGACCACGGTTGACGAGGAATGGGCTTGTCTTAACTGCCACAACGGCAACATGACGTCGGTCCCGGCCATGAAAAATATTGACGCGACCTTCGGTTATCTGTATAAACATGATGTAAAAGGCTACAGCAACAAGCACGTGCCCAATAGAAGCGCCGCAGGGCAACCCGTAACCGAGACCGCGCTCAACCTTAATAACAGACACGCCGAGTGCGAGGACTGCCATAACGGCCACGGCGCGCAGGTCGGCGCCGGAGGGCTGATACCCGGCAACCACACGGTCGGCGGGCCAAACGGCAATGCCATAGGGCCGAACCTCATCGGCAGCTGGGGCGTAACCCCGGCGCCGTGGGGCGCGGCCGGCGCGGCCGCCATCACCTACACGGTGCAGAACTTCAACGACACGAACCCGCCGAACCTCGAGGGGTATCTCTGCATAAAGTGCCATTCATATTACGCGTATGCGGGCATACCGCCCAACGTCCCATCCGGCGGCGCGGACGGGCTTGCAACCGTGGAGAGCGACATAACCAAGGACATGAACCCGGCTAACATGGCTTACCACCCCGTGTTTGCCGTCGGCAAAAACCAGCCGCCCGTGGGCGCAAACGCAAACTGGACAGTGGCTAACGGCTGCACCAACGGTTCTCTGTTGAATCTCAATTGCACCTTCAACTCATCAATGGCCGTGCCTGTGGGCCTCACCACGGTTACGAGCTCGAGCACCATCACATGCACGGATTGCCACGGCAACAGCAACTTCGCGGCAACCGACCCCAAAGGCGCGCACGGCTCGAACAACAAGTGGATGTTAAGGGGCAACGAGACCGGATTCGGCACCGCCGCGAACTTCTGCTACAACTGCCACAGGAGGGACGTTTACGGGGACCAGGGATATACGCCGGTTGCTCCCCAAAGTCTCTTTTCAAGGGTGGGACATCCGATTACCGGATCCGGCTTGACTTCTCCGCAATACGCGGCCCCGGGTACGCTGGCGGATGCGCTGCCGTTTGTAGGCGCCTTTAGCGGAAATGCCGGCAACAAATACGGGATACTGTGCCTTACCTGCCACGGCGGTTTCCATGACACGGTAAACAACCAGATGGTGGCGGTTCACGGCTCGAATCAGGCCGCGGGCGTGCAGGCGCTCTCGCAGGCGCTCGGTTACAGGCTCATGAACGGCGCGTGCGTGGAGTCCTACAGGCCGGACGGCGACACCGCCGCCAATACCTGCGCCGTCAATCCAAGAACACAGATATGGTTCAGGGCCGGCGTGGTGCAGGCAACGGACAGGGTTTGCAATAATAACTTCGCTGACATAATCGGCGCAGCCGGCAGGGCGTGCAACTACACATGCAACACCATAGCGAGCTGCAACCCGAATTGACATATCTCCCGCCGAAGGCGGGAGATATGTCATCCTGAGCGCATTCGCAACGCTTCAGCGTAAACGCAGCGAAGGATCTGCTTTTAACCTGTAGCTCAGGCCTTCAGGCCTGAGATTATCATGGAAGACTCAGACCTAAAGGTCTGAGCTACGCGACACGTCGGGGGATTAAAGACGACAACTCCGTCAGGCATCTCTCTTTTTATCGTTCCCGCGCTCCGGCGTCCGAATGTGCTGTCAAGAGGAAACTCCCGACAGCACGACAAAAAAGATATTTTGGTGGGCGATGCCCACCCTGTTCAACCGATTCACGGAGCGTCTTATGAAAAAAAATCTTCTTAACGCATTTTCAATTCTCTCTCTCAATTTGGGAGCGAGAACCATTGCCCCCTTGTGCGCCGTTTTTATCATCGCGGCAGTTGGCGCATCTTTTGCCGCGCCGCTCCAACAGGACATCTCACACGGGGCGCTTAAAGAAGAATCCGTCCAAATAAAAAATCCGCACGATTTCGGCGACAAAACCTCCTGCGGCCGCTGCCATACCCCGGCGCCGCCCAAGCTCAGCTTCGACCCGGTGACCACCTGCGTAAAGTGCCATACCGGCAACCTGAACAGCCACCCGATTTCACGGCACCCTATCGGCAAGGCCCCGCGGATAAATATACCCTCGGCCTTCCCGCTCTCAAAAGACGGGCTGATGGTCTGCTACACCTGCCATGACCCGCACGGGAAGTCCGGTCATAAGCGAATGCTCAGGGTGGAATACGGCAAACTCTGCGCGGCCTGCCATGCGGGTTATTGACGCGAGGCGCGTTAAATGATACTAATTTTCTCCGGAGGGACAACGTGTGCGGGATTAGATTATTTCATGTTTTGATTTTATCGTTAGCAGCCGCCGGGCTTATCACCTACGGCGTCATCAAAGCCCATGCGGGTTCAACGGACCTTCGCAAGACGCCGCGCCCTGAGACCTACGGAAACGTAGTAATGGATAAGACCGTGAAGGCGTCTGCGGGCGTAAAACCCGTAGTATTCAGCCACTGGAGCCACAGGACAAAATACGCCTGCAGGGTCTGCCACACGGACCAAGGGGGTAATTCCCCCATCGGATTTCCGCTTAACGCCAATACCGTTGACATAAAACAATCCGACATCGAGGGCGGCAAATTCTGCGGGGCGTGCCACAACGGGAATACCGCATTCGGGCCGAAAGAATGCGACAAGTGTCATACATCCGACCTGTCCTCAAAAAAGGCCCTGTTTGACAACGCGGTCAAAGACCTGCCTAAAGACCATTTCGGCAACATGGTCAACTGGGTTGTTGCCGCACGCGAGCAGAAAATAAAACCGGCCCATTCTCTTGACGGAAAAGGAGCGCCTGCGCCGCTTGACACGGACATCGTTATACCAACCGTAAAATTCAAGCCGTCCCCCCCTGACGTGCTTTTTCCCCACAAGACGCATACGGAACTCCTTGATTGTATCTCCTGCCACGCCGGAATCTTCCAACAGAAAAAGGGCGGCAACCCGGATATGAACATGATGGGTATAATATCGGGCAAGTACTGCGGCGTATGTCACGGCGCGGTTTCATTCCCGCTCGCGGACTGCTTCAGGTGCCACTCCCAGCCCGTGCCTCCGATGGCGATGCCTAAGATGCCCGCGAAGGACGCAATACCGGCTGAAAAGACCAAATAGGAGGTGGGAGGTAGGATGTGGGAAGCGGGAAAGACTTTACTACCTCCTACATCCCACCTCCTACTACCTATCCCGCATCCCGTCTTTGTGCTAATATCAGCATTGATGGGTGCGCTTCGCTTCACCCATCCTACATAACTTATGGAAGTAATCACGTCCCACACTAACGCGGACTTTGACACGTTCGCGTCAATGGTCGCCGCCAAAAAACTCTACCCGCAGGCGCATTTAGTATTCTCAGGCTCACTCGAAAAGAGGCTCAAAAACGCCGTTGAAGCCGCATCCCCCTTTTACACTTTCGAAAAGATAAAAGACATCGCCCTCGATAAGGTCACGCGCCTCATCCTCGTGGACGTGCGCGGCGTCGGCAGGCTCGGGCCGTTCGACGCGGTCGCCAAACGCGAGGGCGTGGACATCCACATCTACGACCATCACCTCGAAGGGGGTATTGCCCCCCTTGGGGGTATTGCCCCGTCCGGCGACAAAGACTTAAAGCCGTCCGTATCCGTCATCAAACCCTACGGCTCGACCGCAACGGTTCTGACGCACATATTGAAGGAGCGAGCCATAGTCATAACGCCGGACGAGGCCACCATCATCATGTCCGGCATATATGAAGACACGGGTTCGCTCGGTTTCCCGACTACGACCGTCAAAGACTACGAGGCGGCCGGGCATCTCCTCTCAAGCGGCGCGGACTTGAACGAAGTATCGAGGCTTCTCAGAAAAGAGATGACCCCCTCCGAGGTCGCCCTCCTCGACGAATTCCTGCGCTCCGAGATTAAATATGCCGTTGGCGGCACTGAGGTCTTGATAGCCGAGGGGTACATCGAAAGCCACACGGGCGACATATCGCTGCTGGCGCACAGGATATTGGACATCGAGAACGCGGACTCGCTCTTTCTCCTCGCCGACTCCAAAGACCGCGTGCACATAATCGGCAGGAGCCGGACGTCTCAAGTGGACGCCGGCGCAATCGCGCGCGCTCTCGGAGGGGGGGGACATCCTCAGGCCGCCTCAGCGACTCTCAAGGGCGTAACTCTCATACAGGCGAGAGAAACGCTCCTCGCGGCATTGAGACGCCACGTTAAGACCGGAGGCACTGCGGCGGACATCATGTCTTTTCCTCCGATAACCATGCGCCCTGAAACCACCATCGCGGACGCCGTCGAGCTTTTGAGGAGATACAACATAAACGCGGCCCCGGTCGCGCAGAAAGGGGCGCTCTCAGGCATCATCACAAAACAAATCGCGGACAAGGCCTTATTCCACGGTCTGGGCGGCGCGCCGGTAACAACGTGCATGACGACGGAGTGCGAGACCGTATCAGATGATACTCCCGTCGAGGAGATTCGCGTTAAGATTATCGCCCACGGCGGCCGTCTGCTGCCGGTCTTAAAAGAGCGGAAGGGGGTATTGCCCCCCTTGGTCGCGGGCGTCATAACGAGGACCGACCTCCTCAAACTCCTGCAAGAGGGGTTGATGGAGGCCGTTGGCAAGGCGGCAAAAAACCCAAGGCGTCTTGCAAGACTCATGCAGGAGCGCCTATCTCCGCAAACGTTTAATATGCTTAAAGAGGCCGGAGAGGTTGCAGACGGCCTCGGGATCAACGCCTACGCGGTCGGCGGATTTGTGAGGGACCTCCTCCTGAGGGAAAACCTCGACGCGCTCGATATGGACATAGTAATCGAAAACGGCAGCGGGATGGTCTTTGCCGAGCAATTCGCCGCTAAAAAGGGGCTTGCCGTCAAAACGCATCCCCGGTTCAAGACCGCGGTCATCGGGCTGCCTGACGGCTTCAAGATTGACGTTGCCACGGCGCGGCTTGAATATTACGACCGTCCCGGCGCCCTGCCGACCGTTGAGCAGTCATCCCTCAAGCTCGACCTCTACAGGAGGGATTTCATCATAAACACGTTGGCGATTGCGTTGAACCCGGCGCGCCTCGGAGAGCTTATAGATTTTTTCGGAGCGCAAAAAGACTTGAAAGAAAAAACCATCCGCGTGCTGCACAACCTGAGCTTCGTGGAGGACCCGGTGAGGATGCTGCGCGCCGTGAGGTTCGCCGAAAAGTTCGGGTTCTCGATCGGGAAGCACACCTTGAATCTCATAAAAAACTCCGTCAAGCTCGACGTCTTCAGACAACTGACGGGTGTCCGTCTTTTTGAAGAACTCAAAAACATACTTAAGGAAGACTCCGCGCACAAGTCGCTCAAGAGGCTCCACGAACTCGGCATCCTTGCCCTTATACACAAAGACATGACGTGGGGCGTGGAGCGGGAGGCGTTTTTCGCCCGCGCCAAGCAGACCCTCGTCTGGCACGAACTCCTCTACACAAAGGAAAAACCGAGCGGCTGGCTTGTGTCCTTTCTCGTTACCACGGACGAACTCAAAGGCCCGGAACTTCAAACGCTTTCAAAGCGGCTTAATATCTCCGGCAAAAAAACGCTCGTTGCCGTCGGCGTCAGAGACGACGCCTTAAAAGCCCTCTCCCGGTTAACGGTCACCTCGGGGCATACGTTAAAAAACTCGGAGGTCTACGCGCTGCTCCGTCCGTTCCCCCTCGAGGTGAACCTCTATCTGCTTGCGAAGGCAAAAAAAGAACCGGCCAAAAAGGCCCTGTCGCTTTTCATCTCGACCCTCAGCGCCGCGGAAACCTTTTTAAAGGGCAGAGACCTAAAAAAAATGGGCGTTTCAGAAGGCCCGGCCATCGGAGAGATACTTGAATCTGTCTTCAGAAAGAGACTCGACAACGAGGTGATTACAAAAGAGGACGAGGAGAGGTTCGTGGAGGAATTGATAAAGAAAAAACCCTCGGATAAAAAGGGGGCGGGTTAGCCTGCTATTTTTTGACCGCGTTCGGCAGCAGCGCGATAAACGCGCTTATCTTTGCCTTCACATCCGCTCCGGCGCCGTCGAACATCACCCCGATAATTATCCTGTCGTTGCCCTTACTCATGTTTCTGACGCGGCCCATGACGCCGAGCTTTTCCGGCAGCGGGGCGTTGCCCCCGTTGGGGGTTTTGCCCCCTTCCGGGGAATTACCCCGTTCGCCGGGAAGCTGCATCTTCACCTCAAGGGGCTTATTCACCTGTATGAGCTTATAGAGCGCGTCGCCCTTTGCCCCCGCGGTCTTTATCACGCAGAGGCATCCTTCCTTGCTGATGTCCACCACCGTCATCTCGACGATATCGTTGCCGAGCATGGTTACGGCGGGCAGCCTGCACTCGTGCCGATCGCTCGCAAGCGGATGGGTCTCGTCTATCTTTTTTGGGTATGCGAAGAAAAGGAGTTTTTCGGGGGCAGTTACGACGTTGAGCGTCTCGGTATTGAAACCATAGACTGTCCCCTTGTAGAGATACCGGACTATGACTGGGCTGACCTTTATGGCCTCGCTCCTGAACGTTCCGATGAGGTCGTTCTGAAAAATCTTGGCGAGGATGAACTGCCCGTGGTCCAATCCCACAAGCGCGCTTTTTATCCTGAGGTTCAGGTTTACGAATTCGATAAGTATCTCCGCGCCGACGGGTATCGGCAGACGGAAGGGCGGGACAACGGGGAGCGGCTCGGCCGCGGCCTGAGGCGCGGCCGTCTGGAGGGCGTTTTGATTTTCAGGTTTTTTATCCGGCATAGTCGGATACGAACTTATACGTTTTACATTACCAATATATGACTATTTAAAGCGAGTAAAATCATCGCTTTTTACTTACCTTTTGGCAACGACGGAGCTTTCAAAACTTTGGTGCCATCTTTTGAAAGTCAGCCTGTGTAACATCACCATGCTTCTACTTGTAATCTATTTTTGGCTGTTTAACTATATTGGATTTTTTCATATCTTTCATTAACTTTTAAGACGAAATGGTGAAATATCAATAGTTTGATCCTTATGGTTTAATAATACTTGTCCATTATTAAATTTTATATAAATATCTATCGTGTCTTGCTCATAAGCAGATTTATCTGTAATTACTCTTTGAACTTCTGTTAAAGGAACAAGCGGCGCGCCATCTCTTGATATAAGCAAAAAGTCATCACCCTTTTGTAAAGCATCTATAAAACTACCCTGCGTTCTGCCGCGAAATGTGATTTGCCACCCTTTTGTCTTTTACTTCCAGGCCTAATAAAAACTCTTTTGCCATTTACAACCCCCTTTGAATCAGCAAGTTTTGGTATTGTTTGTCATTTGAGAAACTACTGGCTTGTAAATTCGTTGTATAAGTCCGTTAGGATATTAAGCGGTACTGTTACCCCTTGAGGCGTTCTATATCTTCCTTGGCCTTTGCGAGTTCCTCGGTCGTGCGCCGGAGCCTGTTGGAGAGGATTTCCGTAAACACCCTGTAGATGACGTAAAGACAGGTCTCCTTTTCCTTGTCCGGCAGCCTGTCAACGTAGGACACGTCCATCTGAAGGCAGTTTACAAGCTCAACGGCGTGCACCGATGCGCTCCTTGCGGCCGCGTCTATTATACCCATCTCGCCGAATATATCCCCCGTGGTATGGAGCGTGCTTACCTCAACGCCTTTTTTTATTATCTTGACCTTGCCTGAGATAAGGAAATATATGTGCTGGTCAAAACCGTCTTCCGCGAAAATCACCTCTCCGGGTTCATACTGCATCACCTTGCAGAGCTTTACGAGGCCGTGGATGTATTTATCCTCGAGCGCCCCCATTATAGGCAGTTTCTTGAGCTTGTTTATTATCTCGATGTTGTCTTGCAGAAAATCTGACTGTTTCATGCCGGGCCTCCGTTGGAATTAAATGCGGTCATTATCTGGTGGAGGGTACCGGGATCGAACCGGTGGCCTGCTGATTGCGAACCAGCCGCTCTCCCATCTGAGCTAACCCCCCGCGAGGGTGATCCACGCGCTTGAATATTACAAGAAAGTAATAACAGAAAATCAGACGCTTCGCAAGGGAATTGTAATGCGGCTCAGACCTTCAGCGCCTGCCCCCGCGTGCCTCCAGTGGGGGTCTGAGTCTTCGTTGATAATCTCAGGCCTAAAGGCCTGAGCTACAAGGCCTGAGCTGATAATCTCAGGCCTAAAGGCCTGAGCTACAAATATGCCTTTATGCCTTCCGAAAAACCAACGGGCTTTAAATTAAAAAAACCGGTGAGCGCGTTTTCACCCGCGACGTTATCCTCTTCGAGCATCAGGAGAGTATCCCTTGTTATGGGGGGTCTCGCTAAAAACGCCTCAAAGACCGCGGCGGCAAGATTCATAAACGGCATGGGCGCGTGAAACTTTACAATGCGCCGCCCAATGGCGGCCGCTATCGCGTCTATTATTTCATCGAGCGTGAGAATCTGCTGCCCGCCTATCTCGAAGGTCTTGCGCTTGGCCCCCTCGTTTGCGGGCGAATCAGCCATCGCGCAGACGAGGTCTTTTACATAAACCGGAGACATCTTGTTTTTGCCTGGTCCCGGCACCATGAACACAGGGGTCAACCTCATGGCCCTTGCGAACATGTTCGTGAACTTATCCTCTTTGCCGAAGATAACCGACGGTCTGAAGATGGTATATTCAAGACCCGATGCCCTTACAATCTCCTCTCCCGCCCATTTTGTTTTGTGATACCTGCTCCGCGCCCCCGGCCTTGCGCCAAGCGCGCTTACGTGCAAATATCGCGTTACGCCCTTAGCCTTGCACGCCTCAACCACGTTCCTCGCGCCGATGACGTGGATATCTTCAAACGAAGAGGGTAATTCCCTCCCCGCGCCTTTGGTCTCAAAGAGGATGCCGACGAGGTGAATGACGGTTGTTACGCCCTGCGTCAACCCCGCGGTCACCGAGGCCGCGTCGGTCACGTCGCCCTTGACAAGCTCGCACCCCAATCCTCTAAGCCAAGATGCCTTGTCAGTGTCCCTGACAAGGCATCTTAATTTGAAAGAGCGGCGGAGAAGTTCTTCAACGAGGTTTCTTCCCACAAACCCGGTTGCGCCGGTAATAAATATCATAATCGCCCCCTGCGGCCGATTTTTCGGTTTGTTGGAATAACGGGGTGAGCGGGAAAACTCAGTGTCTTTTGCCGAGTATGTCTTTCAGGGTCTGCTTGAGTTCCGTGAGGTCCGAGGATTTTATCACGTAGGCGTCGGACGCCCATGTGCCGAAATCGCGCTTGTAGTGCGGGTAGGCGGTGCAAAGCACCACGGGCAGGTCTTTCCATTTCTCCTTGACCCTCCTTAACACCTCGACGCCGTCCATGCCTGGCATCTTTATGTCAAGGAGCACGAGGTCAACGCCGCTCTCTTCCATCCTTTGCAAAGACTCCTCTCCGGAAGAGGCGAGCACCACGTCCCAACCCTCGTCTTCAAGCTCTTCCTTGTAAAGGAGCCTAAGCCCCTCTTCGTCGTCAACGACAAGTATCCTTTTTTTCATCGCCAACTCCATGACCCCGCGCCCAGCGCCACTTTTCTCCACGAAGCAGGTCTATAATCAACGTGCCTTCGTAATGAAAAGCGGTAAAAAGAAACTCTTCAGCCCTTGCCCTCCGCGTTTTTCGCATCCACGAACTTGAACTTCATTATGAACGTCGCGCCGACCCCGGCCGCGTTGTCCACGACGATGCTGCCCAAATGCCTCGCAACTATCGCGCTTGTTATCGGCAGTCCCAACCCCGTGCCGCGCTTCTTCGTCGTAAAAAAGGGATTGAATATCCTGTCGAGGATCCCGGGTTCTATCCCGCCTCCGCTGTCCGCCACCCTTACCACCACGTCCGCGCCGCTCTTTGACGTGGAGACGCTGAGGCGGCCGCCTTTATCCATAGACTGTATAGCATTGACAATTATATTGTCAAAGGCAATCTTCAACTGGTCCCTGTCGGCCATCACCGGGAGCCTGCCCTCTTGCAGGTCTTTCACCAACTCGATACCGCGCTCCCCGGCCTCTTCCTCAAAGACCCTGACGGCCTCGGCGACTATATCGTTCATGTCTTCGGGTCTCAACTCAACGACGCTGTCTTTGAGAAACCCGACCATGCCGTCCATGAGTCTTTCGACCCTTTGCACGCCTCCAAGCATGCTGTTGACGTAAGCGATGGCTTTGCAGTCGCCGTCAAGGTGGATCTTGAGCCGAGCGGCGTATCCGCCGATGCTCAAAAGAGGGTTTCTTATTTCATGCGCCAACGTAGCGGCCATGTCGCCGAGCGACAGGAGTTTTTGCGAGTTTAAAAGCCGCGCGCGGGCCTCAACCAACTCCTCGTGCTCCGCGTGGATGTCTGAGGCAAACTCCGCGCACTTTACGGTTTCTGTCATCTGCAGCGCAACGATGTTTAAAACCCGCCGGCGCTGCTCGCTCAAACGGATTATGGCCGCGGATTTGAGATAAATAACCCCGTAGAAAACATTTGCTGCCGTTAGCGGGTGTATAACGGCGGAGCTAAAACCTTCAAGCCCAACGTCGGCAAACCCTTTGCCGCGCCCTGCGCGAAAAAGTTCATCCTGCCCCTTTCTGACAAGCTCAAGCGGTTTTTTCCGTCTTTTTACCATCGAGGCCGCGCCAGTGCCTTCCCCGTATGACAGCGGCGCGGGATTCCTCCTAAGAGGGTAATTCCCTCCTGATGACGCCCTAAGCACAAAGGCCCTCTTATCCGCGTCCCAAAGATACAATAGGCAATGATCAAAACCCGTAAACCGGCCCATAAGGGCGCACAATTTCTTGAGCTTTCCCTCTAACGGAAGGGCGCCTAATGTCAGCCTCTGAGCCTCTTCGATTATAGCACAATCTGAAGAAGGCAATCCCTTCGTCCCGCGCTGCGTATGCCCCAAGGTATCTCCACACGGCTTTATTGAAGGGGTAATCCCCTCAGAGTTTGACCTCCCGCAAAAACTTGGCCGCCTCTTCCGGCGGGGTCGGGTTTATGTAAAAACCGCTGCCCCATTCAAAACCCGCGACCTTTGTGAGTTTTGGCATTATCTCGAAGTGCCAGTGGTAGTACTGGGTTGCGCCGTCCCGGACAGGCGCCGCGTGCAGTATGAAGTTATAGGGGGGGTAGTTAAGCGCCTTGTCCATCCTCTTCAAGACCTCGGAGAATATGAGGGCGAGGTTCTCGTAATGGTGCTTCTGGCAGTTCTCAAAGTTCGCCTCGTGGGCCTTGGGCAGGACCCATGTCTCAAACGGCAGCTTGGGGGCATACGGGCATACGGCGATAAAGTCCCTGTTCTCGGCGACGATCCTGACGCCCTGCATTATCTCCTGCCTGATTATGTCGCAAAAGATGCAGCGTTCCTTGAAGTTATAATACTCGAGGCTGCCGTCAAGTTCTTCGGCCACCCTCTTGGGTATAATGGGCAGCGCGATGAGCTGCGAGTGGGGATGCTCGAGCGTGGCGCCGGCGGTCTCGCCGTGATTTTTAAATATGAGTATGTAGCGCAGGCGGATGTCTTTTTTAAGGTCAATAATCCTGTCCCTGTATGCCCAGAGCACCTCTTCGAACTGCCGAGGAGATATGGCGGCGAGCGTGTCCTTGTGGTCCGGGGATTCGATTATGACCTCATGCGCGCCGACCCCGTTCATCTTGTCGTAAACGCCGTCGCCTTCCCTTGTAAGTTCACCCTCGACCTTTAGCGCGGGGTACTTATTGGGAATGACCCTTATGTGCCATCCTGTGGTATTAGGCCCTGATGCGTTTTTGCGGTAGGCGAGCACTTCGGCAGGGGTCTTTGTCTCGTTGCCGGGACAAAAAGGGCAAAAGCCCGTCTTTGCGAGCGGTTGGATAAGATCAAACTCCGAGGGGCGTTTGCCGCGCTCGGTGGAGATTATGACCCATCTGCCTATTATAGGGTCTTTTCTAAGCTCCGGCATAGATTTGTTTACCTTGGGTCGGCTCAGCGGCGTAGGATGGGTGAAGCCCATTCGCGGAGTTTACACTGAGAGAAACGAACGTGCTCAGTGTTAACTCCGCGCACCCATCAAAACATTATCGTTCCCGCGCTCCGGCGTGGGAACGCAGTGTTGAGTCTGCTGCCCGCGTCGCCGCGAGGCGCGCGCTTGACCCAACATACAGACTGGTAAACTCAGACCTGTTGGCCTGAGCTACAAGACTGAGATACAAGACCGGTTGGAAGTTCTGCCCCATCAAGCCCCCCGCCCTTTTTCGTTCTCTTCTTCTTCCTTTTTGCACTCTATGCAGGAGGTGGTAACCGGCCTTGCGATGAGCCTCTTAACGGAAATATCTTCGCCGCAGGTCTCGCAGACCCCGTACAAGCCGTCATCTATCCTTTTGATGGCCTCGTTTATCTTGGTGATGAGCCTGCGCTCACGGTCCTTTACCCTCAGAAGGAAATTTCTGTCGGTCTCAAGCGAGGCGCGGTCATTGGGGTCCGGAAAATTCTCTTCCTTTGCCCCGCTCATGCCGCTTACGGCCTTTCCGGCCTCTGAGAGGAGTTCCTCAAGCTTGCCGTTGAGTAATGCCCTGAACTGCTCACGTTTCTCCATATCCATAATCCGTTATTATAACCGAAATTAGGCCATTGTGTAAACGGTTAATTTGGAGAACCTCATTGAGCCTCGTATACGCCGCTCTTGCCGCCGGTCTTTTTGACGAGCCTCACGTCCGTTATCCTCATGCCTTTGTCAACGGCCTTGCACATGTCGTATATGGTAAGCGCCGCCGCCGATACCGCGGTCAGGGCCTCCATCTCGACGCCTGTCCTTGAGGCTACCTTTGCGCTCGCGGTTATCTCGATACCGGGCGGGTCTTTTTGAATCTCGAAATCAACGGTGACGCTCGTTATGTTCAAAGGATGACAGAGGGGGATGATGGCGGAGGTCTTCTTTGCGGCCATGATCCCGGCCACCCTCGCCACTCCGAGCACGTCGCCCTTTTTGATTTCGTTCCCGATTATCAGCCCAAGGGTGCCGGGGAGCATAATCACCCTGCCCTTTGCAATCGCCTCACGCTCGGTTGAACCTTTGCCTGTCACGTCAACCATCCGCGCCTTGCCTGCCTTGTCAATGTGGGTCAGGCCCATCGCTTTTCTCCTTTACATGCGGTTTGTCAGGGCTAAAGCCCTGAGCTACGGGGAGGAGGCGTCAACTATCTCCCCGTTTTTGACGGTGAGGATAAAGGGTTTTTTCTGCGCCTCCCGGCCCGCGTTAAACGAAACGACGCCCGTTGCCCCCTTGAAATCCCTTACGTTCCTTAACCGCGCAGCCACGTCGTCTCTTGTTTCTCCCGGGGGGGCATCTATTTTAAGGGATTTATGCGCCTCGGTTACGGCGGCGATAAGTATCTTGGCCGAGTCGAAGGCCTGCGCCTCCAGAGCGGAAGGCTCTCCTCCGAACGCCTCCTTGAATTTATTCACGAACGTCTCAGCGGTCTCCCCCCGGTTCTTGGAGTAAAAGGCGTCAACAAAGACCGCCCCTTCCACGTTTTTGCCGCCGAGTTCGGCAAACCGCGCGGAGTTCCACGCATTGGCGCCAAGCATCCTTACGTCCTTTATATTGTAATACTCGAACCACGGCGCGATGAGGCTTGCGGCCTCATAAGTGTCCGGTATAAAAACGGCCTCGGCCTTGAGCTTAGGCTCATACTCCTTTATCGCGCGCCTCCCGGCCTTGCTCTCCTTGACCTGCACGTTGAAGAGCGTGCTCATCTGGACGCTAAAATCCGTTATCCCCGGGGTGTAAGACATCTCGGCTGAGATGGAAGCGCCTTGCACGAATGCCTCTTTTTCAAAGAGCTTTGCGAGTTCAGTCCCGTAGCCGTTGGACGGATACAGGACAGCGAAATTTTTTATCCCAAGCGTCTTTACGGCGTATCCCACAATCGCCTGGACTTGCGCGGACGGCGTGAGAAAATTCCTGAAGACGTATTCACCCGCTTGGGTCAGCCCTTCTTTCTGCGCCAACGCTATTATGGGGAGCCTATGTTCCTGCGCGGTCTTTGCAGCCTCTCCCGCGCTTGCGTTCAAAAGCGGGCCAAGGATGCCGCCCACCCTCGGGTTAGCCGAGAGTTCCTCCACCGCGCCCTTCGCGGACGCGCTTTCAGCGCCCACGTCCCTAACGAGCAACTCGACCTGGCCGTTACCGAACGCATCCGCCGCAAGCATTATCCCCGAAAGCGCATCGTCGCCGTATTTCTTGTAATTGCCCTTCCGCGGCAAAAGCACCCCTATGGCAGGGGGGCCTTTTTCAACGGATACGATTGCGTTATCCAAGGTCTCCTTAAGAAGGATGCGCGCCCTTGCGCGAAACGTAAAAGGGGCCTCCGCGGCCCCTGCAACCGCTTCGAGGAGTTCACGCGCCTCTATTATCCGTCCGGTCTTTTTCAAGACTGCGCCGAGTTCTAACATGGCCTCGGTCTTGAACGTCGAGGAGGGAAAATTTACGATGAGCCGTTTAAAAAACGCGGCGGCCTTTTCATAATCTTTCTTGGCCGTGGGGGTATTGCCCCCGTTGTATGCGCGCCCAAGCCTCAAGAGCGCCTCTGGAACTCCGGGGCCGTCCGGGTTTTTGTCAACGTAGATCTCAAGGGACTTCAACTCGTTTTTGCCGTTTGGCGCGGCCTCCAACGCCTCGAAAAGCGCCATGACGTCCGGCGAAGAGGGCAGAACCCTCAGCAAGGGCAATACCGCCTCCGCGTCAACGCCGTAAGAGGGCAAAGAGAATATTAGTAATACGGCAATGACCGCTAAAACTGCGGTAAGGGTTTTATGATTAGTTATCTGCATATCCTCGGCAGCCTCAAAACGGTTATCGGTTATCCGTTATCGGTTATCGGTGAAGGTAAAAAATATTCGTCCTTAAACTGATAACTGATAACCGTCAACCGATAACCGTTTCATTCGAAAATCTCCCGCACCTTGGAAAAGAAATTTTTCTTGAGCGGCGTGGTATCCTCTCCGCTTATGCTTGCGAATTCTTCGAGGAGTTCCCTCTGGCGTTTATCGAGCTTCGTCGGGGTCTCCACGCTCACGACGATCCGCGCATCCCCCCTCCTGCCGGTCTGAAGCGACGCCGCGCCCTTGCCCTTCAACCTGAATAGTTTGCCGGACTGCGTGCCGGGCGGCACCTTGAGCCTTACCGGCCCTTCGATGGTCGGAACCTCTATCTCCGCGCCCAGCGCCGCCTGAGAAAAACTCACGGGCACCTCGCAGACGATGTCGTCGTTGTCCCTCTTAAATATCTGGTGCGGCGCGACGTTCAGGAATATGTAGAGGTCTCCGGGGGGGCCGCCTTTTATCCCGTGCTCCCCCTCTCCGGCAAGCCTGAGCCTCGAGCCGGTATCCACCCCCGGAGGTATCTTCACCGTCAGCGAGCTTGTGGTCTTTGTCCTTCCGGCCCCCCTGCACTCGTGGCACGGGTCTTTTATAACGGCGCCCGTGCCCGAGCAAGTCCCGCAAGGCCTTACGATGGAGAAAAATCCCTGCTGGTATCTTACCTGACCCATGCCCTTGCAGGCCGGACACGCGGCCGGGTGCGTGCCTTGTTTTGCGCCCGTGCCGGAGCAAGCGGAGCAATTAATCGTCCTCGGTATCCGAACCGCCTTCTCTGCGCCGAAGACCGCGTCTTCGAAGCTGACTTCAAGGTCGTATCTGAGGTCGTCCCCGCGCTCCGCCGCAGATCTGCCCCTGCCGCCTTCCCTGCCCCCTCCACCGAAAAACTCGGAAAAGACCTCTCCGAATATGTCCTGAAAATCCGCGCCAAAGCCCGCGTCCCGATACCCGCCCTGACCCGCGCCGGCGCCCGCATACCCGAACCTGTCGTACCGCGCGCGCTTTTCCGGGTCTTTGAGCGTCTCGTATGCCTCGTTTATGAGCTTGAACTTCTCCTCTTTTCCCTTGTCCCCGCTGTGCTTGTCGGGGTGGAATTCGTGGGCGAGCCTTCTGTAGGCCTTTTTAAGCTCATCGTCCGTGGCGCCCCTGTCAACGCCGAGTATCTTATAAAAATCCTTCTCTTCCATGAACGCCTTTTTAGCATGATTTGATGGGTGCGCGGAGTTTACCCTGAGCACATTCGCAACACTTCAGCGTAAACTCCGCGAATGGACTTCACCCATCAACATAGCTGCATAGCTATCCTCTCATCAGTTTTTCTATTTCACATTTCAAAACGGGCATATCTTTAATCACCACATTCCAGATAATCGTGTCGTCCACCGAGTCATAACCATGTATTATACGGTTTCGCATAGCGATGATCTTCCGCGTGTCGGGAATCTTTATTTCCGGTTCGACAGCCTTGAGTTGATTTATGGCTTCACCGATAATTTCAAACTCCCTCTCTACCGCTCTTTTCACCGTCAAATTTCGAGAAAACTGGTTGAAATCGTTTATTCCCCGCAGATGAAGGGCAACCGAATCAATAGACTTTTCTATATCATAAAGATATTTTTTTGCCGCATCATTCATAGGATTTCCTGCATGGTTCTTTCCAATTCTTTTTTTAAATAGGGGTTATCAAGTGAATTCTCAGTCAGAACGTCGATCGTATGTTTCAGCATGTATTCTAACGAAAAATAAACGTTCCACCACAAATCACCACGGGTCAAAGGGTCTAACCCTTCTTGAAAGTTTATGATGATATCTATATCGCTTTTATCCGTAAAATTTTCCGTGCAGACCGATCCGAAAAGATAGGCTTTTCGCACCTTGTTATTTTGCAAAACGGCTTTTATTTTTGATAAATAATTTTGTACGGATGGATGAATCATCTGAACCTCCTCCTTGAAAAAAAGACTCGATTTGGGCATTAAACAAAAACTCGCAGCTCGTAGATGGACTGAAACACGAAGTCCATCAATGATTTTACCCGCAATGACCGATGGACTTCCCCTTCGCTTCGCTCAGGGCTTCGGTTCACGCGCTCAACCCATCCTACGCGGCCTCAATGCGCCCCGGCCTTAACCGGTCTTTTCGCAACCGCCACCATTGACGCGCGCAGCAACCTTCCCTTGAGGATATATCCTTTTTGAAATTCACGGACGACCATCCCCTCATCCGCATCTTCGGTCTCCTCGTGGCTTATGGCGTGGTGCATCACGGGATCAAACCTCTCTCCTACGGCCTTTATCTCCTCAAGTCCGAATTTTTTCATAACTGCATAAAACTGGCTTATGGTGAGGCGTACGCCTTCCGGAGAAATGCCCCCAGCCGGGGGGACGCCCTGTTCGCCGGGCCCCCCGTTCGAAGGCGTATCAACGACGGCATGTTCAAGCGCCCTTTCAAGGTTGTCTATCACGGGAAGAACCTCGGATATCAGCGTCTCGTTGGCGAAGTTCACGCACTCGGACTTTTCCTTCTCTGCCCTCTTTTTGTAGTTCTCAAGGTCAGCGCAGACGCGTAAAAACCTCTCGTAATTGTCGGCGGCCTCTTTTGCCTTTGCCTCAAGCTCAAGCCTCAAGCGAGAGATCTCCTCTGACGGCAGCTCGGTTATCTCCTGCAAAGGGGGGACTACCCCCCCCTCCTCCGATTCAGGCGAAGAGGGAATTGCCCCCAATGGGCGCGCTGCCCCCTCCCGGCCTTCCCGATTTTTCTTTTTTTCCGCATCGTCTTTTTTCATCTCTTCCCTTACCCCCAACAAAAACCCGCGTCGCCTAAAACGCCGCCCAAAAGCCCCGCGGTATAACCCACCAAAGGTATAATCTTCGAATAGTCCATCCTGATGGGGCCGACGACGCCGAGAGTTCCAAACGGTGGGTTTACCCCCAAAGCGTCCCCGGACGACGGGGCTTGGCCGTAAGCGGCCGTTACGAAACCAAGACCTTCAAACTCCTTAACGTCGCACTCGGAGCCGAAGTAAACGTGGGCGCCGCCTAAGGGGGCTAAACCCCCATCTTCCATGCCCTTGTCGAGTATCTTTATAAGGAGGCTCTTTTCCTGAAAGGCCGCAAAAAGCCCCCTCATCTTTTCGGCGTCTCCGGCAAACTCCGGCTGCTCGAACACCCGCGCCATGCCCTCAAGATATAAACCGTCCTTGGCGTCAGGCTCATCGCCCTCAATCTTCTCAAGCGCAAGGGCACCGAGCGAGAGTGCCCTTGACATAAGCTCGTCATAGAGGTTCTTCTCGTCCCTCATCTCCGAGGCGATCCTGTCCCTCAACTCCGTCAGCGTCAACCCTCCTGCGATGGAATTGAGATAGTTGTTTATCCTGTCGAGCGCGGCAGGCTCTAACGCGAGCCTGATAAATTTCGTCTGCACCGCGCCCGTTCTTGAAACAAGCGCCGCTATAAGCCCGTTTGAATCCATCGCAACGAACTTTATGTTCTTAATGACAAAATTGACCTTCCTCGAAACAAACATCACACCGGCGCAGCTTGTCAGGAGGGAGAGGTTTTTGGCGGTATCGTGCAGAAGCGCCTCCGCGCTTCGTCCGGAGGAAATACCCGCGTCGCCTGTCCCCGCATGGTTTAAGCGGGCAGCGGTGCAACCCCCTTTGAGAATATCCTTATGCGCCTCCGTGGGGGCTACGGGGGAAATACCCCCCTCCGGATTGAGGAGACATTTCACATAGACCTTAAAACCGGCCTCAGTCGGCACCCTTCCGGCTGAGGTGTGCGGCTGCGAAAGAAGCCCCGCCTCTTCCATCTCGGCCATGACGGCGCGCACGGTCGCGGCGCTGACGCCGAGGCTGTATTTTAGCGCGATAGTCCTTGACCCTACTGGGAGGGCCGTCATGATATACTCCTCGATGACGGCGCCGAGGACCTTTGAAGAGGGCAATACCCTCTTTGAACGTTCATCTGCGGCCATGCAATCCCCTCTTGCGGATATTCGTCATAATACCATGTTAAAAGATACCAACGCGGGTTTTCAAAGTCAAGAACGGAAGATACCGTTAGTTAAAAGCGGTAGAGAATCTCGTTACTGATGAGCGCCCCTTTATGCGTAAGGAGCACGTCTTCACCCCTCAACAAAAGCAGCCCTTCTTTTTCGAACGCTTCTATATTATGGAACGCCGCGGATGGATAAACCCCGAAACGCGCCTTAAACGCCTCTGCGTCAATCCCCGTATCCAACATCCTCAGCCCCAAAAGCGCGGCCTCGGTTCTCGCTTCCGTCTCCGTGGGCGATTCAGAGCCGTCCGTGGCAACGCCTTTTGCCTCGATACTTTCCATGTAAGAGACGGCGTCCGCCGTATTCCATCGCCTCAGACCCCATTTAGGGGGGTATTGCCCCCCTTGGCTTGAGAAAAACGAATGCGCCCCTGCGCCCAGACCTATATAGTCTCCTCCGAGCCAGTAACGCCTGTTACCCCGGCTCATAAAACCGGGGAGCGCGAAATTAGATATCTCGTAGTGCAAATACCCGGCGCCCTTTAAAACGCCGAGCGCGGTTTCATACATCTGCGCCTCCCTTTCCTCAACCGCGGCGCGGTCTCGGGATTTTCCGTATAACGAATAAAAAGGAGTATCCTCCTCCATCGTAAGGCCGTAGACCGAGATATGCTGCGGCCTTAGTTCAACGGCAACGGTAAGCGCGGCCTTCCACGAGGCCATGCCCTGCCCCGGAACGCCGAATATCAGGTCTACCCCGACGTTTTCAAATCCGGCGGCCTTGGCGTCTTTTACGGCGGACACGGCCTTGCTTGCCGGATGCCTCCTGCCGAGCGTCTTTAGAACCGCGTCATCAAAAGACTGCGCCCCAATGGAGACCCTCGTTACCCCCGCCGCAAGATACCCCTCAAAGCGCAAGGCGTCCACGGAGTCCGGGTTGACTTCAAGCGTGGTCTCGATGTCCGGGGAAGGAACAAAGCGGGTCTTTATACCGTCAACCATACGCCCGATGGCCGGAGGAGAAAAGAGTGACGGAGTCCCGCCGCCGATATATATGCTCTCAAGCCCGCGCCCGCCAATCCCATCTTTCTCAAGGTAACAATCGAGTTCGTTGAGGATGCAGTTCGTATACCTGACCTCAGGGACCGCGATTACGGCAGCGGAATTGAAACTGCAATACGGGCATTTGGACGCGCAGTACGGGATATGAGCGTAAACGCCCAAAGGGTCTTTTTCGTTCATGATCGTCATTTTATCAAATTGAGCGGAAGGTTTGTATGGATTTTTGAGCGGACGCCAGACCTGAAAGCGCCTTACAGGTCGGGAGAGATACCGGAGGGTGTAATCATCCTCACGGCCGGGGTGGACGTCCAGAAGAACCGCGTCTATTACGCCGTCCGGGGATGGGGCGCGGCAAGCGAATCGTGGCTCATCGAGAACGGCGGGTTTTACGGGGACACTGACCAGCCGGATGTCTGGAGACAGTTGAGCCTGATCCTCGAAAGCGGGGTTGGGGATTTCAATATAAGGAAACTCTGATTAATTGCCCTCTGTTGTCATTCTGAGCGAGTGAGCCTTTAGCCCTGAGCACAGCGAATGGGGAAGAATCCGCTTTTCGCTCGGTATAATACTCCCCAAAATTCAGACAAGGATATTCGGCGTGTGACAGCCTGCCGTTAACCCTAATGAGGGAGGCGGGATGAAGAAGAACCGCGACGGGGCGTTCAAGGCGAAGGCGGCGCTTGAGGCGGTCAGGGGGAGAAGACCCTCTCTCGGATCGCGAGCGAGTACGG
>JACRCC010000058.1 GCA_016234405.1 Deltaproteobacteria bacterium | reverse complement strand
GGTCTGCTGCGCGTTATCGGCGTTTTGCCGGATGTTGGCGACCATCTGCTCCATCGAGGAGGTCGTCTCCTCTATGGACGCGGCCTGCTCAGTGGTGCCCTGGGATATCTGCTGCGCGCTCGCGGATAACTCCTCGCTGCCGGACGCCACGTTGTCGGATATGTTGCGCGCGTTACCCATAACCTCCCGGAGTTTTACGACCATGTTCTTCATGGCTTGAGACAACTGTCCTATCTCGTCCTTGCCCTTCTCCTCTACGTCTACCGTAAGGTCGCCATCCGCGAGCTTATTGGCCACGTTCACGGTAATCTCCGTCAGCGGTGCGGCTATCATCTTCGTGAGTATCACGACGAATATGATTGCGATGGCTATGACGATGAGCGTAACTACTATTATGAGGTTTCTGATGAAGGCGTAGTCGTTCTCCGCCTGCTTGTAAAGTTCTTTGCCGACCTCGTCCTGAATCGCAATGAGCCTTTTCAACTTCTCGTCCACGACCTTGAACTTGGCGGCGGCGTCGGTCGCGGCGTTGTGCTTGGCCTTCTCGAATTCGCCGTCAAGCGCCCATTTGTAGGTGTTGAGGCGGGAATCGTTATAGGCCTTCCACGCGGGTCTGAACTCATCGAAGGTCTTTTTCTCGTCAGGCGTCAGATACGTCGCGCCGTATTTCTGTATGAGGGCGTCTATCTCCTTTTCGTCGTCCGCGGCTTCGTTGAGGATATTCTGTCTCTTTGAGGCGTCCTGTTCGTTCATAATGCGAAGCGCCCCGATGCGGATGTAGCTGAGATTGCCGTTTACCTTATCTAAGTCTATCACGGGCACGAGCCTGTCGTCATAGAGAGTCTGAAGGTTCCCCCTCATCTCCCCCACGCGGCTGATTGCAATGCCGCCGAGTATGGCCACGCATACTATCACGCACAGGAAGCTCACGATGAGCTTCGAGCTTGTTTTAAGATTCCTGAAAAAAGTCATTTACGCCGTCCCCCTCTGTTTTTTTCTTGCTGTAAAAGCGGCCCGCCGTACGAATGGATAACGAGCGTCCGCGAAAAGCCCTTGCAACGATACCCCCGCCTCAGAGAACCGCCGCCTCTTCCTCCTCCGCGTATTTCACCAACCTCTGCACGTCGAGTATAAGCGCCACTGTGCCGTCTCCCATTATCGTCGCGCCTGATATGCCTTTTACGTCCTTATAAATCCTTCCGAGCGACTTTATGACGGTCTGAACCTCCCCGTACAAACGGTCAACGACAAGGCCGACTTTTTGTCCGCCGTACTGGACTATCACGATGCTCTCGATGGCCGGCGCGTCGCCTCCCTCGCTGAAAAACTCCCTGATGTAAACGTACGGAAGCGCCGCGCCGCGCAGATTGATATACGCCTTCCTGTTGCCCTCCCGCTTTTCATCGGGAGGCAAGTCAATGCATTCGACCACCATCTCAAGCGGTATTATATAGACGGACTCGTTTACCCCGACCATGAAGCCGTCTATTATGGCGAGCGTCAGCGGCAGCCTTATCGTGACCGTAGTCCCCGCGCCTTCCGCGCTCTCGACCGAGACGCTGCCGCGCAGGGATTCGATATTTCTCTTGACCACGTCCATGCCCACGCCCCGGCCCGAAACCTTTGTCACCTCTTCGGCGGTTGAGAGCCCGGGTTCGAATATGAGGACTAATATCTCCGCGTCCGAGAGGGTCTCTCCCGCCGATATTAGGCCGGTCTTTATTGCCTTGTCCCGTATCTTTACGCGGTTTAGCCCCCTGCCGTCGTCGGTTATCTCTATCACGATGCTGCCGGCGTCGTGGAAGGCGTTGAGCCTTATCGTGCCCACCGGCGATTTACCGGCCTCGAGCCGGGCTTGCGGCCTTTCAATCCCGTGGTCCGCGCAGTTCCTGACGAGGTGCATGAGCGGGTCGTTTATCTTCTCTATGACCGTCTTATCCAACTCGGTCTCGGCGCCCGATATCTCAAGCTCTATCTCTTTACCGAGGTCCCGGCTTATGTCCCGCACCACCCGGTTGAACCTGCTGAAGGTCTCGCCTATGGGGACCATCCTGAGCTTCATGCTCGAATCCCGCACGTCCTCCACGAGGCGCTGCAGGATGGAGGAGGATTCAAGAAGCCCTTCATCCCTCAGCCGGGCAACGTGAGAGTTCAGGTTCGCCGTGGCGATTACAAGCTCGCCGACCATGGTAACGAGGGAATCGAGCTTGCCCGCGTCAACGCGCAGCGTGGACGCCTCCTTGGATTTGACCTTCAAGACCTCTTTTTGCTTCTCGAGGGCCGCGTCCACTATCTCGTGCTGCACCATGCCGGAGTCAACGAGTATCTCGCCCAGCCGGTTGGCGTCAGGGGCCTCCGCGCCGCGCCCGACGGCCTCCGCACCCTGCCTCTTCAACGCCTCGGCGAGTTCCCCCTCTGAGAGCGCGCCGCCGCGCACAAGTATCTCCCCGAGGAGGGTGGAGTCTTCATGGAGGCGCTTTATGAGGTCAATGTACGAATCAACCCTGCTGTGAGGCGGAAGGATGTGGATGACCGAATCGTCGCGCACGAACTCGAATACGTCCTCGAGCGTCTTTTTGTCGTGGTCGCTTCTCAGGTCTATCTCAACTCCGAGATAGCATCCCTCGGGGTCCATCTCTTTTATCCCCGGCATACCCTCGAAGAGCGCCGTCAAGCTGATTATCTCGCCGAGCCGCTTGAGGTAATTTATAAACGACATGGGCTCCATGCCGCTTTTCAACACGTCGCGACCGAACCTCACCGAGATGTGCCACGCGTCCGACGACGAGAGTTTCCCGGTCTCCTGTCCCTCCCCCTCACCACTGCCCTCTCTCCTTCGGGGAGAGGGAATTACCTCCCGCGCCGCGCTGCCGCCCCCGCCTCCCCCGCCGGCCCCACCACCACCTCCACTAAGATACGAGTTGAGCGCATTTGTGAGCGTCTCACCCCTTTTGAGCATGTCAGCCGGTATGTCGGTTATCTCAGCCTCGGCCAAATCAACGAGGTTTGCAATATGGTCGCGGCATGAAAGCAACAGTTCGATTATCCGGTCGTTTATCTTTATCTCTTTGTCGCGTATCTTTGAAAGGAGGCTCTCGGCAACGTGCGAAAACTTCTCCACGCTTACGACCTCCACTATGCCGGAGGAGCCTTTTATGGTATGGATGGAACGGAAGAGGGTGTTTATGGCGTCGGAATCTTCCGGAGACCTCTCGATGTAGAGGAGCGAGGTCTCCATCTCGTGGAGGAGTTCTCTGGCTTCAGCTATAAACGTCTTTCTTACGCGGCCGAGTTCGATGTCCACGATGCCGTCCTTGTGCAGCTACACGTAGCCGATAACCGGTTCACTGGGTTTATTCAAAAAGACCTTTGAGATTATATATCTCAAAGGCCGCAGCAACGGCCGCGCTCGCCGCCGTAACGCGAAGGCCTTTGCCCATGGACAGAACCTCACGGCGCGCAAGGACCAAAAGCTGGACGCCCGTGGTGTCCAATTCCGAGACCTCCGAGAGGTCCATCTCAACGGAGGCGAATGAAACCGCGTCCCGGATAATCCCAACGAGTCCGCGCTTGAACGAGGCCGCCTCGTAGATGTTAAGCGGGCCGGTGACGCGCACCGCGCAGACTCCCTTGTCGCTTTTTTGGATCGTCAATTCCATATTAAAGGCCGTGATAACAGCCGTTCACCCCGGCAGCATCAGCTTTTCGATCGCCTCCAACATCTGCTCCGGCTTGAAGGGTTTTACGACCCACGCCTTGGCCCCGGCGAGCTTGCCCTCCTGCTTTCTCGCCTCCTGCGATTCAGTCGTGAGCATTATCACGGGGGTGTATTTATGGTCCGGCACGGCCTTCAAGTTTTTCAAAAAAGTTATGCCGTCCATCCGCGGCATGTTCACATCACAGATGATGAGGTTCACCTTCTGTCCGACAAGTTTTTTGAGGGCGTCTTCGCCGTCGGACGCCTCTATCACGTCGTAGCCGACCTTTTTAAGGGTAAGGTTGACCACCTGCCTTATGGAGGGCGAATCGTCAATTATCATTATGGTCTTGGATGTCATGGGATGCCCCTTTTGAAAAAGTTATCAGTTATCGGTGAACGGTTATCGGTAAAAACAAAAACACCCTAACCGATAACTGATAACCAATCACTGATAATGCTTCACGCCCTTTAAAAAAACGTCACGTCGCCCTCTGCGCCGTCCTTGCCGTCCTTTTTAACGGCGATCTTCTTCCCGGTCTTTATCTGCTTCACTACGTTATTGTGCGCGTCCCGCTGTTTCTCCATGACGTAGTGCTTCATGATGTCGTCCACGTTGAAGCGCGGGGAGTCGCTCTCGGGGGAGGCGCAGTCCGGGGTGCAGCGCACGCTCTGGTTTACGCAAAATTTGAGGTGCTCGATATACTTGTTGGTCTCATTAAGCGTGCGCACCACGAGGTCTATCTGCTGGCGCAGTATGTCCTGAAACTGAACCCCGGCCAGAAGCTCGATGACCTGCCCGGATACCACCTGCGAGTTTTCCCTCACCCTGTCGAGCGTCTGGTTGTTGAGGGCGTCCAACTGTTTGTAGCTGTTGCCGAGCTTCGAGAGCTGCCCCTCGAGGTTTAGAAGCATCGCGGATTCTTCCTTATTCGCCTGTTGGTTGAGTTTGTTGGAGAATTGTATCTCGATGTCGGTGGCCATCTGCAGCATGGCCTTGCCTATCTTGGTGGCGGCCTGCTCGGACTGGCTTGATAATTTCCTGACCTCGTCGGCCACGATGGCGAAACCCCTGCCGTGCTCTCCGGCCCGCGCGGCCTCTATCGCGGCGTTCAAGGCCAAAAGATTGGTCTGGTCGCTTATCTCCTTCAGGAGTTCCACGTGCTGCGTCATGGAGCGCGCCTTTTCGGCGAGGTTCATGACTATCTTGTAGTCCTTCTCCACCTCCACGAGGCGCCTGTCTATGTAGTTTCTAAGCCCGACTATGGTCTGCTCGTTAGCGGTGATGGTGGCCCCGGACTGCGAAGCAAGGGTGTCGCTCTCTTTTCTGAGCGCGGTGAGGGTTTCTTGCATGTTCGTCATGGACGAGTCAATATCCTGAGTCTGGGTGATTATCTTTAGGGCGGCCGAATCCGTGTGGCCGACGACGTTATCCAAGTGGGCGTGGGTAAGGCGGTTCAGATTCATCTGCGTGTCGAAGTAGTGCAGCAGCTTTTCCTTCCTGAGCTTATTTTCCGCGTTCGTCTCAGTAAGCTCGGAGACTATCTCCTTTTCCATCTCGGCCACGTCTTGGAGGGGTCTGCCCATCCATTTGAGCGTTACGGTGAGTATTATGACGATGCCGGTCATGACCCAGAATGCGTCAAGAAACGCCCCCTGAGGCAAAAAAGAGGGCGCGATACCGACGAAAAAATCACGGAGGACTTCCCCGAAAAACACCTCGATGACGCCGGGCACTATAATGGCCACGACGGTTGCGATTAAGACTATTTTCTTATAAGTCGGAAGGTCGAGAAAGAGCAGCTTGCTTTTGGATTTGTTGTCCGTCATGAGATTTCCTTGGTGCCGTATTCAAATTGTTGTAACTATAGCACAATCATAGGCTTTTTGCAAAAAAAAACTCGGCAATGTAGCTCAGGGCTTTAGCCCTGATAAAGTCAGACCTAAAGGTCTGAGCTACAAACAATATACAAGGCCTGATCTGCGGGAATACAAAACGGGGGAGGGTTTCTTAAACCACCCTCCCCCGTGGAAACCAAGACGGCTTTATATAAAACAGTCTGTAGCTCAGACCTTTAGGTCTGATGCCCCAGGGCTTTAGCCCTGATAATCTCAGGCCTGAAGGCCTGAGCTACGCCGCAATGACTGAGATTGCTTCGCTTCGCTCGCAATGACATTTTTCTATCCCCTTCGGGGATAGAAAAATGTCAATTCGGAAGGCAGAGTTTGGAGACCGCGTCGAGCATCTGCTCGGGCTTGAATGGCTTTACCATCCATGCCTTTGCGCCTGCCTGCTTACCCTCGACCTTCTTCGATTCCGAGGATTCGGTCGTGAGCATCACCACAGGCGTAAACCTGTGAGTGGACGAGGCCTTGAGCGAGCGCACGAAAGTTATGCCGTCCATATTCGGCATATTCACGTCGCACAAAATGAGATTCACCTTTTTCCCGAAGAGTTTATCGAGGCCGTCTCTTCCGTCGCACGCCTCTATCACGTCGTACCCGCCGTTTTTCAAGACTATCGTCAGCACCTGACGAATGGAAGCCGAGTCGTCTATCACCATTATTGTCTTTGCCATGCCATCCTCCTCACAACAACCGTTATTATCGCGCTGTATTCATCAGTTACGTTCACATTATAACATCTTCATAAATATTGGTAAATCGGGCAAAGGGATGATTTTTTGACAGTAGAAGGGTTGAGAGAATTATTTAATAAAAACAAGGAGTTATGGGTTACGGATACTATAAATGAGGAGGGTTTTGATGCTTGCAGCCCAGCTTGTAGCTCAGGCCTTCAGGCCTGAGATTGTCATGGCTAAAGCCCTGAGCTGCAATATCCCATCATTCGCCCAGGGCCGGGGTCTGGAATACCTCGACCTTGTTACCGCCCTTTTTCCTTGCGTCAAGGAGCGCGCTCTCGGCGTGTCCGATGAGGCCGTCAGGCGTTTGCCTCTTGAACTCCGCGGCGCCGATGCTGATGGTGAGCCTCCCGCCCTGTTGCACGTCCTCGTGCAGGAAGGGATAGTCCTGTATGATGCTTTGGAAGCGCCTTGCGAGCGCTGTGCCCGGCTCGAGGAAGGTATTCGTGAGGATCAGGGCAAAGGCCTTGAAGTCGTATCTGACGAGCACGTCCGCGCCCCTTATGTTTTTCTTTATAAGCTCGGATGTTTTTTTAAGCGCGAGGTTTCCGTAGTACTCACCCTTTTTGGCGAGATAATTGTCGAAGTGGTCAAGCTCGATTATCAGGAATACGAGCGGTATGTTGTAGCGCGTGCTCCTGCTTATCTCCTGAATAAGGCGGATATTAAGATACCTGCGGTTAAAGACCTCCGTGAGGCCGTCCATAAGCCCGGCCTTCTCAGGATAGAGGAGTTCGAGGTTATTTAGATGGCTTACAAGCTCACCGGAACTGAGCGTGTCTTTCCTCAGGATATTCACGACGTTTCCGGTAAACGCGCTCCTCTCGGCCTCCTCGAGGTCGCGCGAGGTAAGGACGAATAGCGGTATGTCGTAAATGGCCGGATTCCTTTTGAGGTTCTTTATCATGCCGAACCCGGACTCCGGGTCAACCACGTCAACGAGTATGGCGTTGGGCCTTACTGCATGACACAAGTCAATCCCGGATAACTCGTCCATCGCATGGTGAAATATGACCCCGTCCTCTTTTATCGCCTCTGAGACGTGGCCCGCCGTGGCGTTGTCCCCGGTTATGAGAACAACGCTCGTGGGGCGTTTTTTCCTCCTGCCGTCGCTTGCGATATTTTTCAGCTTGTCAACGAGCGACGATTGGTCAAGGGGCTTTACGAGATAATCAGTGGCCCCGAGCGCAAAGGCGAGTTCGGTGTTTTCCACTATCGAGTGGATAATCACCGGGATGTCTTTGGTCTCAGGGTCGGCCTTCAGGGCTTGGAGCACCTCCCAGCCGTCTTTTTTGGGCAGCATTATGTCGAGTGTTATGACAAAGGGTTTTAGCTCCCGGGCCTTTCTTATGGCTTCAAGCCCGTCGTAGGCGTGCTCGACCCTGTAACCCGCCTGAGTGAGGTGTATGGTTATAAGCTCCACCGTGGGCATGTCGTCTTCCACCACGAGCACGAGCGCGCCAACCTCTTTCATGGCCGGGAAGGGGAAAAACGGCGGCAGCGGGGGCTGCGGGGCGCTGGCGTCCGCGTCAGTGGATATGAACGGCAGATAGACCGTAAAGACCGCGCCGTTACCCGCGTCTCCACCGACCTCTATGCGTCCGCCGTGTATCTCTATGAGTTTTCGCGTAAGGGATAGACCAAGCCCGGTGCCTTCGGTGTTTTTGGACGAGTCCAACTGCTCGAACTCCTCGAATATCCGCTCCCTGTCCTCGGCCTTTATGCCGGGGCCAGTGTCCCAGACCGTGAGTTTCATAAGGTCTTGTCCCTTTGCGGCCCACGGAAGTTTGTCGTCGTTGACGAACCGCGCCGCGCTGAAACCCACGCGGCCGCCATCCGGCGTAAATTTTATGGCGTTGCTTAAAAGGTTATAGAGTATCTGCTTGAACTTCACCTTGTCGGCCGTGAACTCCGTAACGCCCGCGTCCGCTTGGGACTCGATGGCGATGGTCTTTCTGTCCGCAAGGGCCTTCAAGACTATCTCAACCTCTTCAAACGCGGCCTTTATCTGAAACTTCTGGTAAGACAGCTGGGACTTGCCTGCGTCTATCTTCGCTAAATCGAGGATATTATTCACGAGGTGCAAAAGATGCTTGCCCGACGTGAGGATGGTGTTTAAATATTTATTTTGCTTTTCGTTCAACTCCCCGAAACCCTTTTGGAGGAGCACGTCGGCAAAGCCGATTATGGAATGGAGCGGGGTGCGGAGTTCATGGGAGGCGTTTGCGATGAACCTGCCCTTTAATTCGTTGGCCTTTTTAAGCTCAAGATTGGCCTTCTCGAGGTCGCGCGTCCTTTCTATCACCTTGTCCTCGAGGTTCTTATTCAACTCCTCGAGTTCCCGCCTCATCCTCTTCTCGACGGTTATGTCTTTACTCACGCCCACCGTGCCTATCACGGCGCCGGAGGCGTCTTTGAACTGCGAGATGGTGAGGCTTATGTCAACCGGGTTCCCGTCCTTTTTGAGAAGCACGGCCTCGCGGTTGTGCACCGCGCCCTTTTCCTTCACCGTTTTTACAATCTTCCTTCTCTCTTCCCTGTCCGCATAGAACTCCTCGACGTTCCTGCCGACGACCTCATGGTGCGAGTACCCGAGTATCCGCGTCCCTCCCTTTGAAAATTTGAGTATGCGCCCGTCGGTGTCTGCGACGATTATCATGTCCCCGGAATCGTCGAAGACGCCTTCGAGCTTGGTGAGCGATTCTCCGACTTCGTGCATGAGCTTGAATTTTTCTATCGCGTAGGCGGCTTGGGAAGAAAAGAGTTTTATGAGATCCTTGTGCCTGTCGGTGAAGACGCGTTTTTTGCGGTCGTCCACGCAAAGTATGCCGAGCACGTCGCCGTTTACGCGCAGCGTCACGGCTAAGGCCGAGCACACGCCCTCCATGGCGATGGCGGCACCCTTGAAGAGCGCGTCGTTGGCGATGTCCGGGAACTCGACGGGTTCGAGTTGGCTGGTTATGAAGGACGTGAGCGGGTCGTCGTCGGGTCTCCAGCTCTTCGACTCGTTTTTGAAACACGCAGCAGCGCCCGGCCCGCTGCGGAGCGCGACCGTCATCAAGCCGTCTTTCACGAGGGCAATGGTGCCGGCCTCGGAGTCGGTAAGCTCCATTGCGTTTGTAAGCACCGCGTTAAGGACGTCTCCGAGGTTTTTGGATTTTGAAAGGATTATGCCGGTGTCGTAGAGGACGCTCAAGTCGTGCTTGAGTCTTTTCTGCCCGTCCACGAGGTCCCAGAGTAGGCGCGCGCCTTTGCCCTCTATGACCTCGACCCGGTAAGGAAACGCCGTCTTGATGACGGGGCTGAAATCCGCGTTGCCGGTCGCGTTTACGACTATCTCGGGGCCGTAAGCGCTAAGCCCTTTTGTGTTGTCCACAAAGGGTATGCCAAGTCCTTTGGCGATGGCCGCGCCGGGCGCGTCTTTATTCGCGTCGCTTATGGCCGCGACCCTTACCTCAGGGCTGTCCTTAAAGAGTTCGAGGAGCGCGCTGCCGCCTTTGCCCGCGCCCACGATGGCAATCTTTATCATCTCCGGCGATTCCCTCCGATGAAAGAACAAATGGAATGCAGCTCAGTAGGTTTGATGGGTGCGCTTCACCCATCCTACGCAGCTGAGCTACGTCTTGTCCGAATAGAGTCCTTTTATGAAATCGGGATTACACCCGGCCATCTTTATGAATTCGGACGCCATGGCGGGGTCCCACTGCCCGGCGTTCATCTCATTCTTTATTATCCCAAGCGCCCTGTCTATCGGAAAACCCGCCCTGTATGGCCGCACCGAGACCATGGCGTCGAAGGTATCCGCGATGCTTATGACCCTTCCGAGAAGCGGGATGCCGTAGCCCGCAAGCCCGTCAGGGAACCCCCCTCCGTCCCACCTCTCGTGGTGGTGCCTTATGGCCGGCAGGATGTGTCTTATGGAATAAAGCGGCTTACATATCTCGGCGCCCGTAACCGGGTGTTTTCTTATAATGCCTCTTTCTTCGTCAGAGAGGCCGCCGCTTTTGTGGAGGATATTTTCGTGCACGCCGATTTTACCGATGTCGTGCAGTATACCGGCCTTTTTTATGCCTATGACCTCTTTTTCGGAAAAACCAAGGCCGGCGGCGACGTGGACCGATATGGCGCTAACCCTTTCGGAATGCCCCTTTGTGTATAAGTCCTTGGCCTCTAGGGCCGTGGCGAGCGTGAATATCACGTCCTCGGTGCTCTCAAGCTCGTCTTGAAGCCTCTTTAACCTAAGGAGCGACTTTATCTTGACTATGATTTCTTTGGGGTTGAACGGCTTGCTGAAAAAATCGTCGGCCCCGGCTTCAATCCCCGTTATCCTGTCTTCCGATTGCGCGAGTCCCGTAACGAGTATGACGGGAAAGAATTTTGTTTTATTTTTGCAGCCCTCTTTGAGTATCCTGCACAGTTCGTATCCGCTCATGCCCGGCATCATCACATCCAATATGGCGATGTCGGGCGCCCACTCTTCGATGCGCCCTGCCACGCCCTTAGGCTCGCTCGAAGAGACTACGCGATACCCCTCCTGCTCTAAGATAACCGTCATGAGTTCCAAATGGTCAACGTAGTCGTCAACCAAGAGGATGCACTCCTTGTAGTAGTCGTTGGATGAAAAGGAATCTTTTGCGGCGATAGCGTTATATGTCATGAGATTTATACCGAAACGTCCCATCAAACTTTAACGTTTTGAATATTGTTCCACAGCGCCGTTGGGTTGTAAATCTGTTAAAGGGATGATTTTTGAACGCCAAAAGGATTGATTTATCAAAAAGATGGTATAATTAACTATGGGACCATGCCTAATGGGAGGTGACTGTTATGGGCAAATTTTTGACATGGTGGGACGACAAGGAGATCCGCCATGCTAACGAGGTCTATATCGCGGCGATAGTGGCGCTTGTGATTGTGATGCTCGTCGGCGGGTATTTCCTGCTCTAAAGGGGGCGTTTGAGACTTTAATCCTCGTTCCCAAGTTCAACTTGGGAACGAGAGAGGAATGTGCTGTAACGGCAAGAAAGCCCCGTAGGAAGGGCATAGCCCCCTCCCCCCGTTACTTCGCCATATACGACCCAAGCGTCTCTTTGGACCCCTCAAACGTTGAAATCGTCTTTGCGCTCCACTCAGGCTTCACCTTGTAAGAAGCCGGGTCTTTCATGCAAACGTCAACCGCCTCGCGGAGGACCCCTGTCATTGCCGCCACGTAGCTCTTTGTCCTTTGCCTGCCCTCGATTTTAAAGGCCGCGACTCCGGCCTCAATCAGAGACGGGAGTATCGGAAGGACGTTCAAGGATTCCGGCTCTTCCATCACATAAGCCGCAACGCCGTCCGGCCTTAAATACCTGCCCTTGCAGCAGGTGGGATACGGGGATGATTCGCCGGGCGCGAGTTTATTTAAAAGGACGTCGTTAAGCGTGATGGACAGGCTGCCGTCATCGCCGCTTATGAACCTCACGAAGCGCGAGGGCGAGCACGCGGCGTCCGTGTTGGTGGACGAGCCGGTTACATAAGAAGAGAGGTAACACCTGCCCTCGATGTTTATGCAAAGCCCGCCGAGCGCAAAGACCTCTATCTCGACGTCCGTCCTTTTTCTAAGCTCGGCTATCTCGGCGACGGTCAGGACGCGGGGCAGGACCACCCGCTTTATGTTGAAATGTTTTTTGTAGAAATTGATTGACTCGTAATTCGACGCGCTCGCCTGAGTGGATAGATGCAGGTTTGCGTCCGGGTATCTCTGACGGGCGTACCTGAGGATGCCGAGGTTTGCGATGATTATTGCATCGGCCTTCAGCTCCATAGCCGAGTCAACGGCCTTGTACCACTTAAAATACGTATCGCCCTGCGGAAAGGTGTTTATGGCGAGGAAGACCTTTTTGCCCTTTGACCTTGCGTAACGGATGCCTTCCTCGATGTCCTTCTTGGTGAAATTAAGCCCCTCGAAGTTCCGGGCGTTGGTTGCGTCGTTGAATCCAAGATAGACCGCGTCCGCGCCCGCGTCAACCGCGGCCTTGAGGGATGCGAGGTTGCCGGCCGGGGCTATGACTTCGGGGGTGGTCATCTTTTCACCATATTTTTCTTGACAAACCGATATAACTTTGACTATTATAATATCAGATAAATCCCCCATCGTTGCATCGCAACAATGGGCATATTAACTCCAAGGGGTTGAAAGCAATTTCAACCCCTTGCATTTTTTACGGCAACCAACAGTCTTTCAAGTAATCCGCGTTTAAATCTACAAACTTATCGCATATCCGCATTAATTGCCTTGAATGCCCCGTATTGACGTAAGCGTTCTCAACATGCTTGCCTAAATCTTTTACTCCCTTAATGGCCTTCTCAAAATCTCCATCGCCTGACACTAAAATTGCAGTATCATAAATGTTTTTAAATGCCATCGTCAGCATGTCAACCGCTATATTTACATC
>JACRCC010000059.1 GCA_016234405.1 Deltaproteobacteria bacterium | reverse complement strand
CTCTCCTCCGTCGAAGAGGGCGAAACCCCCAAGGGGGGCAAAACCCCCTTGGTCTTTCTCAAAGGGTCATCGGCGAAGGCGGGGATGCCGAGCGTCTCGGTCATAAAACCGTCAATGTGCTTCATGCGGGCGGTACCCCCTGAGAGAAAGAGACGGTCCACCTGCCCGCCTCTATATTGGGCCTGATAGTATTCAAAAGACCTGTGGATGTCCGAGCAAAGCCTTTCGATGAACTTCGCAACAACCGCAAATGGGGCGACACCCTTTTCGAGCGAACACGATGCCTTAATCTCATCGCATTCATCCTCGTTTTTGCCGGTTTCTGAAGAGAGCGCGCCCGTTATCTCGGCGCCCCCAAAGGCCATCTCGCGCACAAAGACGAGTTTGCGGTTTTTAAATATCGCAAGGGTCGAGGCCGTGAGTCCGATATCAATGAACGCGTAGTTGACGCCTTCTTCCCATACGTTATTGGCATCGAAGGAAGAGAGCAGCGCCGTAGGCACGGTCTCGACGACCCTGACCTCCACGCCTGCGGATTTGAATTCGGACATGATGCCGTCCACCGCGCCCCGCCTCGCCGCAAACGCGATGATAGAGAGAAGTCCCTCGGATGCCTTGTCGTCGGGCACGACGTAGTCGCAGACGAGTTCATCGGCGGGTATCGCGGATTCTTTTCTTATCTCCCATTTGACCGCTTCGCGCAGGTCTTTGTCGGGCATCGGCGGTAGCGTTATGCGTCTTACAAGGAGTTCCGGGCCGTAGAGAACGGTGGCAACCTTTTTACCTGTCAGCCTTTGAGCATTGGCGATAGCGCGCAAAAAACCCGCGTTTTTATCGGCGGGTGACCTTGCGTAGAAAGCGGATTTGAGCCTATACGAGCCTGCGCCTCCCCCCTTGAGCCAGACTATCTTCGTTGAGTATGCCCCCGCGTCTATGCCAATAAGATTTTTCGAGGGGTATAGCGCCCCATGGAAGAACGGCATCATCAGAGCCTTTTACCGCTTAATTTCACCGCTGACCCAACAAAATTGCGCCCATGAGCGCCGTGATTTTTTCCGCCATTTTCGCCTTAATTTCATTGTCCGTGCTCAGCTCAAGATACGACCTGTAATGCGTAAGGGCGCTTTCCGCGTCTCCGTTTTTTTCATAAGCCGAGGCCGCGTTAAGATGCGCGTCAACGTATCCGGGATTTATGGCGAGGGCCTTTTTGAAATACCCTATCGCCTCACCACCCCGTCCGAGGGGGGTATCCCCCCCTTGTTTGATGACAACCGCGCCCCGGTTGTTGAAGGCCTCGGCATAGTTCGGGTTAAGCTCGGATGCCTTTATGAAAAACTGCTCCGCAATAGTATATTCATTTTTAGCGGCATAAACTGCGCCGATATTGTTGTGGATAACGGGGTTGTCGGGCGCTGCAACAAGCGCGAGTTTCAACTGTGAGAGCGCGTCATCGAGTTTGCCCGCCCTGTAAAGCTCTATGCCGTTTTTTAGAGGGTTATCGGCAATTGCGGCGACCGGAGTTTTTACCGCCATCAAGGGGGGGATAACCCCCAAGGGGGGCCAAACCCCCTCCTGAATTACTGGCGGATAATGGTCTGCGTTTGACAGGCTTCTCTTTTGGAGAAAAACCCATGAGGCGGATGAGACTAAAAGGACTCCAAGCAAAAGGACAAAGGTCAAACTGCGGGGGGATACCCCCCTTGGGCCGTTTTCACCCTGCGTTTGCGCTAACGTGTCTCCTCGCGGCGCGCGCAGTCCGGCTGCGGGGGGGAAACCCCCTGCGTTGGAAAAATTGCCGTCTAAGACGGTAACTCCCCCCTCGACCTTTTTCAGGGCATCGTGAATTATGCTCATGAACCCCTCTCAGGGGGATTACCCCTGTCGCCGGTATTCATATCCCCGTGTGCCCCGGTAATGCGTTAGAGGACATGCTTTAAACGGGGATTGGATGATTTTCTTGGTGAAGGCGCTCTTGACCGGATGGAATTTTTGCGCGTCAAAACGAGGGAAATTACCCCAAGCGGGGATACCCCCCCCTTCAGGTGCGGTGTATATAGCTGATTAGCGCGCGCAGCGGGCCTTCCCTCGAATCGTCTTTCAAGAAGCCCTCGCTCTCAAGTTCCTTTACTGCCATGCCCGCTATACGGCGGTCTACAACCCTTTTACCCTCCACAAAGGCCGCGGTAAGCGCCCTGTCGCAGGTGATGTTTATCGAACGCGGCACCCCGCCGCTCTTTACGTGAATGAGTTTTACCGCGTCCTTGCTGATGAGCACACTCCCCCTTCCCCCTGCCGTTGCGATGCGTTTTTCTATGTATGCGCCGGTGTCCGCGAGGTCAAGCGGCGCGAGGCGGCATCTTACGGCAACGCGCTGATTCAATTGCCTCAGCTCCCTAAGTTTCAATCTCTCGTCAAGTTCAGGCTGGCCCACAAGGAGTATCTGCAAGAGCTTTTGTTTCTCGGTTTCGAGGTTTGAAAGCATACGGAGCATCTCCAAAGAAGTCTTTGTAAGGGTCTGGGCCTCGTCCACTATCAGCGCCGCGTTGCCTCCCGTTGAGGCCGTCTTCAACAAAAAACCGTTAAGCGTTCCGAGGGGGGTTATCCCCCCGTTGTGCGAGCTTAAAGTGTCAAAAGGGGCGGCGAGGCCGAAGTCCGCGTTTATGGTCTTTAAAAGGTCGTAGGTCGACATAAGCGGGTTTAATACAAGCGCGCTGCGCAGGGGGGTATTGCCCCCTGCGGGGTTGTCCCCCCGTAGTCTCTTCATAAGCGCCCTGCACCGGGTGGTCTTTCCGGCGCCGACCTCGCCCGTTAAGAGTATGAAACCCCTCCTGTCCCGTATCCCGTAGGCCATGAGGTCCAACGCCTGGCCGTGGCCTTTGCTGAGATACAGAAACTGGGGGTCGGGCGTTATGTGAAACGGCCTTTCTTTTAGATAAAAGAATTTTTCGTACATCCGTTACCCCGCATCCGTGCCTGCTAAAGTATAATTCCAATAATCAATTAGTCAATGGCAGGGGGAGGGATCTCCCCCTGCCGGGTGTTTTGTGTTTTAACGCATTACGGCCTTAACGGAATTCCCACCACTCGATGACGTTTATTTTTACGGAGTTGCAGCCGCCGGAAACGCTCACCGTGTCCGTGACCGTTCTATACTGGTCGTTTACGCCGCCGCCGTCCGTGAGAAACAAACCGCTCTCCGGCGGGGGGGCCGCGTTTGCGGCAGGCGAGTATGTGCCTACTGCGAACGACGCTGCCACGGTTACTCCCCCTCCCGCGCCGGTGCTTGTCGGTGAGCCGAACGTTACGGTTTTGACTGCGCCTGCGGCTATTGCCCCGGCGTCCGCCGCATTGAGAAAGGCCTTGTACACGGAACACCCGCCCCAAGACGCATCGTTAAACGCGAAATAACTCGCGCTCGTGAGCGTCATGGCGATTGCGCTGATGTTTTTAAGCGTCATGGTAAATGACCTTGTGCCGCCGCACGTGACTGACACGGGCGCAAGCCCTCCCCAGTACGCGATATTGGGTTTTACGAATCCGGTAAAATATACGGTGTCCGTTGAAGCCGCGTTTTGATATTCGGCGGTTATTGTTGCGGAGGCGGCGATTGTGCTCACGGGAGATACGAGCAGCGTGGCTGCAACGCCGGTTGCGCCTGTAATTGCGGTTGACGGGGTTAGCGTTCCGTTCGTGGTGGTGAAGGTAATCGTCTTGCCTGATACCGGACTCCCCCCGCTCGTGAGAGCAGCGGTCATCGTGTAGCGGCTCGAACCATCCGCGTCAATCGGGCCCGTTGGCGAGTGGGTAACGGTAAGGGCGTATGCGCTGACAATTACGGAAGACGCGAGCGTGTTTGAAGCCCCTGCGCCTCCTCTGTCTCTGATGGTTACTGGAAAAGGAACGGTCTTGTCGGTCGTTACGGTCTCTGTCGTTGAAAACGTTATGGTGAAATTCATTGTGCCGCCCGCCGGTATGTCGCTTGCCAAACCGGGCGAGGTGAAACTTACCGTTGCCGCGCACACCGCGCTCCACCCAACGGGAGGGGTTACCGACGAACACGTCCAGTTGCCGCCCGCCGTTGGCGTGGCGACTCGCACCCTTCTAATCGTAAAACTACCTCCGTTAAAAACGCTCCACGTGAACGCCTGATTCGCGGTGGCGCTTGCAATGACGTTTGGGCTTACTGAGACCGCATATCTTGCCACTGTCCCGCCGTTGGACAAGGCCGTGTTCGTGGTAACAGGGCCGTTGGCTGTAGCCGCGCCGCTCAGGCAATAAGTCTGTCCGGTTGCCCCGGTTACGGTATACGTCCACGTAAACGCGCCTGATGCCCCGCCTGCGATGGATGAGATGCTCGCCGGAGACGGACCTGCAGTGAAGGTTTCCGTTGCGCCGCCCGCGCACGGGGTAAGGGCATTGGGGACGACGTTTATGAGCGCGGAAGTTCCGTTGTTCGTTACGGTCATGTTCACCGTAACGGTTTGGCCTGAGATGACGCTTACAGGCGTAATTGACATGGCTGCGGTAAAAGAGCCGATGTTTACGGTATTGGAATTTGTAAGAACCGACGAGGCCGTTGCAGTGGAATTTTGCGCCCTTGCGCTGAAATACCCTTCGCCGGTGATATCCGCGCTGTAGAGCCACGTCATGGCGGCGCTTGCCCCGCTTGCAAGCGTAAAAGCGGTTAAACTATAAACAACGGCGCCGGATGAGTGCGCGGCCGCGGTCGTGGCATTGCACCCGCGAGTTGCGCCCGTAAGGGTTGTGGCGGTCTTTCCGGTGTAGCAAATCTGTTCCGAGTCAATTTTTACCGTTCCGGACGATTGAAATTCCGTTGTCGAGACCACCGTGATTGTTGCCGACGTTGCGTTAAGCGTTGCGCTCAACGTTGTAGAGCCGAAATAAGGCCCAGCCGTGTTCGTCACAATTGCGCTTGAAAACGACGGTGGGGTAGGCGCAGTCGTTATAAGAGACTGGCTTACGGTCGAGCGGTTTATAACCTGCATCTGGAGCGTTATCGCGGAACCCGCGCCAAGCGAAGACGGCGTTGCCGTGAGTTCGGCCCAAAGCGCCCTTCGGGTCCAAGCCGGAAGCGCGCCTCGTGAAAAACCACCTACGGTAACGTCGAGAAAACTGTCCCCTGCAACGTCCGCAGCGGCTGAGAGCGGCAGGACTTTTACGTTAAACGTAAGACTTCCTCCGGGGACTATCTGGCTCCCGTTATTTGCGGTGCTGCATGACCCGTCACCCTGCAGCATCGCAAAACTAATCGAGCCCGTTGTCGGCGTTCCGTTGATGCACCACCCAACCGGCGCAATGGTCGAGGAGGAGAAGTTGTATGAAGCGGTATTTATCGTGAATGTTATGTCTCTTATGTTGCTCCCGCTTGCGCTTCCGTTCGTAATCGTAACCGGGATAATCGCATCCGCGTCCCCCATTGTAACTTCCGTGCCCCCGGGAACGCTCAGCGTGAATGTTTTGGCCGCAAAAGAAAGCGTCGGCGCGAAAAGACCGATGAGGAGGAACGCTAAATATACTGTTTTTTTCACGTTCAGCAAGACGGCAGTCTCCTGACGGTAATCACCGTTTCTCTCCTCGAATCTCCGCTTTTGCCGAGAACGATAAGCGCGCGATAAACGTCGGCAGTGGAAAAACCCGGCATGTCGGGGTGGATTATCGAAAGGCTGTGAGCGTTGCCGGCGTTCCCCGTAACCCTGACCGTATATGTAACGGTCGTCGGAAATGAACCGGGCTCAGGTATCTTGTATCTCAATATCTCCGGGTTGTTGGCAGTTTGAGACGCGGCAACCGGGGCAGGCGCGGGCGCGGCGCACGAAGCGGATACGTCCGAGTTATAAAGTTCTAAACCGAGGTTCGCGGGGTTGACGGCGGGGTCCCATGCGAGCCTCACGAGGACGGTCCTTGCCGGTTTTGCGGCGGTATTTACCATCTCGCTCGTAAAGGCTATGCAATACGGGGATGCGCTTGTCTGAGAGGGATACATATCGCCTTGCAAAGGTTCGAGGTCGAAAGACCCTCCCCAGAGCGCTGGGCCGATTTGCTTGGCCGAGTAACCGTCTTTCCACAGCCAGTCGTTTTTGAATTTTGCCGCGGCAACCTCCGCGCCGGCCTCGGCGATGTAGAGGGCGCGGGCAGAGTTAAGCTCCGTCACCGAAATCTCGACTCCCGTCGAGAGGAGCGAGACAAAGACTATCCCGATGGACGTTATGACCGCTAACATGAGCGCAACCGCAACGACCGACGCGCCTTTTTGGTTTTTTAAATATCCGGTCATTTTACCTGAATGTCCTCGGGTTGATATTTACGGTGAAATCAAGCGTCTCGCCTAAATTGGAAAGCGTGATGTTTACGCCTATCAACCAAACGTCGGAGACAACTGCGGCAACGCCCCCGTTTCTGTCAAGATATGTAAAACTCAGCGCGCTGACGTTTCCGGCCAACGTTTCCTCAGGGTCTGCGTCCAATACGCCGCTTCTCATCATTAAACTTCCGGCGTTGACCCTGAAACCCCTGCCCGCGTTTTCGATATTCACGAACCTCATGTCATTGACGAGCATCCGTGTTATGTCGGCGGCCTGCGCGGCGCAAGCGGCCCCGGCCTGCGTGCAGCGCGTGAGCATCAATTCTTTCGAGAGCCGGTCAATCGCAAGACGCGCCTCCTCCGTGAGGTCGTTCCTTGTCCCCGTTTGATGAAATGCCCTTACGCCCTGATACATGGTCACGGCGGTTACGGTTGCGATGATGCCCATAAGGACTATTGCCATGAGCATCTCTATGAGGGTAAATCCGGCGATTGGTTTTTTTTTGGGCATGATAAATGTTTATTCAATGATTTGATATTATAGAAACAAGGTCAATTGAACCGGTGTCCCAATTCACGATAACCCTGATGCGTTTGGAGGTTATATCCGAGGCCGGACAATCGGCGGCAGTGTCGCCGTTATTCGCGTTGAGGTCGGATTCGTTTACGCAATAGATTTCCACCGACCGCCCAAACCTGTTAAACGGCGCCGCAAGCGCCGGGTCTGCGGTTGGCGCGGTCAAGAGCGCTATGGAGGAAAACCCGTTGGCCTTTTTATTTGCGATAATCTCCTCAAGACGCTGCCGCGCAAGCCCTGCGGCCTGCGCGATAAGCGTCTGGTCGGGCGCGGTGCGTGTGGAAGTGAAATACATCAGTATCCCGGCTCCTGCTATGCCGATGATGACTATGACCATCAGGGTTTCTATGAGCGTAAAACCCGATTTTTTCATGGTGTGTAGACCCTTCCGGTATTCGGGGTCACGAGTATTGACGCGCTCTCCACTCCCCTTGTTATCGTAACGGTTACGGAGGAAGCCAACGCGGTCTTGTCGCTGTTATAGGGTCTGCCGTAGGTGTCGAACTCCAAAACGCCCGGCTCTGCCCCGCCGAAGTTCGCGCTAATCGTAAAACCGGAAAAATTTCCGGAATCGAGCCTCACGCAAAAGTAGTCATCTCCGGTGGATGGGTCTCTCGCGCTCTCTACCGCGCCCGCTGCGTTAGGGTTCTCGCCCCAGAGACCGTTGCCGTCCGCGTCGTTTACTATCGTGTATTGAGATGCGTATGGACAATTGGCGTCCGCCGCATTGAAGCGAATCCTGTATCTGAATTCAGGGTTGACGGAGGGCGGCGTGTTCAGCTTGTATCTTGTCATGGCGAGCGTTTGCGCGTATCGCATGTCCGAGCGCAGCTTCTTGGCGAAGGACAGCGCGCTGACCGCGCCGGCGCCCTTTAGCATGGACGGCGCGACCGCAACAAAGAGGATGGCCGCGACTGCCATGACCATGATGACCTCTATGAGCGTAAACCCCGTTTTTTTTGCCATCGTTGCCTCAATATTTAAGAGGACGGCAGCTTATAGACGAAGATGCTGTAACCGATAACGTCAACTGGCGGCATGTCTCTGAAAATCGCATAGAGGTCTTTGTCGTTGAGGTAAACCCCTTGAAGCATGGTCGCGCTTATCCCAAACCAGCCCTCAAGTTTTACGCTCTCGTTCACATTTTTTGGATTTACGATTGCGTAGCTCGGCATATAGTCGTAAACGATGCCGAAGTCCGCAGGGTCGTTGAGGCCGAAATACGCAAGTTTGATGTTCTTTATATTTTTTTCGTTCATGTAGTCTTTAAGCCCCGCGAGGTCTTGTCCCCAATCCAAATTCGAGTCCACGAGATACTTGTAACCGTTTTTCGGCCCGCCTATAAACTCGTTGAAGTATGCAAGCTGGTGGGGCGTAATCGAGGCCGCAGCATACGCATACCAGACGATGAATGACGCGAATATTATTTTGGCCGTTGATATGCACTTGGTCCGTATGCGAGTCACGTAACCGCATAGAAGAAAGATGAACGGATAGACCGGCAGTATGTGCCTGAGACCGATATTTACCTTTTGCGTTGACATGACGGCGAATATGAGCAAGGCGGGCAGCCCTGCCCATAGAATCGCGGGTCTCAAGGTTTTGTCAAAAAAGACGTAGAGGACTGACGCCGTTAGAAAGACGAAGACCGTTACGGGTGTCTTTATCAGAAAAGCGGTTAAAAAATAATACCACCAGCCTGATGTCGAATATTGTCCCATGAGAAATGCGGATTTGCCGCGCCCTGCCCCGCTTATCACGCCGAGCACGCCGTAGAGGTATGCCTCCGGCAGGAACTTCCACTCCCTTAAAAATGTGAAGAGAGGCTCGAAGAAAGACCCTAAAAACCTATTCCAGAAAAGAGGCGCATACGCGGGGCCGTCCATTCGGTATCTGAAACCGTATATCGCCCATATCACCGTGAAGACTATCAGTATGATCGCCGCGTAGCTTAAGATTACCTTACGTTTATCGTTATCACGCCTGAACCTCAATACAAACGACGCGATAAAAACAGGAACAAGCAAAAAAGCGGTATGCTTCGCCGCAAATGCAAACGCCAAAAACACCCCGGCAAGCGCCGTGTTTTGGATGCTAATGCCGGATGAGGCTGATTTATAGAGATAATAAGACGATATGAAAAAAAAAGCCGTGAGCGATATGTCCGTCGTCGCAAGGGAAGAATGCGCGAGTATGTTGGGGCACAGGGCATATAAAAATAGAGAGAGCATCGCGCCGTTGTCCCCCCAGACCTCCCGCGCCCATTTGAACAAATATATGCCGAGCATCATTCCCAAAAGGATATTCGAGAAGCGACTTAGAAAAAGTATGGTCATGCCCGGGGACTTATTTTTGTAGAGGAATTTTACCGAATACGGGAAAAAATCCGACCCCGGTTCTTCCTCCGGCCTTACGCCTGCGTTGAAGTCGAGGTCGAGAAGAGCCGCGGGAATGGATGCGTTTATGGAGCGCCCCAGGACCGGGTGATGAAGGGGTGAGAGGTAATCCGTCCCCCTTGTCAGATACGCCCAACCGGAGAGTATATGCGCGGGTTCGTCCCACGTGCTGTTTTTCTTGTAAGCAATAAAAGAGGTCAGCGCCAAAAAGACAAGCAGGAGCGCGGCCGCCGTCATTAACGGCACTGGCGGACGGCTAATCGTTTTTCGGATTTCTCTTTCCATACTTTCTTCCGATAAACGCAAAGGCAAATAGACCGGTTACACCGATAAGGCTGATGACGCCTCCAGCGTAAAAAGACGCTGGCCTGTAGACAAATTCCACCGTGTGCGCGCCCGCTTTAAGCGGCACCGCCCTCAAGACGTAATCGGCCTTGAGTATCTCTTCTTCCATCCCGTCAACGTAGACCTTCCATCCGGGGTAATAACTCTCTGACGCCACAAGAAGCCCGGGCCACGGAAGACGCGCTTTAAGCCGGATAGCGTTATTTTTGTATTCAATCACCTCGACGGACCAAGGGGATGATTTTTCCGCGTTAGCGCTTTTCTCCAATTTGCCGGCAGCTGCGGCGGGTTCTTTATAAAGCAGCGCGGTCTTTGCCGGGTTGAACGATTTTTTTAAAAGCGTCCTTATGCACTCCGCGTCGTCATTCATGATTTGCCAATCCTTGACCGCAAAAAAACGGGGCAGGAATTTTCTGTTCTCGTAGACCTTGAGAACGCCGTCCCTTTCAATGACACCGTTTGATTCCTCTCCGGCGGCGCCCAAGAGTCTAAACTCCGTGGATTTTACCGTTGGGGTGGAGATAAGATACTTAACGTTCAACATTGACAAGATGTTCGTCGAATCAGGCGCTTCCTGATAAGACAACACGGCCATGAGCGCGGAGTAATCACCGCGCAGCATTACCTCAAGTCCGTCAATGTCGAATATCCCGTGCTCGAGGTTAAAGCCCTTCATCCGCTCTTTTTCGAGGGCGATGCCCCTCAACGGCGCGCCTGTGCCTTTGGCGTTTACGACGCTTATCTGCCCCCTCATGGTCTTTGGCGTCACGTAGACGCGGTAGATGGACGTGTCTTTTTCAATGAGTTTCATGACAGAGCTTTTTTCGTGATAGTCGGATGCCTTTGTCATGAAGTAAAAACCGTTATGGGCGAAGAAGAGGTCAACGAAAAGGAGAAGACAGGCGGCCAACGGGAAGAGTCTTTTTATTCCATCGGACGTATGCGCGGCATAAACGAGTGTGGCGGCGACGGTGAGGAAAAAGAGGCCGCGTTTCGCGTTAAAGACGTTTATGCTCGCAAAATTATACGCCGGATAGTCTATTCCGTTTTTGACGAGATACGACGTTACGGAAACGTCAAACCAAACGAGCAGGCCGAGCGCGATTGCGGATACGGTCGAGAGGACGAGAAAAGCGATTGTTATTTTGTAGACGAGGTTTTTTTTCGATTCGGACAAACGCAAAAAAGAATCAAATCCGAGTCCTGCGGAAATCGAGAGAAATAGAAAAGGGATGAAAAGGAATTTGACCGGATACCTGAACTTATTGAAGAGCGGGAGGTAATAAAAGAGAGCTTGATAGCTCAGGTTGTTTTTGCCCATAGCCACAGTCAGCCCCAATATCGAAGACAGGATAAAGGGGAGGGTCTTTTTTTTGTTCTCGACGAAAAAAAAGACCGAGAGCAGCAGCGGGATGCTGCCGACATAGACGGTCTTCAGCCAACTCTGGTTTGTCCAATATTTGTCATCGGATGAGGCATAACCAAAAGGGTCTGGCAAGACGAACTGTATGAAGTCCTTGATATCGAACGACCACGTCGTGGCCTCTGCATACGTCAGCCCTGCCGAGCGCGTGGATGCGCGGGCAAGTTCGAGAAACGGCAAGAGCTGAACGGCGGATATCGAAAAAAACATGGAGATTGAAATTGCAAAAAGCGCAAGACGTTTTTTCATTCCGGAAAGAATAACCCCGTTAGGTTGAGTCTCGGCTTCGTCTGGACGCATTATAAGTATTTGCGGCATGACGGACAGGGCGAATAAGACCGCGCAAGTCGCATAAAAGACCTCTATCCCGCCGGCGAAAAACATAACCGCGAGCACAACGCCCGTTGCAGCCGCATATCCGTAAGAACCGCGTTTGACGGCCTTTAAAGATAAGTAGACGGTCAACGGAGACCAAGCAACGGCAAGGAGTGTATTCAAGACGTTGTGCGTTGAGAAGAGATAGCCGCTCAGCATAAAAATCAGCGCCCCGGCTATTGCGCCCGGCTTGGATGCGTTTAGTTCGCACAGGAGCATGTATGTGAAAGTCCCGGCAAGGGCGAAGTGAACGATGATGATCCAATTGAAGGCCATGTCAAACGGCAGGATAAGGAGCAATAAATTGAACGGATAGAATATGCCGGGCTGGAGCGTGGCGAGGAGCGGATGCCCGCTGTAAAAAAACGGATTCCAAAGCGGAAACTCGCCGCGCTTTAACGCCTCAGTCCAAAGTATTCGCGGCGGTATGAAAAAAACGGAGAGGTCTCTCTCCGTCAGGAGATTAGACCCGTCTATAGCCGGGTAGAAGTAAAGCGCGGCTATGATGAGAAAGGAGATGAATATCGTCGGACTCGTCGTTTTTCCCGTTGATAAACTTCTTAAGGATGCCATTTTCTCAGTGGGTATCAGCCGCAAAGAGTGGATTACACTACCCGCCACGTATAACAATATACGCAAGGGCAACGGACAAGCCGATTGCCGGATTAGGAGAGCCGTTTTTCAAAGGGAGAGAGTCGGGATGATATTCAGGGTGGGGGTTAAAAATTGAACTTGAATCTCGGCCCGTTGCCCGTGCCGCCTGAGGTGTAGGTCATGGTGTACGGCGTGTCTTTTACCGTGATGGTGATAATGGCCGGTGAGAGGTTATCCGGCGCGGCCAGTGAGTTGCTGACCGCGACCGTAACGCCGGCCATGTTAGCCGCTCCGAGCACCATATTGGTATTGATCTCCCCTTCGGTTGAGCCGAGCGTGTAGGACGTTCCCTTGAGAAGAAACTGCGCGTGCAAAACGTTTGCCGCGCCGGATATGGCCCCGGCCACGCCTTTTGCGGTGCTGACCTTGGCCTCGGATTGGAGGTCAATGAATCTGGGGATGGCGACCGCGGCGAGTATGCCGAGAATCACGATGACCATCACAAGCTCTATCAGCGTGAAGCCTTGCCGGTCTTTGTGCATCAACCCCTCCTTTGAGACAGTATTTAAGACCACGCCTTAATAAGAGCATGATTTTTCAGCCTGTCAAGGGCTTCACCAGCCCTCATAGCCCTTGGTCGTGGACGCAACCCTGCCCGTCTTAGGGTCGTAGACGTATGGGTTTCCGAAGGTATCCGTGATGCGGCCACCCGCGTCCTCGGTCATGGCCTCCACGAACCTGCCCTCGAAAACGACCTTGTAATCCCTGCCCTCAACGTCTCTTTTTGATATTACGGCTTTTTTTTCGGCCAATTCCGCGAGAGACGCCGGCAGGCGTTTTTCCAGCATAGCAAAGAAATTTATCGCGCCCCTCAGATTGGATAGTTCGATGCGAAGGGCCGTCTCTTTGATGTCGCGTGACGACGAATAAAAACGCGGGATAACGATTACGAGCAATACCGAGATGAAGACCATGACAGAGAGCGTTTCAACCAAGGCCTCGATTCCACGCACCCGCGTCATCTCTTCACGACCTTTATGATGTCCCACATGGGCAGGAATATTGCGAGGGCAAGGAAGAGCACAACGCCGAATACGACGACGAGTAAGAGCGGTTCGAGCGTGGTGGTGAGGTTTCTTATGGCCGAGTCCACCTCCTGATCATAATACTGCGCGGCCTTTTCAAGCATCAAGTCGAGTCTTCCGGTCTCCTCGCCGACCGTCACCATCTGAACCACAAGCGGCGGGAAGTGCGCGCTCGCGGACATCGGCCCGGACAGACCCTTCCCTGCCCTTACGTCCGCCTCCATCGCCTTTATCTCGCCGGATATGACCGTGTTTTCCACGGCCCTTGACGCGATATCGAGGGCATGAAGTATCGGCACCCCGCTTTTATACAATGACCCCAAGACCCTTGAAAATCTGGACAGCAGGGATTTCAGGATTATCGGGCCGAATACCGGCGTCATCAGGGACGCCCCGTCGAGCATCTTTTTTCCGGCAGCGGTCGAGAACCAAACCTTCATCATAAGATAAACGCCGGCTGCGCCTGCAAGCGCAAGATACCAGTAAGACGTAAACCAGTTTGAGAAAATAATAAGCGCGCGCGTCGGAAGCGGAAGCTCTATCTTGAAAGTGGAGTAGAGTTTGGCAAACTGAGGCACGACGAAGTTCATGAGTATGACGATTGCCATGACGATGAAAAGCACGACTATCTTGGGATAGAGCGTTGCGGATTTAACCTTCGCCCTATTCTCGGAATTTTTTTCGAGCAACAAGGCGAGCCTGTCGAGGACGCCTTCGAGTATGCCGCCGGCCTCGCCGGATTCTATCATGTGGGAATAGTGCTCCGGGAATACGCGGGGATGTTTGGAAATGGCCGATGACAGCGTGCCGCCTGCCTCGACCTCCTCGCGGACTTTTTTTACCAATTCCCCGAACCGGGGTGAAACGGCCTGCCTCTCAAGGGTCATCAGCGCCCGCGTAAGCGGCACCCCGGCCCCGAAAAGCGTGGAGAGCTGGCGAGAAAATAAAATGACCTCGTGCTCCGGGATGGTCGTGAAGATTCGCTTTAAATATGAGCGGGCTAATGCCTTACCGCGCGGGACAGCGGACACGGGGATAAGCCCCATCCTGTCAAGCGCGTCTTCGAGTCCCCGCATATCCGGGGCATCGAGGGCGCCCGTTACGAGCGCCCCGATTTTATTTCGCGCCCTGTATGTGTATGATGGCATATATTTATCCCCTTCACCCCTGCCCTATTCCACGGCCTGCGTGGCCTGAAACACCTCTTCAAGCGTGGTGTGGCCTGCCATCGCTGCCCTAATGCCCTGCGTCCTGAGCGGCGCAAAACCCTTTTTTTTGAGGGCGTCGAGGATTACGCTGTTTTCTTTTTTGGCAACTATTAGACCTCTCAATTCATCGTCGAGCGTCAACACCTCGAATATGCCTATCCGCCCTTTAAGCCCGGTTCCCTTACACGCGGCGCACCCGTTGCCTTTGTATAGGATGCGCGCGCCCGCGGCGGCTCCCATTCCTTCGAGTATCTTTGGGTCGGCGTCGTAATGGGCCTTGCAGCCCTCGCATATTTTTCTGACGAGCCTTTGCCCCACTATGCAGGTTACGGAGGATGATATGAGATACGGCTCGATGCCCATGTCAAGGAGTCTTGAAACCGTGCCCACCGCGTCATTCGTGTGAATGGTTGATATGACAAGGTGCCCCGTGAGGGCCGCGTGAATGGATATCTCGGCGGTTTCCCTGTCGCGTATCTCGCCGATCATCACGATGTCGGGGTCTTGCCTCAGGATGTGTCTAAGCGCGCCCGCAAAGGTCACCCCCGCCTTAGTGTTTACCTGAACCTGATTGATCCTTTTCAAGTGATACTCAACTGGGTCTTCCACCGTGACGAGATTTTTGTCCATGGTGTTGAGCATGTTCAAAAGGGTATAAGCGGTGGTGGTCTTTCCGCTGCCCGTGGGGCCGGTCAAGAGGATAAGACCAAATGGGCGCTTTATGATTTTTTTTATGACCTCAAGGGTATCCGGCATGGGCGTGAGGTTTTCGATCTCAAGTATATTGCGGGATTTATCGAGAAGCCTCAGCACAACCTTTTCGCCGAATATGGTCGGCAGCGTAGAGACGCGCACGTCAATGTCGCGTCCTGCTATCTTGGCGATAAACCTCCCGTCCTGCGGGACCCTTTTTTCCGCGATGTTTATGTCGCTCAATATCTTCACCCTTGAGACCACGGCCGGGTGTATCTTCAGGGGCAGGGTTACGGTCTCGTGAAGAAGCCCGTCAACCCGGTATCTGACCCGCAGGGTGTCCTCGTCAGGCTCGATATGGATGTCAGAGGCGTTTTCCATCACGCCCCGCGCGCCGAGCATGTCAACGAGCTGCACGATGGATGATTCTCCCGCCGCCTTCTCCAACATCTCAGGGAGTTCGTCCTCGCCCTTCAAAAATTCTATCCCCGATGCCTGAACCCGCTTGACCATCTCATCGAACGAAACCTCCATGCCGTAGTAGAGGTTAATGGACTTTAGTATCTCCGTCTCCGTGGTAACAAGGGGGTTTACCGGAAGGCCGGTAAGTTTTTTTATCTCGTCTACCGCGATGACGTTAAGCGGGTCGAGCATGGCTACGTTGAGCGCGCCGCGCTCGATTGAAACCGCAACGGCCATGAAGCGCCTGGCCGTTGCCTCCGGTATGAGCCTTATCGTCTTTGGGTCAATGGGTGAGGAACTCGGCATCACGTACGGGAGTTCATACTGCTCAGCGAGCGCCCTTGCGATGTCTTCCTCTGAGCAATAGCCGAGCCTCACGAGGACGCTGCCGACCCGCGTGTTGGTTTTTTTTGCGCTCTGGAGGGATTGTTCAAGCTGGGTCTGGGTGATTATCTTTTTCCCGATGAGTATCTCGCCCAAGGGTTTTCTTTTTTTGAGCAACGGCATCTTTCACCGTAAAAAAATATTTTGCTGGTATAAGTATATGCCGAAATTCTGGGATGTAAATCCCCTGCGCCGGATAAAAATAAAAAAACCCGGTCTTTTAGACCGGGTTTTAGTTTGCAGCTTTTTATCCTTAAAAGCCGTTATCCCACGAACATGCACTTCGAGGCCGGGGTTCTTGTGTCCATGTTGCGTCCCCTGTTGATGTGGTCGTCTATCTCTGCGGCGCAGCCTATCATCCTGCCGAAGAGGAAGGTCGTGAACGCGGCGGACTCCACCGTCTTGCCGGTCATCTCGCCGTTTCTAAAGGCCTCCCATACAATCTTTAAGAGTATCACGGCGATAACCGCGTCAACGTTCACGCAATAAACGTTCGCGGAGACCTTGGTCTCGAAGAGCGACCATACGAGCTTGTGATAGAAATCCAAAAATACGTTATAGATGCCCTTTTCTTCAAAGAGCGCGCTCACGAACCTTTCCCTCGGGTCGTAGTTGACCTCTTTACCCTTGAAGATGGGGTGGTTGACGCACGGTATCTTTATGTACTCGACGTTGCCGAAGGCCTTTTGCTCGGCCTTGTATTTAGCGTAGGACTTGCCGTATTCATCCGCTATGGCCTTGAGATTTATGCCGTGGTCTTTCCTCGAAGGGTCTTTGAGGTCTGATTTTTTGAAGCGTTCTATCAGGAATTCGATGGCCTCGTACCCGTTGCCGCCGTGCGCGAATCCCGTGTGCGTGAGAAAACCGATGAAACCCTTGTTTATCTGCACCCTGTGCGGGTCTTCCGGGCCATCGGATGAAACCGCGCCCTTGCAGCCCTGTGCAGAGATGGTGCCGGGGCCGTTCGATATTATAAGCCCCAGAAGCATCGAGAACTCAAAGAGTTCCTTTGCATCGGGCCTTCTTCCGATGAGGGCGAGGAAGGCAACGTCCGTGAAAGACCACGATTGGATTATCTCGTCGTTCTTGACGCCGCAAAAGGTCTTTTTCGCGTGTTTGTCCGCCGAGACCGAGCATCCCACGAGCGTTGAAAAGAGCCTTCCGTACCACGGCAGCGCGGTGAGCGTTATCTTGGAGATATCGCGTCTTACGAGAGGCTCCCAACCGAGCGTCGTCCATATAGCGGCCAAGAGCGCGTCACTCGATGGCTTGCCGTTAGCTGCCTCCTTGACGAACTCCACGAAGACGGATTTCCTGTTGAGCGATTCCACCGCGGCGAGCATCACGGAAGCCGCTGGATCGTCCTTGGCGACAAGGGCGGCCTTCCGCTCTTTTGTAAGTCCCTTGATGATAGAGGAATAATCGAATTTGTCGGTGGCATTAGACAACCCTGAGCGCTGGAAAAGTTCAAGGAGCGTGTTCGCCGCGTCAATCGAGGCCTGCGCCTTTTTTTTGCCGATAACGGCGGCTGCCGCGGCAAGTACCGTATTAGGGGAGCTTCCCGCCTCCCTCGCGGCGTCCGCGGCAGAGCAGGCCGGGTCGTCGTGGTGATTTACGAAGGCGTTAAGGCCGACGTTTACGAGCGCCTTGTCGTACTCGGAAGGATATTTCTTGAGGAGCGACTGATAAAGATTTTCTTCAAAAGAGCGTTTTGAGGCGTCCAATATGGATACCCCGTGGATCCGCGTAACCTGAGTAACGGGGTCCATCAGCGAGGCGCCGCTTGAGTCCTTCATCGTCTGTCTCGGATACTGCGCGCCCACCTGAGAGTTTATGTGCTCTATCTGCTCGTCATAGGGAGATACCGCCTTTACCACGGCCACGTCGAGATCTCTTGGTATGTCTATGCCGGCGTTATTAGAGAACCAGCACTTCAAGGAGAGGTCCCCTTTAGGCTCGAAGTCGGACTTGACGCCGTTTAATTCCATCACCTTCGTGAGCGCCGCCGGGATGTCGGCGATGTTGGTCACCACCGCGCCTTTTTTCGAGAATATCGGGGTGGAAGGCGTATATATGCCCTTGACGCCGAAGTAATCCATGAACCAGTTCTCTTTGGCGCGGGCGTCGTCGCCCGAACCAGCGAGGCTGCCCGCGTGTCCGCACGCCTTCGTGAGCCGCGCCTTCCAGCGGCCCACCACGCATACGACCGTGGGTTTGTTTATTTCGAGTCCGGCCTCGTAATATCCGCCCGGCTCCACGTAGACTACGGCGGCCTTTGACCTGTCGTCGCTGTCGAGTGCGTTGAAGAATTCCTTAGGCCCAAAATGGATGTAGACGTCCTTGCCGCTCGATATAGAGGTAGTGGTGCCCCAACCTTTTGTAAGGAGATAAACGGCTATCGTAGTCGTAAAGTTGCCTGAATTCGAGAATAACGCTATCGAGCCTTTTACGAGGGATTCATCGGGTTTGCTGCCGCCGAGCGCGCCGCCGAGCCGCACCTTGTTCCAAGCGTCCGCCACCCCGAGGCAGTTGCCTCCGAATACGTCCACGCCGTTGGCCTGGCAAACAGCCCTAATGATGCGCGCGTCGCTTGCCGAGACCTTTTCGGTGAGTATTATCACCTTCTTGATGTCCGGGTTGTGCCTCACGGCCTCGGCAACGCCGTCTTTTACGCCGGACGGCGGAAGGTATATGACGGCGGTGTTGAACTTAAGACCCGCCTTGATGCCCTCTCTTATCGAGTTGTAGACGGGTATGTTGCCTATCTTTGTCTCAAGGGTTTGCCCCGTCCTCCCCGGCCCGGTGCCAAAGACAACGTTTCCGCCGGAGTAGACGTGGCTGATCGGCGTTACCGCTTTACTCTCGTTTCCGAGGATGTTCAGGACGCATACCCTGTCGGACTTTGTGGCGATGTCCGCGAGAGACTTCACTCCGACGTAGTACGGAAGATTTTTGACGCCTTCTTTATGCATATATTTTCACCCTTTTATGAGGTTGTCTTTTTTACGCCGTAACGCCGAACTTGGCCGCTATCTGCCTTCGGCCCTCTTTGTCCATCCATAGGTCGGTCTTGAGGGCGAAGTTCACGACCTCGCTCATGGCGCTGTCGTGCCCGAATATCCTGTACGGGAGTTTCAGGTTGTCGAGGGTGTCCCTCATGTAGCCCATCCCGCGTATGAGGTTGGGCCCGCCCCTGCCGATGACCACGAAAAGGGGCGTGGGGCCTTTTGCGTTGAAGTACTCCCTCAAGGCGTCGGCCATTGCCCTGAAGGTCTCGTATATGTCGGTGTTGTTGGCCTTGCCGCCGATGATAAAAAGGACGTTGGATTGCTTGAGCCAGTATTTGAAGACGATGCGGGAAATCTGGTACATCTTCTCATACGGCGGGTTGCCTCCGAAGTCCGACGATATGGTGGCCCTCTCGCCGAGGAGTTCCGTGACGAGGGCGTTGGCGCCTCCGCCGAAGGTCGGCGACGTAATCGTCCCCTTGGGGTTGATTACGAATACGTCGCTCTGCCCCTGATAGGTGCGCAGAGAGTTTATCTCCTGCTCGAACTCCGAATAATCCGAGGCAAAGAGGTGGGACGGGAGGGAAAGCCTCTTCCACGCCGGGTTGTCAATGTCGAAGCCGCACTTGAAGTCGCACGCCACCGGCACGAGTCTGCCGGCCTTGTCGGCAGACATGCGGATGGGGTTCAATTCAAGCGTGCTCATGCCGTAGTTGTTGTAAAGGGTCCAGAGCTTGGGCAGATTCTGAACGAGCGGGCTTATTATCTCGCTCGGCGCGCCCAGGTCGAACAGCGCGTTGGCCACGTGAAAACTCTTCAGCCCCGTGAGCGGGTCGAAGGGGACTTCCTGGATTTTATTCTTGGGCAGCTCTTCTATATCCATGCCGCCGTGATGCGTGATGGTCATGGTCGGGGCGCGGAAGACCGTTGAGTCCGAAAGCGAAAAATAGACCTCGTGCTCCGCCGGGACCCCGCCCTCGAAGGTAACTCCGTCGGCCTTGGATACCGAGTTGCCGTGCGTATGCTCCACGAAGTAAAGGCGTTCTTTTTCCTTGAGCGCTGTGCCGATGTCCTTTGCCCTGCCGATGAGGCCGGATTTGCCCTTTTTGCCGACCCCGCCCTTGAAGATGGGCTTTATGAATACCGAGCCGCATTTTTTGATGAGGTCTTTTATCTCGTCAACGCTCGCCTCAGGGCCTAACACTTCAGCCGACGGGAACTCGACGCGCTTTAAAAGCTTTTGGCCCCAGAGCAGACCTGTAAGCTGCATAACTGCCTCCGTAATTTTGATTTATCAATAACGGCCGAGCAAAGAAACGATGGATGAAGCCCATTCGCAACACTTCAGGGTAAACTCCGCGCACCCATCTACTCAGGAATAGGCGTTCGAGAAATCCACAGCGCCCAATCGCACCAATCCTGCCAGCCTAATGGATACACATTGCAGGAAAGACCGACGCCCTCCCGATAATGTCCGCTAAAGCAGTTGCGGTCTCTTTGACGTCCCGGGCCACCTTAACTGGATTTTCAAATTTCATATTGGAAGGGGCGGCGCCACAACCAACCATCAAGTATGCCCCACAACCAAACAACATCAAGACTTTCAAGTCTCGCAGTTTCATATCAATTTCTCTTTTGTTCGCATCTTTCGCGCCGACAGGAGTTTTAGCGGCTGTCAGCCATCCGCCGATTTTTTTTGTCAGGCGGCCTTACCAATTTCTTTAGCCTCGTACTCGGGAAACATGATAATAGCAGGATGAACGTTGAAAGCCTTTGCAAGATGCTCGGCGCGCTTTTTGCCGATTTCAACTTTTTCATTTTCTAAAAGGCTGAGATTCGTAACGCTGATTCCGGAGTGATTGGCAAGTTCGCCCTGAGTCCAACCTTTTAACTCACGGAGCATTCGAATAACTTCTCCAGTTGAAAGCGCGGCATAAGACTTTGATGAAACAAACTCGCTCTGGTTTCTCATTTGTTCCTCCCTAATAATCATGCGGTGTTATCTCCAAGACAAAAACCGCAGTAACATCGCGTTTTACCGTGTATATTACCCTGTATTGGATATTCAAACGTGACGAACGCTGTCCCTTGCGCGCGCCTTTTAATTTTTCGTCATGGAATCCGGGAAACTCTCGGAGTTTTTCCGGGCCATGCCGGAATACGATGTCTTTCCAAAGTTCATATTTTTTTATAACATCTAACGGTAACTTACGGCAATCCTTCGCAATATTGCGGCGCTCTCTGATATGCCACATATTATTAAAAATAATAACTTATCCATATTGATAAGTCAAGGGATTATCAGGATATTATTCGGAGAAAGAAATATGAAAAGTGTCGCTATATTTCCCCTATATTTTCACCTCTCTCTGCAGGTTTAAGCGCCTTCCCTCTGTCCAAGTCTCACGTAATTACCAGCCCTTATCATCAGAGGGCGTCCACTATCGAATTAAAGGTTGCGCTGGGGCGCATTGCCTTTGTCGTCTTTTCCTGATTCGGGTGAAAATAGCCGCCGATATCCTGCGGCCTTCCCTGAGCGGCGGTCAGCTCTCCGAGTATCTTCGCCTCGTTGCCGGCAAGCTCTTTTGCGGGTTTGGAAAACCGTTTCCGAAGTTCCTTGTCTTTGGTCTGCTCAGCCAATGCCTGCGCCCAGTACAGGGCGAGGTAGAAATGGCTTCCCCTGTTGTCCAATTCGCCGACCTTGCGGGCCGGCGACCTGTTATTGTCGAGTATCTTGCCGTTTGCCTTATCCAACGCATCTGCCAGCGCCTGAGCCTTTTTGTTTTTGAATGTATTGGCCAGATGCTCCAATGACACGCCAAGCGCCAAAAATTCGCCCAGCGAGTCCCATCTCAAATACCCTTCCTCCAAAAACTGCTGGACGTGTTTGGGCGCTGACCCGCCCGCGCCCGTCTCAAAAAGTCCGCCGCCGTCCATGAGCGGAACGATGGAGAGCATCTTTGCGCTGGTGCCGAGTTCTAAAATCGGAAAGAGGTCCGTGAGATAATCGCGCAGCACGTTGCCTGTGACTGAAATCGTGTCCTTGCCCGCCCTTATGCGCTCAAGCGAAAGCCGCGTGGCGGCTTCCGGGGTCATTATCTTGATATCCAAACCCTTTGTATCGTGATTCTTCAGATAGCGGTTGACCTTCTCGATGATTTGAGCGTCGTGCGCCCTATTTTTGTCCAGCCAGAAAACCGCGGGCGCTCCGGTTGCCTTTGCCCTTGTAACGGCCAACTTCACCCAGTCCTGTATCGGCGCGTCTTTTGTCTGGCACATCCGGAAGATGTCCCCTTCTTCCACGCCCTGCTCCAACAATGTCTTCCCTGCGGCGTCAACGACTCTAATCGTCCCGTTTCCGGGCGCTTTGAACGTCTTGTCGTGAGAGCCGTACTCCTCGGCCTTTTGCGCCATAAGACCCACGTTGGGAACGGTTCCCATTGTCTTAGGATCAAAGGCCCCGTTCTTCTTGCAATCTTCTATGGTTTCCTGATACACGCCCGCATAGCACCTGTCGGGTATCACGGCCTTGGTGTCGTGGAGCTTACCGTCAACCCCCCACATCTTCCCGGATTCGCGTATCATGGCCGGCATGGATGCGTCAATTATCACGTCGCTGGGCACGTGCAGATTGGTGATGCCTTTCTCCGAGTTCACCATCGCCACTTCAGAGCGGTTTTTATAACAAGTTTTTATGTCCGCTTCTATCTGTATCCGCTGCGCATCCGGCAACTTTGCGATCTTTGCGTAAAGGTCGCCCAACCCGTTGTTGGGGTCTACGCCAAGCTCTTTAATTACGGCAGCGTGTTTCTCGAACACGTCCTTGAAAAAGACTGTGACGGCATGGCCGAACATGATGGGGTCCGAGACCTTCATCATCGTGCCCTTGAGGTGCAGCGAAAAGAGCACCCCTTTTTTCTTCGCGTCTTCAATCTGCTCTTCAAAGAATTTGCGAAGGGCGGAGCGGCTCATTACCGCCGCGTCTATGACCTCGCCTGCTTTAAGGGTAGTCTTTTCCTTGAGGACGGTCGTCTTGCCGTCCTTTCCCGCGAATTCTATCTTGACCGGCCCGGCTTCGGTCACGGTAACGGATTTTTCGCTGCCGTAAAAGTCTCCGCCGCTCATCTGCGCCACGTGGGTCTTCGAGTCCGCGCTCCATGCGCCCATTTTATGCGGGTTCTTTTTTGCATAATTCTTGACCGACACGGCGGCCCTGCGGTCCGAGTTTCCTTCACGGAGGACCGGGTTGACGGCGCTGCCCAAAACCTTGCCGTACCGGGCCTTGATTTCCTTCTCGGCGTCGGTTTTCGGGTCCTCGGGATAGTCCGGGATGCTATAACCCTGCGATTGCAATTCTTTGATTGCGGCCTTCAACTGCGGGATGGACGCGCTGATATTCGGCAGCTTGATGATGTTGGCCTCAGGCGTCTTTGCAAGCTCACCCAACGCGGTGAGTTCATCGGGTATCCTTTGTCCCTCCGTGAGATTTTCGGGAAAGTTCGCTATAATGCGTCCAGAAAGAGATATATCCCTTGTTTCAACGGCTATGCCGGCCGTGGCCGTGAACGCCTTTACGATAGGGAGTAAAGAGTGCGTCGCTAACGCCGGCGCCTCATCGGTTGCCGTATACATAATCTTCTCTGACATGGGTTCCTCCTGTTTGTTTTGGCTGTAGCTCAGGGCTTTAGCCCTGATAAAGTCAGATAAAGTCAGGCCTGAAGGCCTGAGCTGCGGGTTGTTGTGTCATGTCCCGCGCACAAAAAAACCGCCAAGGCAAATAAAAATAGCGCGGCAATCTATCTTTAGTTTTGCCCAGACGGTCGGCCTGCCTTGATATATAAGGCGGGAGATTTAAAACCTCCGTTCCCCGGTGGTGACCACCTTTTATGGAAGGCATTTTTCAGGCGGCATATGCCGCTCTTTTTGCGTTCCATGATTCCGTCAGTTACAGAGGATGCATAATCGTCTATTAAATTTTGAGGGGTCTTTTATAACAAAATACAGGGATATTGTCAAGGAGAGTTTTTTTGTTTGCGGCTCAAGGGTTTTGCGGGACAAGGCGCGTATCAATGACAAACGGCGCGCCCCTTTCCACGATGGACGCGCCGTTTGTCTGATTGCCTGAAACGCCGTTACGCTAACCGGTGCAGCTGTAGTTTATCGTCTCGCACTCCTTTATGGTAGCGGTCGTGCCGGAGCACGCAAGCGTAGAGGTGCCGGCTCGGTAAAAATAAAGACTGTACGAGCCTGTATCCTTCTGTATCTTTGAACTCGTCTGCCCGAGATTGACCCGTACAAGCGCATCGTATCCCAATTTGACATCGTAGTTGTAGGTTGAGGATTTGTTTTGGTATGTGATATACCCGTAGTTGTTATATTCGCACTTTCTGAAACCCATGCCCGTAATCGGGAAGTCGTCGCCGAACACGCCGCAGCTCGTCAGAACTCCGGCGACCGCGAAGAAACCTATTGCCAGCGACACTGCCTTGATGCGTTTTTTCATCTGTAATCTCCTTGTTTTTTTAACACGCGATAAAAAAGAATTTGTCGGCCAGCAGCTTTTCGTCCATATAGACCTTGACGTTCCAGCGTCCAAGCGATCCCTCAAGACCCGCCGAAGGGTCTATTGTCGAGAATAACTTACCTCCAACGCCCGGCTGCACTTCGAGCCAAACGTAAGCGTCTGCTGACTTCGAGTCTACGGTAAAGAGGCTTTTGGAATATTCCTGTCTTTTGCCGTCAGGGGCGTTCCAGTAGACCTCGAACTTGTGCTGCCCGCGCTGGGTTATGCCGGAGAGGAGCACGTAGACCGTGTCCTTGCAGTCGAAGGTCTCGGTCATCGTTGCTTCGTGCGGCTTCTTCGTTATGAAGACCCTGCCGGGGGAATTCTTTTCGGGTTTTATTACCTCGACCTGCACCTTCGGGAGCGTTCCATCCTGCCCAGCCGGAGGCGGGGCTATTTGCTTGACCGGCTGTGTGGCCGGAAATTGAGATCCTTGCGCCCTTACTCCGCCGGCCGTCCAAAACAACACAAGGGCAGCCGATAAAAGCATCTTGACGTAAAGGGTTTTCATTTTCAGCGCAACCAAGATATGACGCGATGTTAGCAGAAGAATGTTTTACTGTCAAGGACATAATTTAATCGTGTCGTTCAAACAACGGGAGGAGCAGCGAAAGAGTTTCTCGGAGGTGCTGGGGCATTACCTTTACCTCCGACATGACCGGCATGAAGTTCACGTCTCCGTGCCAGCGGGGCACGACGTGCCAGTGTATATGGTCTTCAACACCGGCGCCCGCGGCCTTGCCGAGATTAAGCCCGACGTTGAACCCGTCGGGCTTCATTTTTTCGGTGAGCGCGGCTATTGCGGCCCGGAGCATCTTGAAGGAGTCAATGCCCTCCTCAGGGGTGAGTTCCTCGAACTTTGCAATGTGTCTAACCGGGGCCACGAGCAGGTGTCCGTTGTTGTAGGGGTATTTGTTGAGGAGCACCATCGTCAAAGGGCCGCAAAAGAGGATAAGGGGTTTACTCTCGTCAGACAACGGGGGGATAACCCCCTTTTTGCGCGACGAGCAAAAAAAACATTCCATCAATCGGCCGGAGTTTATATATTCACTTCTCCACGGCGCCCATAATTGTTTCATGTCGTCGGGTATATCCCCCTCACGAAGTCTTATTGAGCCGTTCCTTAATCTCTTTGCCGGCCTTGAAGAAGGGAACCTTTTTGGCGCCGATGAAAATATTTTCTCCGGACTTGGGGTTTCTCCCCTGTCTGCCGTCGCGTTTTTTTATCTTGAAACTGCCGAACCCGCGTATCTCGACCTTGCCGCCCTTTATGAGGCTCTCCGTCATGCTCTCGAAGAGCGTATCTATGATTATCTCGACGTCTTTTCTTGAAAACGCCGTAACGCGCGAGGATACCTTTTCGATGAGATCGCTCTTTGTCATTTCATAAGCCTCCTGTTTGCGCCAATTTTTCGCCGTATTATGCGTTCAAAATATTGCGAGCAACGGCCTCGGTTATTACCGGACGCCGCGCGTCAGATACATGATGCGGACCGGGGTATCTCCCCCGTAGCCGGCAATAATGCCTGAGATACCCCTTACGATGGATTCTCCCGAGAGATATTCGAGGAGTTTCAACCCCTTTTTTTCAGGATAGACCACGAAGGGTTTGCCCTTGATGCCGGCGAGTTTCGCGCCGAGTTCGATTGAATCCGAAAGATCTCCGAGGCTGTCCACAAGCCCTTTTTCCTTTGCCTGAGACCCGGTAAATATCCTGCCGTCGGCGAACTTTTCCACGTCCTCTATTTTCATCCCCCTGCCGTCGGCTACCGCTTTTATGAACTGTTTGTTGACGTCGTCTATCACGGATTGCAAAAGCGCCTTTTCCTCTTCGCTCATCTGCCGGAGCGGGCTGCCCGTGTCTTTGAACTTGCCGGATTTAACGACCGACCCTTTAAGGCCGAGCTTCTGGAGAAGCTCCTCGGCGTTTATAAATTCCACTATGACGCCGATGGAGCCGGTCAATGTTCCGGGGTTTGCCACTATCTTGTTTGCCGCCACCGCCGCGTAAAGACCGCCTGACGCGGCGATCGTGCCCATCGAGGCCACCACTGGCTTGACCGACTTGAGCCGCTTGATGCCGTTATATATCTCCTGAGACGGGCCGACCGCGCCCCCCGGCGAGTCAATCCTGACGACCACTGCCTTTACGTTGGCGTCCTCTTCGAATTCTTTCAACTCCCTGCTGAACTCGATGGAATCCAGTATCACGCCGTCGAGCTTGACGACGACGACTTTTTCGGACGAGTTTAAACGTCCGCCCGCCGTGAAATAGGCAATGAGGAGCGCTAATACTATTATAGCGGTGAAAAAAGCCCCAATTGCGGCGAGGATATTTTTAGTCCTTTCAAATCGAATATTCAATTACTGAGCCTTTTTCCCTTGTACTTGAGAATTACCCGCTGTATCGGGATTGTCCTTCGCGTTATCTTCAACGGTCTTGGATGCGGCGGGGGCAATCTCTTGTTGTCTTTTTATGCCTCTGATGCTCAGCCCTATTTTACTGTCTTCGCGGTCAACGTTCAAGACCTCGACCTCGACGATGTCCCCGGCCTGCACCGAAGAGCCTTTTTTCTTGCCGCGGTTCAGCTCCGATATGTGCACGAGACCCTCAAGACCGCTTTCCAACTCGACGAAGGCGCCGAATTCCGCCAGCGACGTAACCCTGCCCTCGACCGTCATGCCGGGTTTGTATTTCTCCTCGACGCCCTCCCACGGATTTTTTTCAAGGAGTTTGGTGGAGAGGGAAAACCTGCGGCCCACGGCGTCAACGTTGACTACGATTGCCTCGATCTCCTGCCCCTTTTTGTAGACCTCGGAGGGATTGGCCGTCTTTTTCCAAGAAAGATCGGAGACATGCACGAGACCGTCTATGCCCTCCTCCACGCCTATGAATACACCGAAGTCCGTGATGTTTTTAACGCGGCCCTTGATGCGGGTCCCCTTGGGGCAGCGTTTTTCCAACTCCTTCCACGGATTGCCCTCGGACTGTTTTGTGCTGAGAGAGATGCGTTTTCCTGCCGCGTCAACGTCGAGCACCACGACCTCAACTGAATCGCCGACCTTGAATTTTTGCGACGGATGTTTGAGTTTGGTCCACGACATCTCGGATATGTGAACAAGTCCCTCTATGCCCGGGGCTATCTCCACGAAGGCGCCGTAATCGGTCAGGTTGACGACCCGGCCGTTAACCCGCGCGCCGGGGGCGAATTTCGCGCCGATATCCGTCCACGGGTCAACCGTAGTCTGCTTGATGCCCAGCGAAATTTTACCGTCTTCTTTGTTATACTTTAACACCTTCACGGTAACGGTATCGCCGATTTTAAGCACGTGAGACGGGTGAGTAACCTTTCCCCAAGACATGTCCGTCAGGTGAACGAGGCCGTCCACGCCGCCAAGGTCTATAAATGCGCCGTAATCGGTGATGTTTTTAACCGTGCCCTGAACGAGCGCCCCTTCGGCTATGTGGGTAAGGGTGGTCTTTTTAATGACCTCTCTTTCTTCTTCAAGGAGCACTCTCCTCGAGACTATGACGTTATTCTTGCGCTTGTTGTATTTGAGCACCTTGAATAGAAAACTCTGACCTACGAGCTTGTCTTGATTTTTGACGGGTTTCAAATCCACCTGAGAGCCTGGCAGAAACGCGGTAACGCCTTTTAAATTTACGTAAAATCCGCCCTTTATCCGCTCCGTTATGACGCCCTCGATGGGCATTCCGGAATCCCCGGCAACGATTATTTCATCCCATACCTTAAAACCGTCCGCCTTTGCCTTTGAAATCACAAAGTAGCCCTTGTCGTCTTCCCATCTTTCAAGGAGCACCTTTATGTCGTCGCCCACGCTAACCTCGATGCCCCCGTCTTTACCGATGAACTCGCGGATGGGCACATGGCCGTCGGATTTGTAACCGATGTCAATCATGACCAAGTCCTGAGTGATCGCCACCACCCTGCCCTTGAGTATGTCGCCTTCCTGAGGTTTTTTTAATTCAGCCTCAAAGAGTTCCTTGAAGTTCGCCTCCGGCAAAGATGGCGCGTCCCTCTGCCGAGTCTTAGACGGATCTTTATCGTCGCTCACGGTCATCAACATTTGCCCCCGCGTCTTTATTGTTTGAATATCAATAAGATACCACAGCGTCCGGCATAGTGCAATTTATTTCACGCAAGGAGTGCAGCAAATAGCCTTGAGCTTGTCCACTGCCTCGGCGATGACCCAATCAGGCGTGGATGCGCCGGAAGTTACGCCGACCTTTTGAACGCCGTCCAACCACTCAGGGGATATCTCGCCGGCCACCTCGATATGACGGGTGCATGGTTGGATGGTGGAGCATATCTCGGCAAGACGCCGCGTGTTGGCGCTGTTCTTGCCGCCTACGACCAGCATGAGGTCAACGTGCCTTGCAAGCTCGGCGCTCTCTTTTTGCCTGATGGACGTTGCGTTGCAGATGGTGTTGAAGACCTTCATCTCGGTTGCCTTCAGGAGGCAGTAACGGACGACCGATTCGAGTTTTTCAATGGGCACCGTGGTCTGGGCCACTATGCCTATCTTTTTCATCCTCGGCATATCCAAAAGCTCTTCCGGGGATTCGGCGACCTTTATCTCAGTCGAGCCGAAGCTCTTTAACCCTTTGACCTCAGGGTGGTCCTTTTCGCCGACGACCACCACGAAATAGCCCTCTCGGGTCAGCTCGGTTACGAGTTCCTGCGCCTTTTTGACGAACGGACAAGTGGCGTCAACGATATTAAGCCCCTTGTCTTTGGCGGCCTTCAATTCTTCGAGTTTTGCGCCGTGCGAGCGTATGATGACCGTGCCTTTGACAATCTCATCAACGGTGTTTTTCGCGTAAACCCCGGATGCGTCCTCGAGTCTTTTTACGACCTGAGGGTTATGGATTAATGGGCCGAGCGTATAGATGCCGCCGGAGGTCTCGCTTGCGCACCTGTCGGCCATGTTTATCGCCCGCTTGACCCCGAAGCAGAACCCCGATGATTTAGCTACGAATATCTCCAATCTCAAGCCTCTCCAATATGAAACCTATTTTTTATCCCGCTCAATATCCTATTCACCACGCCGTCAATGTCAAGGGAGCCGGTGTCAATGACGACGGCATCCGCCGCGGCCTTCAGAGGCGAGTTCTTGCGCTCAATGTCGCGCCTGTCGCGCTCCGCTATCTTTTTGCCGACGTCAGACGCTGCAAGGGACTTTTCCTCGAACTCCTTTTGGCGTCTCTCTGCCCTTACGCCGTGCGGAGCATCGAGGACTATCTTTACGTCCGCGTCGGGGAACACGACCGTGCCTATGTCCCTGCCCTCCATCACGACATCCCCCTCATCGCCGAGACGCCTCTGGCAGGCGACGAGAAAATCCCGCACCGGCTTTTTGGCTGACGTTATCGAGGCAAGAGAGGCTGCTTCTTCGGTGCGAATGCGTCCCGAGTAGTCAACCCCGTCCAAGAGCATGTTTCCGGCGGCGTTATAAGAAATATCCACCCTTGCGCAGTAGTCGCGCAGGGCAGCGTCGCTATTAATATCAACCCCGGCGTCGGATGCGGCGAGGGCCAGGCTTCTGTACATGGCGCCGGTGTCAACGTAACGATATCCGAGACGTGTTGCCACCCGCTTACTGACGGTCGTCTTGCCCACGCCCGAAGGGCCGTCAATGGCTATTACCGCGCCCTTTTTCATCGCCCGCTGATTTTACGGAGTTGCTCGTAAAAACCGGGGAACGACACATTGGCGCACTCAGGGTCGAGTATGGTTATGCCGTTTTCAGCGCGCAAACCCGCAATGGCTGCCGACATGGCGATGCGGTGGTCTCCGAGACTGTCTATCACCACGCCGCCTTTTATGGTCTTTGAGCCTGCGCCTTCTACCACTATACCATCATCCGTCTCCTTATTGGATATGCCGATGGTGGTCAAGAGGTTGCCCATTGCCTTTATCCTGTCGCTCTCCTTTACGCGCAACTCCCCTGCCCCGCGTATCCTTGTCGTGCCTTCGGCAAATGCGGCGGCGATGCAGATTATCGGAAACTCGTCTATTGCCGGCAGAAGTTCGGCCGCATTGATATCCACGCCTCTAAGTGATGATGTTTTAACGCGGATACCGGCCACCGGCTCGCCGGTGAAATCATCCTCCTTCCCCACAATGACCACGCCGCCCATCTTCTTCAAGATTTGAATAATGCCCGTGCGCGTCGGATTTATGCCCACGAACATCGTCAAGAGGTCCGACCTCGGCGTTATCATCGCGCCCACCATGAAAAAGGCCGCAGAGGAGATATCGCCCGGAGGGTTGACCTCGCACCCATTCAGTTTGTTCTTCGATGTAATCCTGACGCGCAGACCGTCAACCTTTATGTCGGCGCCAAAGGCCATTAACATGCGTTCGGCATGGTCGCGTGTCTTTGCCGGTTCTTCAACTATCGTCTCACCTTCCGCGTATAACCCAGCGAGAAGTAAGGCTGATTTCACCTGCGCGCTTGCTATAGGCATCTTATATTCAATGCCCTTGAGCCTTTGTCCCTCTATGGAGAGCGGCAACAGCCCGCCATCCATTCTGCCTGTTATGCGCGCACCCATCAGGCGTAACGGGTCAACGACCCTGCGCATCGGACGCCTTCTCAGCGAGGCGTCGCCTGTGATGACCGAGAAGAACGGCTGGGCAGAGAGGAGTCCCGTCAGCAGGCGCGTTGTAGTGCCGGAGTTGTTGGCGTTTATTATGTCTTCAGGCTCACTGAGGCCGAGGGCGCCTACGCCGTGAATCATCAGCCTGCTTGCCATCGTCGTTGAAGTTAGGGCCGTTGAGCCGGAACGGTCTATCGCTACGCCCATTTGTTTGAAGGCGTTAAGCGTGCTCATGTTGTCCGTGCCTTCGAGGAAGCCCTCGACCTTTGTCGCGCCTTCCGCGATGGAGCCGAGGATTACGGCCCTATGGGATACGGACTTGTCTGGCGGCGCGACCGTAGCCCCGCTCAGCCCCTTTGTCGCCTTGCCTATTGTAACGGGCCCTTTTGTCTCTTTAGTCGTGGTCGCAATCATGGTCGTGTTTATGTTCATGCTCACAAGGCCCCTCGTGGCCGCGGGGTTTTGGATTAAAAGAATCGCGGAAGGACTTTGCCCTTGCGAACTCTTTATTTATGCCCGTTATGTCATTGCTTTGTATCAGGCGTTTCATCACGTCGAGCCTTTTCTGAAAGTTCTCCATTATCTCGGAGAGCGCCCGTTTGTTCATGCCGCATATATCGCTCCACATCTCGGCCGGGCTTGACGCTATCCGCGTGGTGTCGCGGAAACCTCCGGCGGATAATTTGAATATATCCATCCCCTTCCTGCCGCTCCCGCCGACCTCGGAAACCGTATTGACGAGCATGTATGCGACGACGTGCGGAAGGTGGCTTGTGGCGGCGAGTATCCAATCGTGACTCTCGGCGTCCATTATGACGACCTCGGAGCCTGCCTCCTGCCAAAGCGTCCGTATCTTCGCCAACGCCCCCTTATCGGTATTTTCCGTGGGCGTGAGCACGCATCTTTTGCCGACAAAAAGATCGGCATCCGCACAAGCCGCGCCTGAGACCTCCTTTCCGGCTATGGGGTGACCGGGCACGAAGTGAACGCCTTCGGGCATAAGTGGTTCTACGATGTCCACTATCGCCTGCTTGACGCTGCCCACGTCCGTAACGATGCAGCCTTTTTTAAGATGCGGCGCAGCGGCCTTAATTACGGCTTCTATCTTTAACACCGGCACCGCTGCGATAACGAGGTCCGCGTCTTTGACGCCTTCGGCGGCTTCGAGGGTACACTCGTCAACAAGGCCGAGCCTCTTGGCCGTGTTTAGATTTTCCTTTCCCCTGCCAACGCCGGTTATATGGCCTGCGATGCCTTTTTGTTTCATTATCATGGCGAGCGAGCCTCCGATGAGGCCAACGCCGATGATTGCCGCTTTTTCAAAATAAAGTTTGTTTGTCATATACCTTTCAGGGCGCCGCGTTATTATGGTTGTTGCTTTTTGGCGGACATGCATGTCCGCGGCTACGGGCCAAAACCTTGAGGGGGCGGAAGGGCGAACTCCGCGTCCTCCGGCGAGTTTGACGGCGGTCTGGCCACAGGCGCACTCGGCCCAAATTCTAAACGGCGTTTAGTCTCGGCCTCGGCAAGGATATCGGCTATCTCCGTATGACCTCTTTTCCGCGCCAATTTGGCTGCGGTAAATCCGTCGTCATCCTCGGCCAGAGGATCGGCACCGAGTTCAAGGAGGGTTTTTACGGCATCCATCTTGCCTTTAATTGCGGCAGCCATAAGCGGCGTATAGAGATATATCATCCCGTCAAAGGCGTTGATGCCTTCGCCTGAAGCAACAAGGGATTTGATGGCCGCGACATCCCCATCCCCGGCGGCCTTGAAAAGAGACCCGGCGCATCCGGCGACAAGAACGAAAGAAAGCATCGGTAAAAATACAAAAAACCGGCCCTCGAAAAATCCTCTTTTTAAACCAGTCATACGCCTCTTCCGACCGCTGCCGCCACCCTTTTAATGTCCTTCATGAGTAAATCAAACTTCTTGGGTTTTAACGACTGCGCGCCGTCGCAAAGGGCGTTTTCCGGGTCAATGTGCACCTCTATCATAAGCCCGTCCGCGCCCACGGCCACCGCGGCAAGAGCCAAAGGCGCGACAAGCGCCCACCTTCCGACCGCGTGGCTTGGGTCAACGAAGACAGGCAGGTGCGTTTCTTCCTTCAAGACCGGCACCGCCGAGAGGTCGAGCGTATTTCTCGTGGCCGTCTCAAAAGTCCTTATGCCGCGCTCGCAGAGGATGATATTGTCGTTGCCCTGTGCCGCGATGTATTCGGCTGACATCAAAAACTCTTTAAACGTAGCCGAGAGACCGCGCTTTAAGAGCACGGGTTTTTTAGTCTTACCTGCCTCGGTGAGGAGCCGGAAGTTCTGCATGTTGCGCGCGCCTATCTGGATGATGTCAACGTATTCGCACAAAAGCTCCGTATCCCTCGGGTCCATCAACTCGCTGATGATGGGCAGTCCCGTAACCTTCTTGGCCTCCGCGAGATATTTTAACCCTTCGAGTCCAAGCCCTTGAAAATCGTACGGAGAGGTGCGGGGTTTGAACGCCCCGCCGCGTAAAATCCGCGCGCCTGATGCCTTAACCTGTTTCGCGGTTTCAATGAGCGAGGCCATGCTCTCGACGCTGCACGGCCCTGCTATGACTTGAAGGGCCGCTTCCCCCATCTTAACGCCGCAGACCTCCACGACCGTCGCTTCTTTTCTGAACTCCCTGCTGACGAGTGTGTAGGGCTTCATTATGGGCATTACGCTCTCAACGCCGGCGATGGTCTCAAGCGGCACCTGCGTTAGAAGCGCCTCGTCGCCTATCGCGCCGATTATCGTCCGCTCCTTGCCCTTTGATATGTGAACCGCAAGCCCCGTGGCCTTTATCTTTTCAACGACGTGGTCTATCTCCGCCTGAGTGGCGTCTTTTTTAAGGACTATAATCATCGTCTCACCTCGCTCTATATTGACGTCCTGTCTTTACAATCCGTGCAAACGCCGCGACAAAACGCCTGTTCTCCTCCGGCATCCCTATTGTAACGCGGATGTATCCCGGCATATTGTAACTCGCCATAGGTCTGACGATGACGCCTTTTTTAAGGAGCGATTGATAAACCGCCGGTCCGTCGCCGACGTTAACGAGAAAAAAATTGGCATGGGTCGGCACACACGGATAACCGAGCGCGGACAACTCGGCAAAGAGATACTTCTTGCCCTCCCTGTTGTTCTTTAGGGTCTTTTGCAGGTGTTCATCGTCGTCGAGCGCGGCTATTGCCCCGGCCTGCGCCAACGAATTCACGTTAAAGGGCTGCCTGACGCGGTGCATATAACCGATTATTTCCTTATCGGCCACGCCGTAACCCACGCGGAGTCCCGCAAGCCCGTATATCTTCGAGAACGTGCGAAGCGCCACCACGGCTCTCCCCTCTTTTACGAAGTCGAGGGTTTTCGGAAATTCCGCGTTTTCTACGAACTCGATATACGCCTCATCAACGCATACGATAACCTCCGGCGGCATCTTGTCCATAAATGCCCTGAACTCGCCCCGCGTAACTATGGAACCGGTGGGGTTATTCGGATTTGCGATAAATACGAGCCGCGTCTTTTTTGTGACGGCCTTTGCCATCTTCACGAGGTCGTGTCTAAAATCTTTCGTAAGAGGCACGGTTACCGCCCTTCCTCCTGCGGCTTGAACCGCGAGCGGATAAACGGCAAAGGACGGGTCTCCCATCATGGCCTCGTCTCCGGCTTTAAGGTAAGTCCTTATGAGAAGCTCTATTATCTCGTTGGACCCGTTGCCGAATATAAGCTCGTCCCCTGATACGCCGAGCCTTGAAGAGAGTTTTTCCTTGAGATAAAAGCACGACCCGTCGGGATACCTGTGCAGATTCGCAATCTCCCTTCCTATTGCCTGCAGCGCCTTTTTTGAAGGCCCAAGCGGGTTTTCGTTGCTCGCGAGTTTTATCGAGCCTTTTATGCCGAGCTCCCGCTCAAGTTCCTCGATGGGTTTGCCCGGCGGATAAGGCACAAGCGACGAAATCTCACTTGAGACCTTGAGTTTGAATTTTTTTTCTCTCGTAATCATACCTTGAACCCGCCATTACTGCGACTTGGGATACGAGCCGAGCACCTTCAGAAACGAGCATCCGCGTTCAAGCTCGGCAAGGGCGTCCTTGACCTTTTTGTCGCTCAGGTGGCCGTCGAGGTCAACGAAAAAAAGATACTCCCACGCCTTTGTCTTCACGGGCCTCGATTCTATCTTGGTGAGGTTTATGTTTTTTTTCGCAAAAGGCTTGAGTATGGCGTAAAGCGCGCCGGGCGCGTCCTTCACCGAAAACATGATGGAGGTCTTGTCGGAACCGGTTTTTTTGTGCTGCCTCTTCGATATCACGAGAAATCTGGTGATGTTGTTTGCGCTGTCTTGAATGTTTTTTTCGATTATGCGAAGCCCATAGAGCGGGGCAGCGGCCAAGGACGCTATGGCCGCGGTCTCAGCGTCAACGGAAGCCATCTGCGCGCCGAGCGCGGTCGAAGAAACGTCAATCAGCGCGGCCCTGGGCAGATTATTTTTGAGCCAATTTTTGCTCTCCGCGAGCGCGTGCGGCCTCGAACAGACCTTTTTTATATCCTGCATCTTTCCGCTTTTGTTCATGAGGGCGAGCGAGACCTCAAGCATCACCTCGGCGCAAATCTTCAAAGACGACGTGGCGAGCATGTCGAGGGTGTGGTTCACGACCCCCTCGATGGTGTTTTCAATCGGCACCACGCCGAAGTCGGCCCTGCCCTTTTCAACGTCGTCGAATACGTCTTCTATTTCTTTTTTCGGCAGAAGATCGCCCGAAGAGCCGAAGTGCTGCAAACAAGCCTGATGCGTGAACGTGGCAACGGGCCCAAGGAACGCGATCTTTATCGGGTGTTCAAGCGACAAAGACGCGCTCATTATTTCCCTGAATACGCTCTTGACGGCGTTATTCGGAAACGGCCCTTTGTTGCGGCCGAGAAGATTCCTGTAGACCTCCCTCTCCCTTTCCGGTACGTAAAAATCGCTCTTTTCACGCGCCTTGGCGCGTCCCACGTCCATGACGAGGCAGGCCCGCGAGTTCAGGAGTTCGAGTATATGCCGGTCTACCTTGTCAATCCGGGTTCTCAATTTTTCGATTGCGGCGCCCGCCGCTTTGTTTTTTTGTTTTCCGCGCATAGGAATAGAGTGAAATTCTTTTTGATATTAGATATATAACTTAATTTATCCAAAGCGAAAAATCAATATGTATTTAAGGGACTGCGAGACGACAGTGGTGAGAGATGATGCCGAAAGGGAAGACTGGCGGAGGACTTCAAAGGAGTTTAACAAACCCTTCGAGGGAGCAACTATACCACAGCGCAGACGCCGCAGTAAAGCCCCCCTTAATGCATGGGCGGGGTCATGGAAGTAATTTGAGGCCGCGGATGGGAGGGGGCAAAAAGGAGGGTTCAAGCTGCAAACTTGAACCCGCTAAAAAGTCAAACCAGGTACATCCCCCTTCTCCTGTCCTTAAAGATGTCGTTCAGGGGCGTTATGTGTTTGTCGCGGGCCTGTTTTACGTCTATCTCGGCTACGCCCGCGGCGGCTTTTGATTTTCCGACGCTGGCAAGAACTTCGCCCGTGGGCGATACAATTTGACTGCTGCCGATAAATTTCAACCTGCCGCCCTTAATCCTCTCCTCAACCCCGACCCTGTTTGCCGTTATGGAAAAGACCCTGTTCTCGATTGACCGCGTGAGCATGGCCGCCGGGCAATAGGGCAAGACAAGATTGGCGGGATGGGCTATGATGTCCGCTCCCTTCAAGGCGAGCGTCCTTGCGGCCTCCGGGAATATCCAATCAAAGCATATCATCATGCCCACGCGCGCGGCCCCGATGTCGTAGACCTCAAACGGCGTATTGCCCGGAGAGAATATCTTTTTCTCGTTCCAGAAGAGATGCGCCTTCCTGTAGACCGCGATAAGACCCTTTGGGCCGATGAGGACGGCGGAGTTATAAACGCGGTCTCCGGCCTTTTCAGCTATGCCCGCGACGATATGGCAGCGTGCCTTCTTTGCGGTCTCTATAAGGCGAACGGACGCGAGGCCATCCTTTGCGTCTTCGGAGAGTTTCAGCGCCTCGGCGCGGCTTCTAAATTGATAGCCCGTGGAAAAAAGCTCGGGCAAGACGACAATGTCCGCGCCGAGAGACAAGGATTTTTTTATTGCCCCCTCGACGTTTGCTTCGATATCGCCGAACACCGGCGCTGTTTGGATGAATGCAGCTTTCATTATTTCACCTCGTGATAAAAAAGAAAAGGGAGCGGTGGGCTTTTTAAAAAACCCCTCACTCCCTTTCATGTCCGCCTTACTGACATGGTCTCAGACCTACGAGGTCTGAGCTACTCACCTTAAACGGAAGAAGCATATGCTTCGCTTCGCTCAGCAGCAGCGGCCTGACTTCTTTGCGGCCTTTTTCATGGGCTTCTTTGCCGCGGCCTTTTTCTTGGCCGGTTTTTTCGTTGCCATCATATCCTCCTTGTCAATGGATAGGTTAATGAGACTATGCGTAAAATTTAGCATCAAAAGAAACGGGTGTCAACTGCCTTTTCCCGCCTTGTCCGCGCCGTCTCTTGCGCGGCGGAGGGATTTCTGATAGAGTGGCATCATCGGAGGGAAGGCAAATGTTATTCGACCACGCAGAAGAAAAAGAGGCCGTAAAGCGCGCGGCGCTCATCGAGACTAACGGCCATAAGTTCTACGGCAGGCTCGCGGAAAAGACCCTCGACAAAAAGACCAAGTCCGTATTCAAGGCACTCGCTAACGACGAAAAAAAGCATCTCAAGATAATAGAAAAAACCTATTTCCCGGAGGCGGGGTTTACGGACACGATTACGGATGAAGAAATAATGATAGAAGATTATCTGAAAAAATCCGGCGCCGCGGACTTATTCACCAAACGCATTGACGTTGACAAACTCATAAAGCTCGTTGACGAGCCGAGAAAAGCGCTCATCGTGGCCCTCGACACGGAGAGATACTCGGTAGAGTATTTCGAGGGTCTCGCAAAAAGCTCCATCTCCGAGGACGGAAAAAAGATTTGCATGGAGTTGGCGGAAGAGGAGCGGGGGCACGTCAAACACATAGAGGGGCTTCTCGCGTCGCTTAGTATGCCTTAGTCTATTGGAAGTCAAGCCGCCGCGCAATAAAGCGCGGCAAGGCGCCCTGAACGGAATGCCTGAGCTAAGATTCAATCCCATAAGCAGAGAGTGGGTCATCATCGCCACCGAACGCGCAAAACGTCCCGGCGAGTTCATGCACGTGCGCATGAACCACCGCGCCCCTCCCGCGTATCTCAACACATGCCCGTTCTGCGCGGGAAACGAGCACAAGACCTCGGAGGAACGCCTTCGCGTCAATGGGGACAAGGGCGCGTGGAAGATCCGCGTGGTGGCCAACAGCTATCCGGCGCTCTCGCCGGTCGGCGATAAAAAGAGGACGGGCGACGTCCTTAAACGTCTCGTAACGGGCGTGGGCGTCCACGAGGTCATAGTCGAGAGCCCTAAACACGACATACCCACTGCGCTCCTCGACTTAAAGCATCTCGAGGAACTCATCCAAATATACAGGGACAGGTTTATCGAGGCCGGCAAAGACGAAAGGGCGGAGCACGTAATCGTCTTCAAGAACTCAGGCGAGGGGGCCGGGACGACCATCGAGCATCCCCACACGCAGGTCATCGCTACGCCCATCGTGCCCGTTCAGTTCAGGGAGCGGGTGCAGGCGGCCATGCAGTACTACGACGACACCGGCGAATGCCTGTCCTGCGCGGTCTTAAGGCGCGAGAAGGATGAAGGCAGCCGCGTGATATTCGAAACCGAGCGCTTCCTGACGTTCATACCCTACGCCGCGCTCTCTCCGTTTCATACGTGGATATTTCCCAAGAGGCACTGCGCTTCTTTTGCCGGCATCACGGATATCGAGGCCGTTGACATGGCAAGGCATCTGAAAACCCTCCTCTCGAAGTTCCACTGGGGTCTGGACAATCCGGATTTTAATTACGTGATACGGTCAAGCAGACCCCATGACGCCGCAAACGACTATTGCCACTGGTACATGAGCGTCATGCCGAGGCTCTCGAAGGTCGCGGGGTTCGAGCTTGGCAGCGGCATATACATAAACTCCGCCATGCCTGAGGAGAGCGCGGAGTTTCTGAGACAGGCGCGGATGGAATGACGGCCGTGATGAGGCCGTGACCGTTTGACCGTGTAAAGGAAAAATCACTTAACGGCCGCGTCCTCATCACGCATCATGGCCGTCATTCCCCCCACAATGAACAAAACCTTCAAAAACCCCGTCCCCACCGTTGACATAATAATAGAACTCAAATCAGACGGGGGGGATTACCCCGAAGGCGGCAAAACCCCCCTTCGGATTGTCCTCATAGAGCGCAAAAACCCTCCCTACGGTTGGGCCATACCCGGAGGTTTCGTTGACCGTGGTGAGACGCTTGAAGAGGCGGCGGTAAGGGAGGCATTTGAGGAGACCTCCCTGAAGGTCGGCCTCAAGGCGCAGATGCGCGCTTATTCAGACCCAAAGAGAGACCCCCGCATGCACACGATTTCCGTCGTGTTCGTCGCCGAGGCCGTGGGCGCGCCAAAGGCGCGTGACGACGCAAAGGCCATAGGGATTTTCAGCGAAGACAACCTGCCCAAAGACATGGCCTTCGACCACGCAAGGATACTGAAAGATTATTTCCGATGGAAAAAAGAGGGCTGGAAGGCGTTTGAATTTTAACGGCTGTGAGTTAAAACGGTTATCGGTTTAAGAACCTTTCTAATGCCATCTGTGAGGTTTTTTTTGAGTCTATCGAGGCTGCCATAATACTCCCCAAAATTCAGACAAGGGTATTCGGCGTGTGACAGCCTGCCGTTAACCCTAATGAGGGAGGCGGGATGAAGAAGAACCGCGACGGGGCGTTCAAGGCGAAGGCGGCGCTTGAGGCGGTCAGGGGGAGAAGACCCTCTCTCGGATCGCGAGCGAGTACGG
>JACRCC010000055.1 GCA_016234405.1 Deltaproteobacteria bacterium | reverse complement strand
TCATATCTCTATGACAACAGGCAGTATTACCGGCCTTCTGTCGAGCGCCTTCCCGAAAAATCTCTTGAGGGCGCGCCGTATTTCTTCTTTCACCTCAAGCTGCTCGGTCTTTGCCTCGGTCCCTATGCCGGAGAGCGTCTCCATGACGACGTTTTTTGCGCCCGTGATTAAATCGGCGGCCTCTTCCTCGAAGATAAGCCCTCTCGTTATTATCTCAGGGCCGTAGACGACCTCTCCGGTGGAGCCGTTGAGCGCGACCACGGCGAGCACCATGCCGTCCTGCGACAGGTGGCTCCTGTCCTTCAAGACCATCGCGCCCACGTCGCCCACGCCCTTGCCGTCAACGAAGACCCTGCCCGATTCAACCCTGCCGCATCTTGCCGCGCCTTCTTTGGAGAATTCCACCACGTCCCCGTCTTCGGCAATAAAGATGTCCTCGCGCGGTATGCCGACCTTTTGGGCAAGCCTGCCGTGCAGCACCAAGTGGCGGTATTCGCCGTGCACCGGCATGAAGTATATGGGCTTCGTGATATTGAGCATTATCTTCAATTCTTCCTGACTCGCGTGGCCTGAGACGTGCACCTCCGAGACCTTTTCGTAGATTACGTCCGCGCCCCTGCGATAGAGGTGGTTCATCATGCTCGTGATGGCCTTTTCGTGTCCGGGTATGAATTTTGACGAGAGTATGACGGTATCCCCCTCCGTGACCTTTATATGTTTGTGGTTGTCCATTGCCATGCGCGTCAACGCGCTCATCGGCTCGCCCTGGCTGCCCGTGGTGAGGAGCACGACCTTATCAAAGGGCAGGGCGTCGAGTTCCTTCATGTCCACGATAAGCCCGTCAGGGGCCTTTAGGTATCCGAGCGTTCGGGCGATGCGCGCGTTTGCGACCATGCTCCTGCCGTTCAAGACGACCTTCCTGCCGAATTTGTCCGCCGAGTCGAGCACCTGTTGGACCCGGTGTATGTTCGATGAAAACGCGGCCACGATGATGCGCCCCTTGCATTTGCCGAAGATGCCTTCGAGGTTTACGCCGATTTCGCGCTCGGAGAGGGTAAAACCTTCTTTCTCTACGTTAGTTGAATCCGACAAGAGGGCGAGCACCCCGGCCTCCCCGTATTCGGCGAACCGCGCGTAGTCCATGACCTCGCCGTCAACGGGCGTTTGGTCCATCTTGAAGTCTCCTGTGTGGATGACAACGCCCGCCGGGGTCGTTATCGCAAGGGCGCATCCGTCAACGATGGAGTGGCACACGCGGATAAATTCCACCGTGAATTCTCCGATTACGACCTTGTCTCTTGGGCGCACGGTCTCGAATTGGGTCGTCTTGTCGAGGCTGAATTCGGAGAGTTTTTCTTCTATGAGGCCGATGGTGAGGGCTGTTGCGTATATGGGGACGTTAATTTCACGCAGGACAAAGGGCAGGGCACCGGTGTGGTCTTCGTGGCCGTGGGTGATGAAAAAGGCCTTTACCTTGTCGCGGTTTTTTTTGAGATATCCGATGTCCGGTATGACGATGTCGATGCCCAACATATAGTCTTCCGGGAACATGAGGCCGCAGTCAATGACGATGATGGAGTCCCCGTACTCCATGCACATCATGTTAAGCCCAATCTCGCCGAGGCCCCCGAGCGGTATGATTTTTATGGCGTGTCCGGTAGTGTCCATTTATCTCCCTTTCAAAAGTTCTTCTATCGCGGTCCTGACTGCCGCTTGCAGGATTTTTTCGTCCATGCCCTTGGTTGGAATCGGAGCGCCTATTGATATATCAACGTCGGCCGGCCTTATCGAGAGCTTGCCCCTTTTCATTATATCCCTCGTGCCTGTAATGGCAACCGGGATGACGGGCGCGCCTGACCTCACGGCAAGGGAAAACCCGCCGCGCTTGAAGGGCAGCAACTGTCCCGTGGTCGAGCGCGTCCCTTCCGGGAATACGAGGACCGAGGCGCCGTTTTTTATCTTTTCAGCCGCGTCGTCAATACTCTTGGATGCCTTTCTCGCGGCCTCGCGCTCTATGGGGATGTATCCGGCCATGCTCATGGACCATCCTACGACCGGTATCTTAAAGAGGCTTTTCTTGGCCACCCAGCGGAATCTGTGCGGTATGTATCCCTGCAGGACAGGTATGTCGAAGGCGCCCTGATGGTTGGAGAGGAATATGACGGGCGTGTCTTTGGGGACAAACTCCGCGCCCCTTACGCTCACCTTTACACCGGAGAGCTTTAGTATTATTTTAAACCATAGCGTCGCAATCGCGTGCACGGCGTTGGGACCGCCCTTGCCGCAAAGGACGTATGCAGCGAGCACGGCTGTGAAAAGAACGGCGGTTATGGGCAGCCCTATTATCCAGACAAGGAGGGTGCGCGGGAAAACCATGCGTGGATATTACCTTTTTTGGGTGCCATTAGTCAACAAGCCGAGGTGAAGTCAATTGTTTTGTGTCATGCGGCGGGGTTTTCACTCCGCAAGCCTCCGCTCTTGTTGCCCCAGTTGCCGTGCGCCGGCACTTTTATACGGCTTGACAAAGAGGTGGGGGGCGGTGATAAAGTATTATCCAACGTCAATCAAAGGAGCTTATTATGCGCGGAGTAAATAAGGTCATTCTTGTGGGAAACCTCGGCAAAGACCCGGAGGTCAGGTATTCGCCGTCGGGCATGGCGGTGTGCAACTTCAGCATCGCCACCACCGAGAACTGGAAGGACAAGGAGGGCAACAAGCAGGATAAGACCGAGTGGCACAAGATAGTGACCTTCGGTAAATTGGCCGAGATATGCGGTGAGTATCTCGCAAAGGGCAAGCAGATATATATCGAAGGAAGGCTCCAGACCAGGACATGGGACGACAAGAGCGGGGTTAAACGCTACACGACCGAGGTCGTCGCAAGCGAGATGTTGATGCTCGGAGGCCCCAAGGACGGAGGGAAGGGCGCAGGCGCCGCGGGCGCAACGGCCGCGGGAGCGACCGCAGCCGAAGAACCACCCCCGCCGGACATGGACGACGTGCCGTTTTGAGGGGGCATCCATGAAGGCCGGCAAATTCGATAAGCGATTTGACGAGGGCAAGGACATTTCCAAACACCTCGACGCGTCGAAGGCAAGAAGACCTGAGCAGGAACAAAAAAGGGTCAACGTGGACTTCCCTTTATGGATGGTTCACCTGCTGGACAGAGAAGCAAAGCGTCTTGGCGTGCCCAGACAATCCATCATCAAGGTCTGGGTTGCGGAGCGTCTTGAAAAGGCGTCGTTTTGAAGGAAGATTATAATACATTTAACTTGTATTTCTAAACGCGGAGGTATAGAAAATGCCAACCTAAGAGAGGGTTGTAATTTACATAGACGGCAGCAATTTCTATCACGGCTTAAAAACAAGCCATCGAAAAACAAAGATTGATTTCAGCAAGGCAGCAAGAAAACTCGCCGATGGAAGAAAACTTATAAGGACATATTATTATAATGCCCCCGTTGACCAGATTGAAGAGCCTCTGCGCTATAAGGACCAACAAAGATTTTTTTCGTCTCTGGATAAAATTCCGCACTTTGAGACGACTTTAGGGAGGTTGGTTAGAAGAGAAAGAACCGCAGCGTGTAAAAGCTGTAAGGCAAGTGAGCGTATCGTGTTCCATAATGAAAAAGGGATAGATGTAAATATAGCGGTTGACATGCTGACGATGGCATTTAAAAACATTTATGATACTGCAATTTTAGTGTCAGGCGATGGAGATTTTGAGAAGGCCATTAAGGGAGTAAAAGATTTAGGCAAGCATGTTGAGAACGCTTAC
>JACRCC010000054.1 GCA_016234405.1 Deltaproteobacteria bacterium | reverse complement strand
GGAACGCAGTGTTTTCATGTTAAGATACGGCGCTTGTTTTGTCAAGGATTTTGCCACCCGGCCGCATTAATCTTGTAGCTCAGGCCTTCAGGCCTGAGATTGTCAGGGCTAAAGCCCTGAGCTACATAAAGGGACTTACAGCGACTATGAAGACCAAAGACGGCCCTTCCAAAACGGATGTCGCGGCCAACAACAAAGTTCTGATTATTGACGACAGCGCCACCTGTCAGGAAATGTTCGACGGCGTCCTTAAATCCAACGGATACGAGACCCGTTGCGTCTCCGACGGCAAGGACAGCCTTGCCGTAATAAGCGATTGGGCGCCTTCCGTGATACTCCTCGACCTGATGATGCCCGGCATGGACGGTCAAGAGGTCTGCAAGGTCATCAGGCAGGCCAATCTTCCCGTTCGCCCCTCCATCATAGTAGTCTCCGCGAAAGACGACAAGGACACCATCGTGGACGCCCTCGCGTGCGGGGCTGACGACTTCGTGATAAAACCCTTTAACGACGCCGAGCTCATCGCCAGGGTCAAGGCCCAGCAGAGGATATTGAATTTTTACAGGGAGATTGAGCAGGACAAGAAAAATCTTGAGAGCATACTTGAGATAACCACGGCGGTCTCCGCGTCTTTAGACCCTTCCGAGGTCTTGAACGTCATAGTAAACAAGGTGGCCGGGGTTACAAACGCCGTGCGTTGCTCGGTCGTGCTTGTGGCCAAGGAGAACGAGGGCTACGTGCTCGCCTCGCACGAAGACCCGTCGGTAACGGAGTTGAAGATAGATCTGGCCAAGTACCCGGAGATACAAAGGGTCATTTCCACGAAAGAGGCGCTTTACCTGAACGACATGGTCTCGAACCCTTTGCTCGCGCCGGTGCAGGGGCATATTCAGGGGCTTAAGGAAATGAGCGCCCTTGTCGTGCCCATCGTTTTTAACGACGAGGTGCTGGGCACCCTCTTTTTGAGGGCGCGCAGGAAGGAGAAGGGGTTCTCCAAAAAAGAGATGGATTTTTGCAGGATAGTGGCAAATTCGTCCTTCTACGCGATAAGGAACGCGAAGCTCTTCGACAAGATAACGCGGGAGCGCGAGACCTTCAAGGAGATAGCGATAAAAGACCACCTCACCACCCTCTATAATCACAATTTTTTCTACACCCGCCTCGATGAGGAGTTCGACAGGGCCGTGCGCTACGATACCCCGCTCTCGGTCATCATGCTCGACATTGACGACTTCAAGAACATAAACGATTCCTACGGCCACCGCGTCGGCGACGTGGTGCTGCGCGAGGTCTCGGCCATGATAAAAAAAGGGGTGCGCAAGACCGACGTCGTAGCGCGCTACGGCGGCGAGGAGTTCGCGGTGATACTCCCGCATACCCCGTTGAAGGGCGCGCTTGAAGAAGGCGAGCGCCTGCGCGCGATGATAGAGAGCCACGCCTACGGGGGCGTTATCTCCGAGAAGGTTACGGTGAGCGTGGGGGTGGCGGCGTATCCGATGAAGGCGGCCATGAACTCCGGAGACCTCGTAAACCGCGCAGACGACGCGCTCTATAAGGCCAAGTGGAGCGGCAAGAACTGCGTCAGGGCGGCGGAGTAGGCGCGGCTTTTGCGCCGCTCCCGTCAAATCCAACCATGAAAGACGTCCTCGTCATAATCGGCTTTTTCGTTGTCTGGATAATCCTCAACAAATATATCCTCCCCAAGATGGGCGTTGGCACGTGAATGGATAATGCCTGCGGCCCCGCGGAGCGGGGCCAAGATAAAAAGGCCGAGACAAAGGAATAGAACCGTCCTTAGCCAGCCGGAAACAATGCAGCGTTTAATCGTTATATGTCCAGACCGTGACAGCTGATATAAAGGCTCTTTAACCATCAAAGACCGCTACGTGGATTATGCGGTTAAACTCAACGGAAAAGCCGCTTTTTTTATAGAAGTGAAACCCGCCGGTGTAAAACTCCATGAAAAGCACATTGAACAGGCTGGTAATTATGCGGCAAACGCAGGCGTGTCATGGGTGGCGCTTACAAACGGCACCTGCTGGCAACTTTACCATCTAAACTTCGATGACGGGATACAGAGCGACCTGATTATGTCAGCAGACCTATTGTCAGCGGACATGAAAGATGCTTGCGATAAATTATCGCACCTTCACAAAAAGAGTTTCCTTAAGGGAGAACTTGAAGATTATTATGCTCGCGTAAAAGCCCTCTCTCCAAAAAGCATTGTGCAAGCTATCTTTCAGGAAAATACGTTAAGGATGATCCGGGGTCATTTAAAGAGGACTTCTGGGATAACCATTGAAGAGGATGCCCTGGTTACCGGCATTAAAGAGATAATGTCCCCTGAAACATGGAAAACAATCGGGGATGTGAAGGTTAAGCGGAAGAGGAAGTCGTCGCGTCCGCGCGAGGGTGCTGTCGTTACAACCCCCGAAAAGTCGCCATTTATTCAAGAGCCGGAGGGTTCTCCCACATCTAAATCTTAGTGGGGGCGATTGTGGCGGCCGCTGAGTGGGTAGTGTCAAGCCAGCTTAAAGCATGGCATTACGCTTATAGCGTGTAATATTTTTGCGTAAAAATGACAATAAAAACAAAGGGATTGATTAAAAAGGGTAGAAAAAAAACACCATTTCATATATAATTAAAGAATGATAATCAGCCATCAAAGAGAGAAGTTGCTCAATGCGGTTCTTTTTTTCGCGAAGAATACAAAGTTTTGTGGAAAGACAAAACTTTTTAAGCTTCTTTATTTTGCAGATTTTAAGCATTTCAGAGAAACTGGCCGTTCTATTACAGGCATGGAATATAATGCATGGCAGCATGGGCCTTACCCAAATGAGTTTGCAAAAGAATTAGTATCTCCTCCAAGCGACCTGTCGCGCACTATTGCTTTAGTACGGCCTTCAAATACGAGTTCCTTTACACGTATTCAACCAAAAGCAAAGTTTAACGGCAAATATTTTACAAAACGAGAGTTGAGGATACTGAAGGAAGTTGAAGAAGTTTTTATGGAAGCGCAGGCAAAGGATATTAGAGAAGCTTCGCATCTAAAAAATCATCCATGGGACATAACCATCAAAACCAAAGGAGAACGCAAAAAAATAGATTATATGCTTGCGCTTGATGGCGCTAAGGGTTCCTTGACTCCCGAGGAAGTTAATGAAATAATCTTAGAACGTAAGGAGCTGTTAAAAGCCTTCAATGAATAGAGGAACCATACTGTATTACAAGAATTTTCGTTTTCATGACGGCGGAACATCTGATAAATTTCTTGTAATTTTAAACACTCCTAAAGACCTCGACACACCATACCTTTGCTGCAAAACCACTAAGATTAAAAAAAGACTGATACTCAAGGTTGCAGTCCAGAGCATAATGTGTACGTTCTTCTTCCGAAAGAAGACTTTTTTCCTCTGAAAACATGGGTGCAATTTAACGAATTCTACCTCTTAGAAGCACAAAAATTACTTTCAGCACATCTTAAAGATAAAACCGTGGAAATTTATGGAAACCTAAAAAACCAAACTATAAGCGCGATTGTAAATTGCGCAAAACGTTCAGAAGATATTAGCGAATACCATTTATCCTTATTGAATGCCGTATAAAATTTGTTTTCACTCCGCCGTTATCTTTATCGCGCAAAGGCTCCCGCACATGGTGCATACGTCAGAATCCGCCGGTAGGCGGTCTTGCCTGAGGGTCCGCGCCTTTTGAGGGTCAATCGAGAGGCGTATCTGCTCGTCCCAATCAAGCGCCTTTCTCGCCTTTGCCAGCCTGATGTCCGCCTCCATCGCGCCCTTTGCCTTTTTTGCTATATCCCCGGCGTGCGCCGCGATGCGCGACGCCATGACGCCTTCGCGCACGTCTTCAACCGTCGGGAGCCTCAGATGCTCCGATGGGGTAACGTAGCAGAGAAAATCCGCGCCTGCCGAGGCCGCAATCGCCCCGCCGATGGCCGAGGTGATGTGGTCGTAACCCGGAGCGATGTCCGTTACGAGAGGGCCGAGCACGTAAAAGGGCGCGTTGTTGCAGAGCCTTTTCTGGAGGAGCACATTGGCCTCTATCTGGTCTATGGGCACGTGGCCGGGGCCTTCTATCATCACCTGTACGCCCTCGTCGAACGCCCTTTTCGCAAGCTCTCCGAGGATGACGAGTTCCGTTACCTGACCCCTGTCCGTGGCGTCCGCAAGACACCCCGGACGCAGACCGTCTCCGAGACTCAAGACCATGTCATATTTTTTTGCAATCTTCAGGAGCCTGCCGTAGTCTTCAAAAAGAGGATTTTCCTTTTTTCGGAATTTCATCCACTCGGCCGTGAGCGCGCCGCCGCGGCTCACGATGCCCATTATGCGCCCCTGTTTATAAATCTTTTCGACGGAGGCCCGCGTAACGCCGCAATGCACGGTGATGAAGTCAACCCCGTCCTCGGCCTGCTTTTCTATCACCTCGAATATCTCTTCACCGGATATCTCGACGAATGATTTGTCCTTTTTCCGCGCATCCAACGCGGCTTCATAGATGGGGACTGTCCCGACGGGCACGGTCGTCTCAGCCATGATGAGTTTTCTTATGGCGTCAACGTCCCCGCCGGTCGAGAGGTCCATCACGGCGTGGGCCCCGGCCTCTATCGCGGCCTTGAGTTTCAGGAGTTCCTCAGCTGCGTCGGCGTGGTCTTGGGATGTGCCGATGTTGGCGTTGACCTTGGTGCGAAGCCCACGGCCAACGGCGAGGCCGGAGATGGACGAGTGGAGCCTGTTCTTGATTATTATCACCGTCCCTTCTTCGATTGAAGAGCGGATGAAATCCTGGCTGACGCCTTCGCTCAGCGCCGCGGAGGTCATCTCGGGGGTTACTATGCCCTTGCGGGCGGATTCAAGCTGTGTCATGGTTTCTCCGTTTTAGTGGTTATCGAGAAGTCTTTACCCTGTTGAGTTCGGCGATGATCTCCTCGGCGCTTTTCCTGACGTCGGGCGCGGACAATATCGCGGATATCACCGCAACCCCGCTTGCGCCGGCTGCGATAACCTCTTCCACGCGGCCTTTATTTATGCCGCCGATGGCGTAGACCGGAATATCCACGAGGCCCGCAATTTTCTTTAAAGTCTTTAACCCAAGCGGCGCGCCGTAATGCGCCTTTGACGGCGTAGGATACACGGGGCCCAAGGTTATGAAGTCCGCATGGTCTTTTTTGGCCTTGCGCGCCTCGGTCATGTTGTGCGCCGAAACTCCGATAATGGCCTCTTCACCGAGGATTTTCCGCGCGGCCGCCGGAGACATGCCCCCTTGCCCCAGATGCACGCCGTCCGCGCCGGAGAGTTTCGCCACGTCGGCCCTGTCGTTGATGAAAAAGAGTGCGCCGTATCCGTGCGTGAGGAGGCGCAGCCTCTCGGCTGTTTGAAGGAGGTCCCTGGCGTTTAATTCCTTTTCTCTCAGCTGCACAGCCCTTACCCCGGCGTCAAGCGCGCTTTTGATCCTGTCGAAAAATCCCTCGTTAACTCCCCCCCTTTTTAACGGGGGGTCAAGGGGGATTACGTTGCCGCCGGTTATGAGATAGAGGTCAGGCGCGGTTTTTGTCCGCGTTCTTGACATGTTTATTTAACCCCCTTGAGGCCGGGTTGCCATAGGCGCTTCCCAATGATGAACGCAATCGCGGCAACGACTATCATCAGACTCATAACCTGAGCGGCCTTTAACGGGCCGAGCATGAGGCTGTCGGCCCTGAAGTGCTCGACTACGAACCGCCCGGAGGAATAGAGCGCGACGTAGGCCGCGAAGATAAAGCCGTCCCTGCGTTCGGTTTTTTTAAGGTAAACCCAGAGGAAGAAAAAGACGGAGAGATTTATGAGCATCTCGTAGAGCATCGTAGGGTGGATCTTTATGCCCGGGAATTCGTTCCCGGCGATGCTCCCCGGCGGGAAGACCAGACCCCACGGGCCGTCCGTGGGCCTGCCGTGCGCGTCCCCGTTCATGAAGTTTCCGAACCTGCCGAATGCCTGGCCGAGTATGCCGGCGGGGGCCACCGCGTCCGCCATGCGCCAGAAGTCTATCTTTTTTTTCTTCAGGAAAAACCACGAGGAGACAATGCCCCCGATAATCCCCCCGTGTATGGCAAGCCCTCCGTGCCAGACGGCCGGTATCTCGGCCGGATTGGAGAGATAGTATCCGAGGTTGAAGACCACGTAGTAGAGGCGCGCCCCGATGATGCCGGCTATGACCCCCCAGACTATGAGGTTCATCACCGAATCTTCGGAGAGCGCGATGCGTTTTCTGATAACCTCGGATTTTATCAGGCGCGTTGCGCAGAGGATTGCCACCACGTACATGAGGCCGTAAAAACGTATCTCTATGAAGCCGAATTTGAAGAGTATGGGATGCATGTCTCCTCCTTATTCTATCAGCCCTTCGAGCGTGCTCGATGCCGATGCGTAGAGTTTCCTCGGTATCCTGCCCGCTAAATACGCCAGCCGTCCGGCCTCTACCGCAAGGTTCATGGCGGCCGCCATCCTGACCGGGTCTTTTGCGCCGGCTATGCCCGTGTTCATGAGGATGCCGTGGCATCCAAGCTCCATCGCTATTGCCGCGTCGGACGCAATGCCCACCCCGGCGTCCACTATCACCGGCAGCTTGACGGTGTCGAGTATTATCCTGATGTTGTGCGGGTTTCTGATGCCGAGCCCCGATCCTATGGGCGCTGCCAGAGGCATGATTGCAGCGCATCCTATGTCAGCGAGCTTTTTCGCCATGATGGGGTCGTCGTTCACGTAGGGGAGCACCGTAAAGCCCTCCTTTACCAAAACGCGCGCGGCATCGAGGAGCACCTCGTTGTCCGGGAAGAGGGTTTTTGGGTCTCCGATGACCTCGAGCTTTATGAAGTCGGTTTCAAGGGCCTCCCGGCCAAGCCGGGCGGTCCTTATTGCGTCTTCGGCCGTATAGCATCCGGCGGTATTGGGCAGGAGCGTGTATCTTTTAAGGTCAATATGGTCGAGGAGCGATTCCGAGCCGCGCTCTAAATTAACCCGCCTCACTGCAACGGTTACGACCTCTGCCCCGGATGCAAGAAGCGCATCTTTCATGACCTCGTTCGAGGGATATTTGCCAGTGCCCACCATGAGGCGGGACTTGAACGTATATTTGCCAATCTTAAGCTGCGTGTCCACGTAAGACTCCTTAAAGGTTGTCGGTTATCGGTTATCGGTAACGGATAAAACGGAAAACCGTTTTGTTTGTTTTGTCTTTACCGTTAACTGATAACCGGTAACTGACACCTGTCTTAACGTCATCCCCCGCCCGTCATCCTCACAATCTCCACCGCGTCGCCGGGGTGCAGGATGGTTTCATCGTAGAGTCGCTTGGGGACTATCTCCCGGTTGACCTCTAAGGCGATGCCCTGAGGTTTGAGTTCAAGGGATTTAAGGAGCGACTCAAGCGTGGTGTTTTCTGGTATCTCTCGTTCTTTTCCGTTTACGCGGATGAGCATGAATTAAAAATAGAGATCCCTCTTGCCGGAGTCTATCTCCTTGAGTTTTTTAAGGACGGCCTTTTTAAGCGTCTGGTCTTCTATCTCCTCGATTGACGAAGCAAGCATGTTGACAAGGGCGTCTTTTTCAACGCTTAATCTGTTATTTAATTTGACATCCGAGATGTATTCCTTCAAGGTCAAAATCGCGTTGGCCTGACAGAGTTTCGCCATGCCGCCGGAGACGGTCTTTTCGGTGAATTCATGCCCCACCCTCCCGACCCTGTAGCACGTCGTGCAAAGGCTCGGCAGAAAACCGTCTTTCGCTATCGCGGTCATGACCTCGGACAGACTCCGTTTGTCGTTAGTGGAGAACTGTTCGATAGTGGACTCCTCGGCGTAGCCCCCGGGGTTTGTGCGCGACCCGGCGGAGAGCTGCGTGGCGCCGCAATGAAGAAGCTCAGCGCGCAGCGCGGCCGGTTCTCTCGTTGAAACGACTATGCCCGCCGGGGGGATGGCGAGACGCAGAACGGCCGCGCTTTTTTTAAGCTCTTCATCCGTGACCGGACATGGCGCGTCTTTCAACGCCGCGCCCAGCGCCGGACGCAGCCTCGGTATTGACACGGTGTGCGCGTGCGTTCCGAACTTTTCGTAGAGATGCGTTGAATGCGAAATTGCCGAGAGACATTCATACTTGTAATCATAAAGGCCCAAAAGCGGGCCCATGCCAACGTCGTTGAACCCTGCGCTAAGCGCCCTGTCCATTGTCGAGAGCCTGTATGCGAAGTCTCTTTTCTTGCCGCCGGGGTGAACTCTGGCGTAGGTCTTTTCGTGATACGTCTCCTGAAAGGACTGATAGACCCCGACGCCCGCGGCCTTTAGGGCCTTGAACTCCGCGCCCTCCATCGGCGGCGCGTTTACGTGGATGATCCTTATGCCTGTATTTTCATAGACGGCATTAACGCACGATATCAAGTAATCGAGCCCCAAGGCCGGGTCTTCGCCCGTAACGAGCAGTATCCTCTTAAAGCCCATCGCCTCGATGGCGCGCGCCTCGCGCGCGGCCTCTTTCGGAGTGAGGGAACGCCGCCCGCCTTGAGCGGCCTTGTTGCCCGCGCTGAAGGCGCAGTATACGCACGAGTTCACGCACCTATTGGAGAGATACAGGGGCGCGAAAAGGACAACCCGCGCGCCGAAGAGCCTGACTTTAAGCGCCTTGGCCGAGGCGTAGAGGAGTTTTTTCTGGCCGGCGTCAACGATTGAAAGGAGCGCAGCCGCGTCCTCTAAGGTAAGTCCCCTGCCGACAAGGGCCTTTTCAAGGATAAAGTCGAGGTCCGCGTCCGTCGGGGGCACGGCGTCTTTAACGAGACGTTCAATTTTACTGAAATCCACTATCATGGCTCTCCATGAAATCCCCGCAAAAAAAGGCCGCCCCGAAAGGGGCGGCCTTTTGTCAGACTATGAAAAAAACTCCGTTGCGCCGCTTCCCTACGCCGGTATTGCCCGGATCAGGTCATTAGGGTCTTCCCTCAAGACGGGAACTCTCAGTCGCTTTCGACTCCCCCAGCGATATAGTATATTAAAAATATCAGTTCAAACGGTTTAAGTCAAGCGTTATCGGGGTAAGGAAAAAGAGAGGGCGGCAAGTCAGATGAGCTTCGAGGCCGCGACGATGTTTTCGGCGACGTCTTTCATCTTTTTGTTTTCTTTTTGGGAATGGGTCTGAAGGAGCTTGAAGGCATCGTCCTCGGAGATGTTGCACCTTTTCATGAGGATGCCCTTGGCGCGCTCGACGAGCTTTCTCGTCTCTATGGCGTCCTTGAGGTCGAGGACCTCGGTCTTGAGGCTTTTGAACTGATCGTAGCGCGCGACCGCTATCTTTATGGTGGGTTCGAGCTGCTTTTTCGTGACGGGTTTTACGAGATATGCGAAGACCCCTGCCTCTATCGCCTGAGCTGCGAGTTCGTCCGAAGACATGCCCGTAATCAGGATTATGGGTATAAGCCCTTTTGACGAGATCTCTTTTGCGGCCTCGATGCCGTCCATCCTTGGCATCTTGATGTCCATTATGACGAGGTCGGGTTTGAGTTCAGGAACTAACTTTACGGCCTCAGCGCCGTTAGGGACCGCGGCAATAACGTCAAAGCCCAGAAGCTCAAGCTGATTTTTTAGGAAAAGGCGCGTCTTGGCGTTGTCCTCGGCGATGAGAACCCTGCTTGTCGTTTTTTCCTGTTGCTGCGAAGCCTTCATGACTTGCACCATAAGATAGCCACCATGACTATCCCTACAGCATAATAAAAGTATAACTATTAGTCAATACAAATTTTAATTCTACCGCTAACCGATGGAATATAAAGGTTTTTTGTGTTTTGGATGGTTTTAATGATATACGCCGACTCATTGAAAATATATAAAAAATTTTGCGTGGTTTTTATTTTATGCGCCGCCAATTTTTTCCGGTTTGGCCGCAAGCCGCTCGAAAAACCGGACGATAAGTATAACAAATATAACAAAGACGCCAAGGGACGCAAGGTAAACTCTGTGTTCGAAGATGACGTCGTTTATTGGCATGACGCTTGAAGTGGGAGAGATGAGAATGAAAAACCAGAGGATAAAAAACGATATTGTACGCATTGCGGGGTTGGATTTTTTTGCGGATCGGAAGAATAAAAAAACCGCAATCATGATGATGGCCGAGAGTATCACAAGGGAAACAATCGGCGGCAAGATGGGTATGTTAAGGATGGCCCCAGGGTTTTTTGCGGGGGAGCTAAAGAGGTCTTTTGATATCGGGAAATCGTACTCAATGTTTTGATTCACCGGAACGACGAGGAGACTCAGATAATATACGATGACGTTAAATTGCGTCAGCAGGTATTCCTTAGGGCTTACGTTAGTTACGCCGAATCCGGCGGACGGCGCTTTTTTTAACGGGGTGATGCCGGGTATCCGGTATTTGGTCTTTCCGGCTTCCACGCTTAAATCTTGAGCGGTTACCGCGTTGTGCTGCGGCTCCAACGCTGCCGTGCTGATAAGCGGCGCCACTGTCCTTACGAGAAATATCGCCATAAGAATAATCAGCGCGAGATATAACGGCCATCTGCCGGATAAGGCCTTGATGCGGCCTTTACTGATGAAATAAATGTCATAGAGGAATACCGCGGCCGGCAGGGTGAAGGCCATCTCCTTGGAGTGGAAGGCCAGGGCGTATGAAGCCGCGGCGCACGTATAGAGCGCGGTCCTGCCGGCCCCGGCCGTGCGCCGCGCCCCGGCTATGAAGAATAAAAGCGCGGCGAGATAAAAAAGGCTCGCTAAAGATTCCTGCCTTTGGACGATATACGTTACGGCCTGCGTCTGTATGGGGTGGAGCGCGAAGAGGAGAGACGCGAAAAACGCTATCTTCCTTGTCCGCCCAGCACCACTTTGGTTTACTGAAATCGTTATATCCAACGAACCTCGGCGACCAAAGTGGTGCTGGGCGGGCCAATCTTCTGTGGTCTCGTCAACGAGTTTTAAGGTCTGGAAGACGAGAAAATATGCGGCTATCGCGTTAAGGGTGTGGATAAGGATGTTTACGGCATGGTAGCCGGTGACGTTGAATCCTCCGAATGCGTAATTGAGCGCGAAGGTGAACGCGGACACGCCCCTCGGCCCGTGGATGCGCGCGGCAACGGACCCGAGGCTTCTCAATTCTCGGTTTTCAACTATCGAGGTGAGGTCGTCGAACTGGAAAGGGACGTAAAAGGTGTTTGAGTAGGTTATGAAAATCGCAGCTACGATTAAGGTCAACGCGGCGGGGGTAAACCATATACTCTTGAATGCCCTGTCCATGTCTATTCGTCTTTGCCGGCAATGTCAGGGGTTATAATTCCGGCCTCCTTCAGGATATGTTTAAGGAGCGTGATCTCTTGGGTAAGTATCTTGTTTTTTTCGTGGAATATGGATATGACAATGGAGAAGTGCAGCAGTATCAGGAGAACGAAGATGAAGGCCACGAGGAACAGGAGCGACGGCGGGTAGGCCACGCCGAGAAGGCGAGCCACGGCGTCAAGTAAACCTTTTTTAAGGGACAAGGCTATTATTACCACTGCGGCCGCAAGCCACAAGATAGAGTATCTTTCCTTGAGTATACCCCGCCGTATTGAATTAATGACGAAGATCAGCAGGGCGAAGGACCCTATTATGGAGATGATTTGAAACCAATACATATTTTTATACCGGCGTTGTCCTACCCTGTTTTCTTCAAGAGATCTACCGATATGGCAAGAAGCACCTTTACCATATAGTATAGCGACTTCATGGGAGTAATGGATGACCGGCCCCCGGCCCGCTCCGACATCCTCACCGGAACCTCGATTATACTAAAACCCCCCTTGTGAAGCAAGACGAGCGCCTCCACCTCAGGGTAGTCGTCGGGGTAGCGCCTGCAGAAAAATTCTATGCACCTGCGTCCGGCTGCCCTGAATCCGCTCGTGGTGTCGCTCACCCGCTCGCCGATTATCGCGGAGACTAATTTTGAAAAGACGGCCATGCCCGCGCTTCGCGCAAAAGACGGCCTGTAACCCCCTTCATCGAGGAATCTCGACCCGACCACGATATCGGCCTTTTTCTCAAGGAGCGGCTTGACGAGGAGACGTATCTGGTCGGCCGGGTGCTGGCCGTCCGCGTCCACCTGCACGGCAATCCCGTAACCTTTGAGCCTCGCGTACTTGTAGCCGGTCTGCATGGTTGCGCCGATGCCAAGGTTGTATGGATGGTGGAGGACAGCCGCGCCGAGACGCTGTGCTATTGAACCGGTTGAGTCGCCAGATCCGTCGTTCACGACGACGATATCGGCCTCGGGGACGTTTTTTCTGACGTCGGCGATGACGCCCCCGATGCTGGCCTCTTCGTTGTACGCGGGGATTATGACGAGGATCTTTTCTGGGTTCATGGTTGGTTGGGGGGTCAAAAACCCCGGAGGCATTGTTTCGATGTTTTTATGATAAAATGGGGTCTTGTTGGTCTGATTACTCTTCCATTATCATATCCATTTGTCCTTTTTCTGAACATTCGCCGAATTTTTCGCCTTTTAAATTTCGAAGGTCAATAATTGCGCCGAACTTGCTGAACACGGAAAAAAAACGGTCAAAATCCTTGCCCCAATAAAGCATGGCGCATGACATGGGCGCACCCTTTCCCCCGTTCTGGCCGTTCACGAGGAACTTTAGGCGCGTGTCATAAAGAAAACAAACTGCCGAAGCCTTGCCAAAGACATAATTTTTCCAATGTCCCGTGTTCGTTGCAACGGGGACAAGAGCCAACACTTCAGATTTGTGATGCTTGTGCGCCATTGCGCATTTAGATAACCATTTTTTAATTGATGTCCCGCGTTTTTTGTCTATCCCATACGGTGGATTCACATAAATGGTCGGAAAATTCCAACTCTCCCGGAGACCGTCATTCAAAGGTAATTTATACTCTGTATCGGCGTGGACAATCGAGTAATCGTTCGAACAAGGGTCAAGGGCTATGCGTCCGCCAAAAAACCCCCTGACAGCGCTGACGTATTTTTCAGGCGTCCCCCACTCCTGGCTGATACTGTTGATTTGCCTTCCTGCCGTCATCTGTGTATCTCCTGCCAATTCTTTCCCGCCAAACCGCGAAGTTCAGCGCGAAGCAATTTGAGAGTTTTACTGCGCGGCGCGATGACATTGAACCACGATTCCACTTTTTTCGCGTTACTGGCAAAGTATTGTTGCAACACTTGATCGGCCGGGTAGGCCATTTGTATCTTCGTGAACTGATTCGCTCCGCTCTTTCCCTTATAGCTCGTAAGAAATGCCTTGCGGACAGGTTCGTTGTTTTTTGACGGCTTCAAAATCAGGTCATTGATGAACTCGGCAAGTCCGTGGTCGGTCAGAAATAGGAGCCAGTCATACGACTGAGCGAGGACTTTGAGTTCCTTGTTGTGATTATCAGATGTAAACCAGTTCCCGTGGTTGCTCACGACGCCGACTGTCAAGATAAAGCGTCTCAGGAGATCAGGGTTGTCGGTATTTACGATCTCCTGAATGAAATCATCGTATTCCTTGCAAATCAATTTTCCATCAGCGGCGGCGAAGACGCCACCGATTTTGCTATCGCCAATTTCATCGGATGGCAGACGGATTTTCTGGAGGGAAGAGACTGTCCGTGCAACGTATGCGCCCTGTTTAGCCTTTTCGATTGTTTGCGGTCCCTTGCGAGTGCCTTCTTCGACCCCCACCCGTTTGCATTCGGCAATGGCAAATGGTCTACTGAAGAGTCTATTCACAGTGACAGATATAGTCTCCTTCGACATGTTAGTCAATGTTGCAACAAGGAACGAGCCGTCTTCGTCTGCGATTGTGCAAGCGTTCCGGAGGACGCAATCTGAACTGAGGAGTTGATGGGTCTTCCGATGGTGATTTTTGACAGTAATGCCATGACTGGCCAATGCCTTAACGATTTTCGCCACGGAAAGTGGTAGATAGTCAGACGGGAACTCGATATTTGCAATGGGCGCCGACGGATGAAGCGAGTATTCGACGTTGTGTGTTATATCTTCGTTTGAGTATTCCGGTAGTGGACGTTCAATGGCGATGTGCTCGTGAAAATTCCACGATTTAAGCACGTAAAAGGTGATGACCTCGACTAGAGTGCCAAGTGCGCGACCCGCCGCCTTCTTTTTGTCCTGAGCGTAGTGAAAGACTTCTTGAGCCAGCGCCTTTTGTAATTGGTCAATCGACGGATAGGACATATCAGTTCCTTAATATTTTAGAGGCTCATGCTTAATATTTATCATAATTTCAAAATAAGATAAATCAAAATTGCGCTTAGGCGACTCTTTTTCTCGTTTCCGGACTGCCTTATCTGTGCAGGGAAGTTTGTTGCTTGGGATAGAAAAAACGAAGGGGCTGGTGGATGCCAACCCCTTCTTTTTTCGATTAAAGATATTGGTGCCGAAGGGTGGACTCGACCTCTCCGCGGAGCCTGTTCCGAGTGAAGCGAGGAATCCGGTTGCGTTGCTCCTGCTCCGAGTTTGCTTCGGCTGCGCCTCACAACCGCTCCCGCTCCTCGCTCCGAGGCGCGCGTTTTTGCTGTCGGCGTTCCTCCCGGAACGCCTTTTCCTCGCACCTGCTCGGCGCAAAAACGCCGTTCGAGTCCCGTCATCATCGAGTTTTAAAATGAAGGGGCAAGAAAAATGCCCCTTCATTTTAAAACTGGTGCCGAAGGGGGGACTCGAACCCCCACAGGCTTTCACCCACAAGAACCTGAATCTTGCGCGTCTGCCAATTCCGCCACTTC
>JACRCC010000056.1 GCA_016234405.1 Deltaproteobacteria bacterium | reverse complement strand
GTCTTTACGCACCTGCATCTTTTTCAGGTGTGCGTCCTTTTCAGCCGCGAACTGTTTGATGGCCGCGGGCGTAACCGGCACGGCCAGGCCCTGGGGTATCAGGTAGTTTCTGGCGTAGCCTTCGGCCACCCTTACCTGAGCGCCGAACCTGCCGAGGTTTGAGACGTCTTTTTTCAGTATCAGATTCATAAAACCAGCTCCTTGAAATCGTCTTTAAATTTCTAACCGCCGATGAACGTCGTCGTAAACGGCACTATGGCCACGTTGCGCGCCCTTTTTATCGCGGTTGCAACCATCCTCTGGTGCTTGGCGCAGGCGCCGGTGATGCGTCTGGGCACTATCCTGCCCTTTTCGGTTACAAACGGGCGCAGGGCCTTGGCGTCTTTGTAATCCATCGTCAGCTCAGGCTCCGAGCAGAAGCGGCAGACCTTCTTTTTTTGATACGGCCTTCTGCCGGGCGCGTCCGGGCCCCTGGAATCCGAGGCGCTTTTGGGCCTTCTCTCTTTGCTATCCATTGCCATTGACCGACCCTCCTTCAACCCGGGGGATACCGCCGACCGGGGCAGGGCCCGCGGCCTGCGGTTTTTTCTTTCTCGGTTTCTTCTTTTTGACCTTTTTAACTTCGATGTGTATGGTCTGATACCTCAGGACGTCTTCGTTGAGCTTTAAAAGCCGCTCGACTTCTTTGCTTACCGCCGGCTCGCAGGCGTAGTGCATTACGAAGTAATGGCCCTCGTGCTTTTTCGCGATCTGATACGCGAGCCTGCGCCTACCCCACTCGTCGAGCCTTTCAAGCGTTCCTGCCCCGGCCTCAAGCACGGACTTGGCCTTCTGGATTACGCCCTTTACGATTTCGTCGCCCGCATCGGGCCTGACGATGCAGACGGTTTCGTACTTTCTTTGCATCTCTCCTCCTTTTGGTTCCCCGCGAAGGGCGGGTTCGTCCCGTTTTTACGGGACAAGGTTTGGTGTATTTCCCATAGCGGGATTTTAGAATTTATCTTTATACTATTTTCCGCCGTTGAAAGCAAGGGCAATTTTTGAAGACCGGTTTATCTGTCCGCAGGCTCAGGCAGTCGGCGGTCTTATCGCAACGCCGCGTTTCAGGAGATATTCCTTTGTCTGCGGTATGGTGAATACGCCGAAGTGGAATATCGAGGCCGCAAGCGCCGCGTCCGCCTTGCCTGAGACAAAGGCGTCGTAGATATGCTCTAACGGTCCGGCCCCGCCGGATGCTATGACCGGGATAGAGACGGCCTTTGCCACGGCCCGCGTGAGACCTATGTCGTAGCCGTCTTTTGTGCCGTCCCTGTCCATGCTCGTAAGGAGTATCTCGCCCGCGCCGAGGGATTCGGCCTTTTTTGCCCACTCGACCACGTCGAGTCCCCGCGCCTTTCTCCCGCCGTGCGTAAACACCTCCCACTGCGCAGGCGCGGAGGGCTTTTTCTTGGCGTCGATTGCGACGACTATGCACTGGCTGCCGAACCGTTCGGAAGCCCTCCGCACGAAGTCCGGGTCCTCCACGGCGCTCGTGTTGAGCGAGACCTTGTCCGTGCCCGCGCGCAGAAGCTCTTTAATGTCGTCAAGCGTCCTTATGCCCCCGCCCACGGTGAGCGGCATGAAGACGTTGGAGGCCGTAGCCTCGACGATGTCTATTATGGTCTTTCTCTTCTCGTGAGAGGCCGTGATGTCGAGAAACACGAGTTCGTCCGCGCCCTGCGCCTCGTAGGCCTTTGCGGCCTCAACCGGGTCCCCGGCGTCGCGCAGAGAAACGAAGCTCACGCCCTTGACGACACGGCCGTCTTTTACGTCAAGACACGGTATTATGCGTTTGGTGAGCATAGTCTCTTTGTGAAGACAGTTTAAAAAGTTTTTTTGATATGTTTAACGCTTGACAAACTATACTTATAGGTATACAGTATAGGTATATAGTATAGGTAGTAGTATATTATGATGACATAGAGGGTCCTCTACGTAGATGGGAGTGAGCAGGCTAATCCGGCGGTGACTGAGTCATTCGGGCGCCGCTTTTTTTATTTGTTTTTTGGTAAAATAACCAGCCCATATCCCATATAACGCCCGCCGGAACTTTTCCTCGGTTTCCCTTCGATTATTTGCCAATCTTGCTTGGGTTTTTCCCGAGCACGAAACGCCCGACGGGAGAAACAATCAGGTCGGCAATTTGCAAGCCTGCGATGTCGTTGTTCTTGTTGCGAATGTGTAATTCCGAAATATGTTTTCTCACTTCTGACGCCGTAATATATCCCGTTCCGCTGGTCCTGAGTTCCATCCATGCAAGCCTTAGTTCATTGTCAAGAGTTTCGTCTCTCGATTCCGCCACTATCAGGCCGGGCGCAGCATCGCCTCTATTCTTAATCTCAAGGACAAATCGTTCTACCAAAATTCTTAAAGACAGCATGTAAGGGTCTATTGCTGCAAGGCCATATCTGCCGAGATGCTCCTGTTTCTTTATGACAGAGGCTATGACCGTGTAATCCACTTCATCCGTTAATTTGTTCGTCTCTTTGTAAAAATGTTCTCTAAAAGTCCTATCGGTTAATTTGCCGAAGATGCCTCTTCGTCTTACTATGTCGGCGGTATGTAAAATAAAGTCATCCCTGTCAAACAAGCTTTTTTTAAATTTGCTTAATTTCGGTTTGACAATTGCATCATGGTAATCAAAATCAATTATGCATCCTCCAAGGACAAACAGAGGATATTGAGGGTCAATTACATCCAGACTATGATCTCCAGATTCGTCAATAAATAAAACAAGCAAGCCTTGACTCCTCTTTTACGGGGATATATTTTTTCTAAATAAGACTCTGTGCCTGTTAAAATCCCTTTACCGTTTCTATCGCCTCTTTCAAATCCACCTTACCCGCGTAGAGCGCCTTGCCGACGATTATGCCCTCGACGGGCGTTCCCTTGTAAGACTCTATATCCTTTATGGAAGATATACCGCCGGAGGCTATGACGGGTATGCTCACCGCGGCGGCCAATTCCTTCGTGGCCTTGACATTCGGCCCTGTAAGCATTCCGTCTCTCGATATGTCGGTGTAGATGATATAGGCCGCCCCTAATTTCTCAACCTTTATTGCCAGTTCGATAGCAGACATGTCTGTTACTGTTATCCACCCCTTTATCGCGACAAAACCGTCTTTTGCGTCTATGCCTACGGCAACCCTGCCCGGATACTTCTCGAACAGATGCTTGACAAACTTTTCATCCTCAAACGCCGCCGTTCCGATGATAATGCGCTTTACCGATTCAAAAGACAGGTATTTGTCTGCGGTGTCGCCAGCCCTTATTCCGCCGCCAATTTGAATGGGGATGTCTACTTCTTCGATGATGCTCCGCATGACTCCGAAGTTTTTTGCATTCCCTGCCATAGCGCCGTCAAGGTCTACAAGATGGATTATCTCGGCGCCTGCCGCTTTCCACTTACGCGCAACGTCAACCGGACTTTCGGAATAAACGGTCTCCTCGTCCATCCTGCCCTGCGTGAGGCGCACGACGCGGCCGTCTTTTATGTCAATGGCCGGGATTATTATCACGCGGGGTCTCCTTAATTCGTCTTGCTGAAGTTTTCAAGAATTTTAAGGCCCGTGCTCTGGGACTTTTCCGGATGAAACTGGCAGGCCGCCACGTTGTTCTTCTCGATAGCGCTCGCAAATTCCAGGCCGTAGCCGGTCTTTGTAAGGACTACCGAGGCGTCCGTGGGCGCGGCGTAGTAAGAGTGGACGAAATAGAAATATGTGCCGTCGGGCAGCCCCTTGAGGAGTCTTGATTCCTTTTGGACATTAGCCTGATTCCATCCCATGTGCGGGACTTTTAATCCCTCGCCGTCCGACTTCATGCCGGCCGGGAACCGCACGACCCTGCCCTTAATCACGCCGAGTCCCTTATGGACCCCGAACTCCTCCCCTGTCTCGAAGAGGAGCTGTAGTCCGAGGCAGATGCCGAGGAAGGGTTTGCCGGACGATATAGCCTTTAGTATCGGCTCTATGAGGCCGTAGTCTTCGAGGTTTTTCATGCAGTCCCTGAACGCGCCTACGCCGGGCAAGACCACGCGGCTCGCGTCGAGGATGTCCTTTGGGTTGCGCGTGACCTTTACTTCCGCGCCGACCTTCTCGAAGGCCTTGGCTACGCTTCGCAGGTTGCCCATGTCGTAGTCAATGATTGCTATCATAAAGTTATCGGTTAACGGTTATCAGTTATCGGTAAAACCGTTATTCGATAACCTTTTTGTTTTTACCGATAACCGTTAACCGATAACTGATAACCGATTTTCTACAGCCTGCCCTTTGTCGAGAGCGCGCCTTTGATGCGGGCGTCTTTTTCAACGGCGGACGATAATGCCCTCCCAAGGGACTTGAATACCGCCTCTATCGCGTGGTGGATGTCGTCACCGTAAAGGATACTCACGTGGAGATCCACCCCTGCCGCGTTTGAAAAGGCCTTTAGGAATTCCTTTAAAAGACCCATGTCGAAGACGCGGGCCTTCCTGTCCGAGAAGACCGATTTTTTATTAAGTCCGTCTGATTCTTTCGTGGTGTTGAACCTGAAGTACGGCCTGTTGCTCACGTCTACGGTAACGGTGGCGAGCGAATCCATCATTGGCATTGACGCGCCGGCGCAGCGCCTTATGCCGGATGCGCTGCCAAGCGCCTTTTTAAACGCCGAGCCGAGCCTCAAGCCCACGTCTTCTATCGTGTGATGGTAATCAACGTCCACGTCTCCCTTGGCGGAGAGCTTCAGGTCGAAGAGTCCGTGTTTTGAGAAGTTCGAGAGCATGTGGCTGAAAAACGGGTTGGGGGTTGTTATGACGTTTACGCCCCTTCCGTCAATCGTCAATTCGATTTTTATGTCCGTCTCTTTTGTCTTTATTGCGATCTTCGCTTTTCGGGCCATATTAGCCTCTTTTTGTCAGGGTTTTTTTTACGCGCATCCAAGCGGAGAGGCCGTGGGCCTCAAGTCCTTCGATGTCGGCGAACCTCTTTATATCGCCGCCGAGTTTATCAATCCCCTTTTTAGAAAAACCGATGACGCTCGTGCGTTTTATAAAATCCTCTACGCCAAGCGGCGAAGAAAAACGCGCCGTGCCGCCCGTGGGAAGCGTGTGGTTCG
>JACRCC010000057.1 GCA_016234405.1 Deltaproteobacteria bacterium | reverse complement strand
CTAATTACTGAGTACGCACAACTGCGACTATTTTCCCCCTGCCCTGCCCCTGCTTCGGGTTTATCCCAAAAGAGATTACACCCCCTTCCTCCCCCTCTTCCTCTGATACGTGTTCACGGCGTTGTTGTGCTCCCTCAAGGACTTCGAGAAATAATGGCTGCCGTTGTTCATCGAGACGAAGTAAAGGTATTCCTCGTCCGCAGGGTTCATGGCCGCGCGGATTGCATCCTTGCCGGGGTTTGCTATTGGGCCGGGGGGAAGGCCGAAGTTCGTATACGTGTTATACGGCGTGGGCGTTTGCAAGTGACGCTTGGTGAGGTTGCCGTCAAAGTCCTTTATGCCGTAAATTACCGTCGGGTCGCTCTGTAGCCTGATGCGTTTTTTGAGCCTGTTCTGGAAGACCGCGGAAATGGACGGCCTCTCTCCGGCGGCGCCGGTCTCTTTTTCGATGATGGACGCAAGCGTAATGAGCTTTTTTACGCTAAAACCTTTTTGGCGCGCCTCCTCCGCGAACTCGGAGTCATATACTTTTTTGAACCTCCCGGCCATCATCGAGAGCATGTCCTCCACGGTCTGGCCGCGCTCGAAATAATACGTGTCCGGGTAAAGATAGCCCTCCAACGTCGCGCCGTCAATCCCCAATGAGGCCGCAAAACTCGCGTCCATTGCCTTTGCCGTCAATTCCTTTTCATCCACAAGCCCGGTTGCCGCAATCGCAGCAGCCGCATCGCGGACGTTGTAACCCTCCGGGATAGTAACCTGATACCTTTTCACCCTGCCCTTTAAAAGCGCGTCGAGTATCGCAACGGGCGTCATCGCCGGCGACAGTTCGTACTCCCCGGCCCGTATCTTTTTATACGCGCCTAAGAATTTAGCGGCAAAGGAAAACCCTCTAGCATCCCGTATCAAACCCTCTTTTTCAAGGTTTGACGCAACGGCGCGGAAACTCGCGCCCTTTTCCACCATCACGGTCTTTACCTTAAAATCCCGTGAAACAGGGCTTAAAAACACGACCGTAAAATGTATCCCGGCCAGCGTGAGGATGGTAAGGACTATCATAACGGCCGTTTCTATGCGCGCGCGCGTGGTCATGGTTTTATCAATCTCCGGAGGGTGCGCGCTTAGCGGCCCTGTCCAAATAACCCTGAAGCATATAACAGGCAGAGAGCTTATCAACGTTCTCTTTTCTCTTAACTCTACTCACGTCCGCGTCTATCAATATCCGCGTTACCGCGACGGTTGAGAGCCTCTCGTCCCAAAGCTCAATCGGCACGGACGCCGAAGTTTTAAGCCTTTCGGCAAAGGCCTCGACCTCAAGCGCGCTCTTTCCTAACGTGCCGTCCATATTAACCGGGTGCCCGATCACGACCCTTTCAACGTGGTTTTCAACGATAAGCCGCTTTATCTCCTCAATGTCCTTTACGGCTGAAACCCGCGTTAAGAGCGTAAACGGCTGTGCGATTATACGGGCCTCGTCGCTCAAGGCAACGCCTATGCGTTTTTTCCCGTAATCGAGACCCATTATCCTCATGTAAAAATAATATCCCATGGGCACGGCGGCGTTCAAGGTTATTCTGTCCAAAGTTACCCTTGACTTCAAAAGACGGTTCATATTATCATCGTTTTGGCCTTCAAAAAATCCCTCTGGGCGGTTAACTCAGCGGTAGAGTGTCACCTTCACACGGTGGAAGCCACAGGTTCAATCCCTGTACCGCCCACCATTTCCCGTTTTCACGCCTGACAAGCTTTAATTTTCCCGGCGCTTTTTTTATATCGCTTTATTCATTGACACCCGTTTAAATTCGCATATAATTGGCTTGAATCCTTAAACTTTGTGGAAACGGGGAAGCAAGAAAGTAGACATTCGCAGTCTCTGCGAAGGTCTCCGGCCACAGACAAGGAACAACTGCGCAATATTTAAAAGTGAGCATATCAAGATGGGCGTCAATTACACGGATGACATTTAAAGGATGAGATGGGCCGGAAAGCTGAAAAACGACTCCGCGGTGGCGCGCACGCTCGACGTTACGCCGCAGGCGCTCTCCAACTACAAAAAACGGGGAGAGATGCCCACGGATTTGGTGCTCAGGTTCGCGGGCGTATACGGCCTCTCGGTGGACTGGCTGATTACGGGCCAAGGACAGATGTATAACGCGGCGCTAAAAAGCGGGGACGCGCCGGCTGAAGGAGACTTACGCGCCGCGGAAGAGACCGGCAGCTACGGCCTGCCGCCCAAGCCTCCCGACTTCGCCGCCCTCACGCCGGACGAGATAATAATGATAGGCAAGCTCCTCAAGATACTGCGGGGCGCTAATAAGGGCACGGCAACGGCGATCAAATACAGCGTTGACGCGCTGCTTCGCGCCTCTGAGTCCCCGCAGGAGTCCGGACCGAAAGAGGATAAATAACGCGGGCCGGACTCGCGCCCGTGCGAGGGTTTTAACGATATAACCCCTGCGCCGTTTTTCCGCACTAAAGACCTGTTGTCATCAAGGTCCCTCCTTACACCCTCGCTGTTGACCATTCGAAGGCGATGTGATATTTTCCTTTTATAATGCCATCGGGGATAACCTATAAGCCCATAAAAACGTGGTCTGCCGCTCAAACGGCAACGGACGAACTCGCGGGCCTTGAACCTCATCAAAAGCTCATCCTCCTGTCCGACGGCTCGCTGACGCTTGAATTGGAAATATTGACTGATTGCAAAATCCGCGCGGAGGTCATCCGCACGGGCACGAGTGAAATCGCCGCGCCCGACGCCGGCTACCTTGATGTGGAGCTGAACTGCAAAGCCCTTAAAAGAACCGTCTGGCTTATCGCCTCAGGCAAAAGACTCGTATACGCGCACACGGTCATCCCGCTAAAGAACGTTGACGCAGGCATACTTGAGGCAATCGAAAAAACTCCTGAAGAGCCGCTTGGAAGGATCTTCCTCGAAAAAGGGGTCTTCTTCACGAAGGATAAACTCGAAATCGCGGCAATAAGATGCGCGGAGGCGGCCGAAGGTCTCGGGGTGAAAAAAGACGCCCCGCTTTTTGCAAGACGCTGCATCCTGACCAACAAGGCTAACGGGGGGAAAAGTATGAAGGCCGCCGTTATCGAGGTCTTTTCACCGGATATAGTTCCTTGCGGGCCAAGCAGGACGGGTCCATGAACGCAGTCATCGGAGTAACAAAAATCGAAGCCGTATTCGACCTCATAAGGCTCAAAAAACAATACGGGACCCTGCTTGTCCTCTGGCCCACGCTCTGGAGCCTCGTCATCGCCTCTGACGGAGCGCCCTCTTTAAAACACCTCACGATTTTCATACTCGGCGCCTTTGTGATGCGAAGCGCAGGGTGCGCCATAAACGACATCGCTGACAGAAAGTTTGACGCGGCCGTCGAGAGGACGCGCGCGCGCCCTGTGGCAAGCGGGGTATTATCCGTAAAAGAGGCGTTCTTTGTATTCCTTTGCCTATCGGCCCTTGCCTTCGCGCTCGTGCTGTTTTTGAATACACTCACAGTAATGCTCTCTTTTATCGGGATAATGCTCGCAAGCGCATATCCATTCGTAAAAAGATTTTCCCGCTTTCCGCAAGCAGTGCTCGGCATGGCGTTCGGCTGGGGCGCGGTCATGGCGTGGGCTGCGGTAAAAGGCACGGTCGGGGCCGTGCCCCTTGTCATATTCGCGGCAAATATCTGCTGGGCCGTTGCCTACGATACGATATACGCGCTCATGGACATGGAGGACGACTTGAAAATCGGCGTAAAATCAACGGCGATATTTTTCGGCGGGCGCATATACAAGGCCCTTGCCGCGCTCTACGCCGGGTTTACCCTTCTCCTCGCCGCGGCCGGGTTTTTGTCGGCTCTCGGGGCCGTCTATTACATAACGCTCGTTGCCGCGTTCATCGCAACGATGAAGATCGTATCCTCCATAAAGAAAAACCCTTCGAGGGAGGCCGCGTTTAAAGGTTTTCTCGCAAACGCGGTCATCGGCGGCGTGATACTCGCTGCCGTAATAGCAAGTCTCAACATGAGATAGGGGGCGGTAAAAATGACTTATGCCGATTTAAGGGAATTTCTCGTTACGCTCGAAGGCAAGGGGCTGCTTAAAAAGGTCTCTGCCGAGGTTGACCCGTGCCTTGAGGTTTCGGCAATAATGGACAGGCTCGTAAAGACCAACGGCCCGGCGGCAATCTTTACTAATGTTAAGGGCCATAAAACGCCCATAGTGGGCAACCTCTTGGGCACACGCGAGAGGGTCGCGCTCGGCTTGGGCGTCGAGGCCGGGGAATTAAAAGAGATAGGCGGCTTCATCGCGCTCCTGCAGCGTCCCCAGCCGCCCGATGGGTTGTGGGACGCGGTAAAAAAGATACCATTTTTCACGAAGGCGCTCACGCTCGGCCCCAAGACCGTCCGCGCCGGGGTCTGCCAAGAGGTTGTCAAGACCGGCGCCACCGCAGACCTCTCGGAACTCCCCATAATAAAATGCTGGCCCGGGGACGCTGCCCCGCTTATCACGTGGCCGCTTGTGATAACGCAGTCCCCCGACGGAGGGCCGTATAACGTGGGCGTCTACAGGATGCAGCAACTCGACGGCAAACGCTGCATCATGCGGTGGTTGAAGCACAGGGGCGGGGCCGGTCACTGGAGGCAGTGGGAGGCGCAGGGCCGGCCCATGCCCGCAGCGGTTGCAATCGGGTGCGAGCCTGCCACGACCATAGCGGCTGTAACTCCTGTGCCCGAAGACGTCGGAGAGTTTCACTTTGCCGGAATACTCCGTAAAAAGGCCATAGAACTTGTTGAGTGTAAGACCATCCCTCTGAAGGTTCCGGCAACCGCGGAGATAATACTCGAAGGCGAGATACGCCCGAACGATACCGCGCTTGAAGGCCCGTTCGGAGACCACACGGGATACTATAACGCGCAGGAACCTTTCCCGGTATTTCACCTGAAGGCCATAACCCGCAGGAAAGACCCGCTCTATCTCACGACCATCACTGGCAGACCCCCGAAAGAAGACGCGATAATCGGGACCGTATTAAATAACATCTACCTGCCGTCGTTGAAACTCCAGTTCCCTGAGGTCGTGGATTTTAGCCTCCCCATGGAGGCCGTGTCTTACAGGATAGCGGTCGTCTCCATCAAGAAGGAGTATCCCGGCCACGCAAGGCGCATTATGATGGGTCTGTGGGGGGTTTTAAAACAATTCATGTACGTCAAATACATAATCGTAGTGGATGACGACATTGACGCGCACAACTGGGCGGACGTGATTTGGGCCATATCAACGCGGGTTGACCCCATGCGGGACACCATGATAATAGAGAACACGCCCATAGATTATCTGGACTTTTCCTCGCCGAAGGGTTCGCTTGGCTCGAAGATGGGCATAGACGCAACAATGAAGACCCCTCCCGAAGTATCGCGCAAATGGGGCGAGAAGATGGAGATGGAAAAGGCCGTCTTGGAACTTATTGACAAGAGGTGGAAGGAGTACGGGCTCCCATGACCTCCGAATCCCAAAAATTCGACTCCTTCAAAGACGACTGGTGGAACCCTGAGGGCGGTTTAAAAACCCTGCACCGGATAAACCCCCTGAGGTTTGCATACTTCAAAAATATTTGCGGAGAACTAAAAGACAAGCGCGTGCTCGACGCGGGGTGCGGGGGCGGGCTTTTATCCGAGAGCTTTGCGCGAGAAGACGCGACCGTAACCGGCATAGACCTATCTCCGGTTTCCATCGAGGCCGCGAAAAAACATGCCTCTGAATCGGGTCTCGTAATAAATTACCTCGCCGTGTCCATATCCGAGCTAAAGGCGCAAAACCCGCCCCTCTTTGACATCGTCGTCTGTGCCGAGGTCTTGGAACATGTGGACGACGTGGACGGGTTCCTCAAAGATGCGCTCTCCCTGCTCAAAAAAGACGGTTTTTTCTTCTTCGCAACCATCAATAAGACCCTCAAGGCTCAGGTGCTTGCCATAACCGTTGCCGAGGGCGTAGGCATGGTTCCAAAGGGCGCGCATGAGTTTAAGAAATTCATAAGACCATCCCGTCTCGTTGAGATACTCGAAAAAAATAACGTCGAGGCGCAAGAGATAAAGGGCATGACGTTAGACCCGCTTACGTTTGACTTCAAACTCTCAAACGACCCCTCGGTGAACTACCTTGGTTACGCGGTCAAAAGATAAAAGCGGCGGCACGGAGACCTCCCTAAGGCGCGCGCGAGCCCTCCTCCTGACGACCTTGGCGACCTTACCGGGGGCAACAGAAAAAAAGAAACGGTCTTCATTCAACGCTGAGACCGAAAAACTGGCCGTAAAATTCAACACCTCCCCGGCGGCGGTCTCAACCGTCGGGGGCCTGGCCCTTTTCGTCTTCGGCACGGTCATGCTCCTGTCCGCGTTGGGTTATGTAACGTCGGAAGATCACATCTCTTTATTCGGACGCTTGATAGGCGGGGGCATCTCGCTAATCATAACCAGCGGGGGGATATGGTCGCTCTATCGCGGCGCTCTCGCGGCGCTCAAAAGCGCCGGGTTTGAAGGCGGCTTTTCCACGGCCGCGCTCATTACTTACCTCCTCCAAACGATGTCCGCCCGCTCCGTTTACTCGGCCATACCCTATCTCATCCTTGCCTTCGACTTTTTTCTCGCCTATGCCTTCTCAATGACGCTGCCCTTAACGGACATGAAAGGCCTCGAGGAGGTGATGGTCGTGGAGTTCCTTGCCCTGCACTCCGCGGCGTTCCTCGGCATAGTCGTTATCATAAGGACAGAGGGCATTTGGACATTGATAAGACTCGCCATCGGGGGCTTCCTCGTTTTCATTTACATCACTCTCGGCATGAAATACGCAAGCGCCTCCGCGGCCGTCTCGTTCGTCTTTCTTATCGGGTCGAGGTATATTAACTACCACATGAACGGGCAGGAAGACGGCGCGCTCGCGCAGATGATCCTGCGCTGGGTCGTGCAGCTCCTTTTTTTCCTCCTGTTTACGGCCCTCCTGAATGAATCGCTGGCCGGACCAGGCAATATCTTGCTCGGCCTGATATATTTTTCCGCTATCGGCCTTGTCGAGGCCTTCGGGCTTTTGGGCGTCAAGCAAGGCGAGGGCGCAAAAGCGCAAAAAGGCGATTTTTTGTGACTCAGGTCATGTCATTATTCCTTCAATTATGTTTTAATAAATATATGCAACCCGTGTCCGTAGCATCGAGATGAACACGCCCCTCATATACTACGCGCTTTCGGCCGTAACCGTGATAATCCCATTCGGCGCGTCCGTAATCCTGTGGAGAAAGAATAAAAAAAATCTTCTTGATTGGGGCTTGAGCGCGCTTTGCGCGGGGGCGGCCGTATTATTCGCGCACTTCGCCGGCGCTTGGGTCTTCTTGACGCTTTACCTGCGATTCATTTCGATTCTGTTTTTCGTATTTGCGCTCGTCAAATCATACACAGGTCTTAAAAAAAGGATGATCTTCTCGACCGGCGCAAAGACCGGTTCCGTCGGCATAAATCTCCGGGCCGCGGTTATCTTAATCTTTGCGGTCCTGAATTTCTTTGCGATAAAAGGGATGTTCTACAAAGGAGACGCCGTGGATCTGAGCTTCCCGTTAAGGGGCGGGACATATAGCGTAGTCCAAGGGGGGAGTAGTCAGGTTACGAATTTTTTCCACAAACAAAACCCATCCGAGACTTATGCGCTCGACATCGTAAAACTCGGTCTCTCCGGCAGAAGGGCGCAGGGCGTCTATCCCGAAAGGCTTTCATACTTCAACATATACGGCGAGCAGATTTTTTCACCGTGCAGCGGCCGTGTGATAAAGGCCGTTGACGGCGTCTTCGACAATCCGACCGGAGAGGTCAACGCGATAAATCCGGCGGGCAACCACGTTATAATCTCTTGTAAGGGAGTGAACGTAATTATTACGCACCTCGCAAATAACAGCTTATACGTGAAAACCGGCGCGGACGTCTTGACAGGACAGAGGCTGGCCATCATAGGTAACTCCGGCGACTCGCTCGAACCCCACCTGCACATCCACGCGGTAAAGGCGTCTTCTCAGGCCGCAACGGCCGAGGGCATTGCCGTGCCCATAACCTTCAACGGAAAATTCCTGACGATGAACAACGTGTTTACGGCGGAGTAGGGGAAAATTATTACTCCTTACGGCGGGGCATTTCAGCTATATCTTGTATATCTTGTTTTCCTTCTTGACTTGCCTTTTTTCTTTTGCCAAACATAAATACGCTGACCAGACCAACCAATGTACCACCGCTAAGAATACTACCAGGCACATACTTGTCATGAAATATCAGGTAAGCTGAAACCGCAAATGAGGCTAATGCTATAATCAAACCGTAGTCTTGTCCCCTCCTAATAATACGATAATCGTCATTCCGCTTTCCTTTTTCCATATCCTGCCGATGAGACGATTGCCGTTCGGCCATCTTAATAATGCGGTCAGCAGCACCCGGCAAGATTTCTTCGTATCCCTTAAGCATTTCGGGTCGCGGTAACGGCCCGCTATACATCTGCCCAACCATCTTTTGTTGGATAAGAGTCGATCTTGTTTTTGCTTTGGCAGGATCTGTGTCGGTAGGTTGAGGTATGTCTTGAGAAGAAGCCTTATCGACGGAAGTGCCGCGGGAAAAGGCATTACCATCATCTTCCATCAGTTTCGTCTCCTTTTTCCTGTTCTTCCTTGAATTTGTTTATTGCAAACCAGAGATCTCCCCCTACGGCCTCCCAATCAGACTTCAAAGCCTTCACATCGTTATCGATAAAGATAACGGGTTTCCTTAAGGTCGCTCCGATATCGAGTATCGTGGAGGTGCCTCGCAGTAAATTCATATCTTTTTTCTTTATCACAAACATTGCCATCACCTCCAGCTAACCTAGTAACCATATATTATATATATTACTTCTATCATTATG
>JACRCC010000053.1 GCA_016234405.1 Deltaproteobacteria bacterium | reverse complement strand
TTTTTCTGAAGGAGAGGAATTTCTTCCTTGGCAAGCGAGCGCATGTCTTCGTCTTTGCCTTCGAGTATGAGTTTATTGTCTTCGAGTTCCTTATCGGCCTTTTTCAATTCCGCGTAGAGCGCGACCGTCGGCTCGAAGGACGCCCGCTCCTTCGCGCACTTCCGGTAGACCTCCGGGTTTCCGGTTACCTCCGGGCTTGCAAGGAGGTTTGACAACTCGTTAAATCGCTTTTCTATTTCATCGAGACGGTTTCTGAACATGTTTGATTATAACTTCCTGAATTTTTCGCGTATCACTTTTGCCTTTCCGCAGGTCATATCCCCTTCGGAGCAGACGGCCCCCACGCACGACGGGCCGGCGTTTTTGAAGATGAAGGGCGCTTCTTTTTTTACGAGGGCGAGCATCCGGGCCGCCATCTCGCGTATCTCCCACTGCGCCCTCTCGCAGCAGCGGAGTTTGAAAAAATGCAGGAGTTCGCGCGCGTTCATGGTTACTATTATCTTGGTGCACGCGGCGTTCGGGAGTATGTATCTCGCGTCTTCCGCCGGCACCCCGGCGTCCGTGAGTTCTTTATATAAGGCGTAGACGCCTTTCACCGCCTCGTCGTAGCGCCTTTTTTTCTTAGGGTCTTTTGCGATGGTCTCCGGCGTCACGTAGTCGGGACGCGAGGCCTTTACGTATCTCTGACTCTGCTGGGAGTACGACGCAAGGCGGTGGCGGACGAGCTGATGGGACGTAGCCCGGGATATCCCCTCTATCCCCAAGGTGAAAGAGGCGTGTTCGAGGACGGACGTGTGCCCCATCTTCAGTATTCGGCCGAGGAGATTTTCTATTGGGACGCCGGGTTTCTCAGAGGAAGAAAACTTGTCAATCAGACCGGCGATGGAAGAGTCCGAGTAGCAGAGTCTGGCGGCCAGGGCCGCCGTCAATTCCGGGTCGGGGGTGAATTTGAGTAGGGTTACCTGCAAGGCGCCCCCCATCCTCGACTATGCCTTTACCCGGCCGTACTTCTTGTTGAACTTTTCTATCTTGCCGGCCGTGTCAACGAGTTTGTGCTCACCGGTGTAAAACGGGTGGCAGTTGGAGCATATCTCCACGGAGATATCCTTCGTGGTCGAGCGCGTCGTTACCGCGTTACCGCACACGCAGCGAGCCTTCGCGGTTTCGTAAACCGGATGTATGCCTTCTTTCATAAGACCTTCCTCCAAAATCTCCCGGCCGTAAGGACGGGGCGTAATTGAATAACTTATCATATCAACAAAAATTTTTAAGAGCAAGTAAAAAAAGAATGGCAGAGGAATAAGGTTAGGCGGCATAAACCCTCAGTCTATGCCCTTCCTCGGACGCTCGTTAATTAGCTTTACGATTTCCATGAGCGCCAGCGGCATGCTCGATGCGGCAAAGACTATCGCCCAATCACGGAAGCTGAGGGGGACAACCTTGAAGATGGCCTGAAGCGCGGGGATATGTATCAAAAGGAGCTGGCTTGCGAATATGGTAAAGACCGCCCAGTTGAGCATTTTATTCGAAAAGACGCCGAGCTTGAAGACCGATGTAAGCGCGCTCCGGCAGTTGAATACGTGAAATTTCTGGCAAAAGACGAGTACGGTGAATGCCATGGTCTGCGCCTTTATGAGCGTTCCTTTGAACCAATACAGCTGTGCGGCAAAGACAAAGAGCGTGCAAAACGCGATGAACGCCCCCTGAAGGGTCATGACTATAAGGAGCGGGCGCCCAACGATGCCTTCGGACGGGTCCCTCGGAGGTCTATCCATGACGCCCGGTTCCACGCCCTCCATCGCAAGCCCGATGGCCGGAAGCCCGTCGGTAACGAGGTTCGTCCATAATATCTGAACCGGCAGGAGCGGCAAAGGCATCCCGGCGATGGAGGCGATTAAAAGCACGAGTATCTCCCCGATGTTGCAGGAGAGGAGAAAATGGACGGCCTTCCTGATGTTGCCGAATATGTTTCTGCCTTCCTCGACGGCGGCCACGATGGACGCGAAGTTGTCATCCGTCAGCACCATGTCGGAGGCCTCTTTGGTAACGTCCGAGCCGGTTATGCCCATTGCAACGCCGATGTCCGCCTCTTTGAGCGCAGGGGCGTCATTGACCCCGTCTCCGGTCATGGCGATTACGTCGCCTCTTTTTTTCCATGCCCTCACGATTTTAAGCTTGTGCTCCGGGTTTACCCTCGCGTAGACTTTTATGCGCGGGAGTTTTTCCATAAATTCCGCTTCGCTCATCATGTCGAGTTCTTCTCCTGTTAAGGCACGGTCGCCGCCTTTTCCGTCTCTAAAAATATCAAGCTCTTTTGCTATGGCAACGGCCGTGAGCAAGTGGTCTCCGGTTATCATTATGGGCGTTATCCCTGCCGCGCGCGCCTTTTCAACGGCCACAAAGACCTCCTCTCGCGGCGGGTCGCTCATGCCCATAAGACCGAGAAACGTCAGGTCTTTTTCGAGGGGGGAGGGGGAATCCCCCCCGTCTTCCGCGGCAAAAGGCCCGCTGGAAGAGCGGCAGGCGAGGGCAAGGACGCGCTGCGCGCTTGACGAGAACTCAGCGTTAGCCTTCATGGCCGCGTCCGCGTCTTTCCGGGTTATAGTCCTGGGCGAATCGTCTTTAAAGACGCTTGAACACAGCGGCACAATCCTCTCCGGCGCGCCTTTGGTGAATGAGTGATAAAAGCCGTTTGAGTCCTTATATACGGAGGTCATCATCTTTCTTCCGGCGTCAAAGGGAATCTCTAAAACGAACTCGAGGCCGTTTAAGAGGTCTTCCCTTTTCACCCCGGCCTTCCTTCCGGCCACGAGGAGCGCCCCTTCGGTGGGGTCGCCCAAGACGGTCATCCCGTTATTACCGTTGTCTTTAAGCTCGGAGGCGTTGCAGAGCGCGCCGGCTTTAAGTATAAGCAAAAGTCCGGGGTTCTCGTTTGGGGCGACCCCGGCGCTGCCTTTATGGAAACCTCCCTCTAACGAGTACCCCGCGCCGGCGACGCCTATAACCTCACCCGACGCCAAAAAAATCCGCCTCACCGTCATCTGATTTTGCGTCAGGGTGCCGGTCTTGTCCGAGGCGATTACGGATGCCGAGCCGAGCGTTTCAACGGAAGGGAGTTTTTTTATGAGCGCGTGGCGCCAGACCATGCGCTGCACCCCGAGCGCGAGGGTTATGGTCACGACCGCGGGCAGGCCCTCGGGGATGGCCGCCACCGCGAGGCTCACCGCGGTAAGGAACATGTCGAGCGTAGAGCCTCCACGCAGGATCCCGAGGACGAATATGACGGCGCAGATGAACCCGGCGGCGTAGACGAGTTTTTTGCCGAACTCGTCGAGTCTTTTCTGCAGCGGCGTGGGTTCGGTCTTAGCCTCCGAGAGGAGCTTTGCGATTTTACCCATCTCGGTTGACATGCCCGTTGCAACGACCGCTGCCCGCGCCCTTCCGTAGACCACGTGCGTGCCGAGATACGCCATGTTCGTCCTGTCCGCAAGCGGCATGACGCTTTCAACGGCAACCGTGTCTTTGTTTATCGGGTGGGATTCCCCGGTGAGGGTGGATTCGTCAATTTTAAACCAATGCGCCTCGATGATGCGGCAATCCGCGGGCACGGAGTCCCCGGCCTCGAGGACGATGATGTCGCCGGGCGCCAAACCCGATGCCTCAATCGCCGCGAGGTTTCCGTCGCGCAGCGCCTTTGCGCTCGGGGCCGAGAGCCTTTTGAGGGCCTCGAGCACTGCCTCGGCCTTTTCGTCCTGAACGAAGCCTATCATGCCGTTCATGACGACGATGGCCATTATCGCAAGCGCGTCCACCCATTCGCCGAGGATGCCCGCGATTATCGCCGCGCCGATGAGGACGATGACGATGAATTCCGTGAAGTGTTTCAGGAATTTTACGACGCGGGATTCCCTTTTGGCCTCAAGGAGCTTGTTTTGGCCGTGTATGGACAGCCGCGCCCGTGCCTCTGCGGAAGAAAGTCCGGTCTGCGCGTTTGTCTTGAGGTCCGCGACGACCCGTGCGATGTTTTTTTGGCACCAGTCCATATTCGCGTAATGATAATTATATGTAAAAACCGCCAAAAGGCTATTGAATTATCCGGCCAGCTTAATTGAATTGCAACCCCCCTATTTTTTGTAATATAATAAAATGCTATGGTCTTTTTGGCCAAGGCGTTGTAATTTCACGATTTTACCAATACGGGACAGGGATAATGGATAAGGGATTCAAAAAAATACTCGTAAGGGCGCCGAACTGGATAGGGGACGCGGTCATGAGTCTTCCGGCCTTGTCGGCCTTAAAGGCGCTTTATCCGGCGTCCGAAATCTCGGTCTTGGCCAAGGCGCGGGTCGCGCCGGTATATTTCAATAACCCGGACGTAAGCGCGGTTATCGTCTATGACGACGCCGGACGGCACAAGGGACTCTTGGGCAGATTTAATCTCGCGTCTGAAATAAAGGAAAAAGGTTTTGACGCGGCCGTGCTTTTTCAAAACGCCTTTGACGCGGCGTTTCTCTCTTTTATCGCGGGCATCCCCGCGCGCGTGGGATATGCAAGGGATTTTAGACGCAGGCTCCTCACGCTCCCGATTGACGTTACGCCTGAGATTAAAACAAGGCATCAAATCCAGTATTACTTGAATATCGTCGTTGCAATGGGAGGCCATGCCCCTTCGCCGTCCATCCCTGCGGTCTACCTGAGCGCGGAAGAGGAGCAATGGGCAAAGGGATTTTTGAAGGAAAATAGCCTTGAGGGCCGCGTCCTCGTTGGCGCGGCCCCGGGCGCGAGCTACGGACAGGCAAAGAGATGGGCGCCTGCCCATTTCGCGGCCGCGTTGACGGGATTGTCTTTAGGCTACGGCGCGGTGTCTCTCATATTCGGCTCTTCGGTTGACAAGGCCGAGTGCGAGGCGGTCTCGTCCTTAATAAAGACCCAGCGCATAAATTTGTGCGCAAGGTTGACGCTCCGTCAGTTCATGTCTTTGTTGGCGCACTTGCGGGTTTTTATCACTAACGACTCAGGGCCAATGCACTTGAGCGCGGCAGTGGGCGGCGCGACCGTGGCGATATTCGGCTCAACCGACCCTGCGCTTACCGGCCCAGTTGGCGAGAAGGCGGCGGTCGTCATAAAAAAAATCGTCTGCAGCCCGTGCTTTGACAGGGTCTGCCGCTACGGCCACTACAAGTGCCTGAGCGGGATTAGCGCGGCAGAGGTTATGGACGCGGCAGGGGTTTATATCTCAAAGGGGGCCGCATGAATTCTATTCCATTTTCCGTTTTTATTGACCGCGACGGCACGCTCAACGACGATTCGGGATACGTGGGAAACCCGTCAGGGGTTGTGCTGATTGAAGGCGCCGCCGCCGCAATAAAGAGGCTTAATAAGGCGGGCGTCAAGGCGGTTGTCGTATCCAATCAGTCGGGGGTTGCAAGGGGCAAGTTCACGCTCCAAGACGCGGAGGCGGTAAATAAAAAGCTCATCGAACTTCTTGCCGCCGAGGGCGCGCGGCTCGACGGGATTTATTTTTGCCCGCATCACCCGGATGACGGCTGCGGGTGCAGAAAGCCCAAGACGGGCCTCGTCGTCAAGGCCGCGAAGGAACTCGGCCTTGACGTAGGCCGCTCTTACGTGGTCGGGGACAAGGCCTCGGATATTGAATTGGCGAGGAACCTCGGGCCGAGCGTAAAGGCCGCGCTCGTGCTGACCGGCAGCGGCGAGGCGGAGCGGGGGCGGTTGTCCTTTCAACCTGAGTTCACGGCAAGCGATATTTTTCAGGCGATCGAGTGGCTCATTGCGGATGTAAGGCGCAGAAAGGCCGTGAATCGTGAGTCGTGAATCGGGAACCGCCTCTATGAAGGTCTTGATAATAAAACTCTCCTCCCTCGGAGACGTGGCGCACACATTGCCGGCCGTTGCCGCGCTCAGGATGGGTCTATCAAAAAAACACGCGACAGTGCGCGTTGATTGGCTCGTGGAGGAGGCAGCAAGCGGAATATTGAAAGGCAATCCCCTGATTGACAACGTGATTGTGGCAAGGCGCGGGTGGCTGAAAAACCTGAAGGCGAATCTCGATGTTTCCCGAAGGTTGAAGGCCGAGAGCTACGACATGGTTATAGATTTTCAGGGGCTTTTTAAGAGCGGCATCTGGGTCTTCATGAGCGGCGCGAAGAAAAAGGCCGGTTTTTCCAACGCGAGGGAATTAAGCGCGGGTTTTTTAAACGCAAAGGCACCGGCGTATGACCCGGACAAACACGCGGTGGAGCGGTATCTCGACCTTGCGAAATTCGCGGGGGGGATTACCGCCGGCGAGGCCGCGTATACGCTTCCGATTGACGAGGCCGCTAAAATCAGCGTCTTTGAAAAATTGAAGAAGGCCGGTTTAAAGGGCGCGGGGTTTTTCGTTATAGTTCCGGCGGCAAGGTGGGCAACAAAGCTTTGGAGCATCGAGCGGTTTGCCGAATTAGGGAAAAGGGTAACGGACGTCAGCGGGCTATGCGCGGTAATGGCAGGCAGCGCATCCGATAGGGCGGTTTGCGACGGAATAAAGTCCGGCATCGGAAATATGGCGCTCAACATGGCCGGGATGACTGACCTGAAAGAGCTTGCGGAGATGATGCGCGCTGCTTGCTTCGTGGTTACGGTGGATTCAGGGCCAATGCACGTAGCCGCGGCCGTTGGCGCGGACGTTATCGCGCTGTTCGGCCCAACTGCACCGTGGAGGACAGGGCCTTACGGAAGGGGCGCGGTAGTGGCGCGAAAGGGGCTGCCCTGCTCGCCTTGCTTTAAAAAGAACTGCGCGGATTTGCTCTGCATGGACGGGATACCGGTTGAAGAGGTCTTCGAGGCCGCAAAAATGGTTTTGGAGCGTAATAAATCCCCTGAAACGAAACAAGGGGGACAAGGTTGATGGAAACTTTTGTGCGTTTGGACACGGCGCTCTTCAGGTTCATCAACGAGTCTATTACCGCGTACTGGCTTGACCCGGTCATGCAGTTCGTAACGCTCAAGTTCAATTTCCTCGGCGCGATAATTATAGCCGCAACGTTCATTATCGTCCTCGGAAGAAGGCCCGACAGGATCGGGCTTGCAGTCCTTGTCGCTGCGGTCGGCGCCGCGGATCTTATCTGCAACGTCCTAAAACACCTTATCATGCGGGCGCGGCCATGCGCCGCGCTTTCAGACGTCCGTATGCTCGTGGGGTGCACAAATTCTTTTTCGCTGCCCTCGGGGCACGCCACGAACATCTTCGCGGCAATGGTATTCTTAAGCCTCAGGTATAAAAAGTTCACGCCTCTATTTCTCTCCTTCGCCTTTTTGGTGGCTTTCTCAAGGGTATACGTGGGCGTGCACTACCCGTTTGACGTTGCCGCCGGGGGGGCGCTCGGCGCGGGCGCGGCGTTTGCCTTTACGTGGGCCGAGAAAAAGGGTATGGCATATTATGAGCAACGGACAAGACCCGATGTGGTTGAAGAATAAAAAACCTCTGTTGCTGATACTCCTGCTCGCCATTTCGCTGCTGCGCGTCATATACGTCGCATGGGGACCGTTTGACTTGTCGCCGGACGAGGCCCACTACTGGGAGTGGTCCCGGCGCCCCGACCTCTCGTACTACAGTAAGGGGCCTGGCGTGGCCTACGTGATATGGTTCTTTACGAGGATATTCGGGGTTACGGAACTCGGCGTCAGGTTCGGGGCGGTTCTCTTTTCAGCCCTTGCCTCTTACACGGTATTTCTCCTCGGCAGAGACGCGCTCGGCAGCGAGAAGGCCGGTTTCTATGCCGCAGTCCTCATTAACATAACCCCGATATTCGCGGCAGGCGCGGTATTGATGACGACCGACGTGCTCCTCCTTTTTTTTTGGGGTTTGGCGCTTTATTGCGTATTCACGGCGCTTAAAAAGAATTCCGCTTCATGGTGGTATGCGGCGGGCGCGGCAATAGGCGCGGGTTTTTTGAGCAAATATACCATTGTCCTCCTTTTGCCGTGCATCCTTTTATATCTCATCTTTTCAAAGGACGACAGGTTTTGGCTGAAGAGAAAAGAGCCTTATTTTTCCGCGCTTATAAGCCTTGTTATCGTAACCCCCGTAATTTACTGGAATATTTTTCACGGACAGGTTACAATTAAGCACACGATGGGGCAGGCCCACGTCAACGGGGGCGAATTTTCCATTATTGGGCCGCTTGAGTTCATTGTCTCGCAAATCGGTCTCATAACGCCGTTTTTCTTCGCGGCCATCGTCTATGGGATATGGCTTTGCGCGAAGACCGGGTTTAAGGATACCGGAGACGGCAGACGCGGCGCGCTATTGACTTTTTTCGCATCCGCTCCTGTATTTGCGTTTTTCGTAGTTATGGCCTTTCGCGGCAAGGTGCAGGCCAACTGGGCATTGGCGTCTTACGTTGCCGCGTATCCGGCCTCGGTCTGGGGGTTTGAAAGTCTATATGAGCGCCGCGCCGATAAAAGGGGCTTATTAAAGGCCGTTGCCGTCGCCGGCGTCGCGCTCGCGGCAATAATCACCTTGTTAGTTCACTTCCCGCAGGTCCTTTTTCCGCTCGGAGGCGGAAGGCTCTTGACAATGCCGCCCTTTAACAGGGTAACGGGATGGACCGAACTTGGAGAGAAGGTCTCTAACGTAAAGGCGGAGATGGAGAGGGAGGGCAAGCCCGTATTCATAATGAGCGACACGTATCAGATTGCGAGCGAGCTGGCTTTTTATATGAAGGGCAATCCGGTTACGTTCAATGTTGAAGTCGGCACAAGGAGGATGAACCAGTACGACTTCTGGCCGTCGTTCGCGGGCATGACCGGGGATAACGCCGTATACGTAAAGGGCGGGGTTGTGGATAAGGGTGAGGTTGTGCCCGCGTTTGAGAGATGCGGGCGGGAGGTAGTTGCCATTCATTACGGTGGAAACGTCCCGGCGTCAAGGGTAATCAAGGAGTTCACAATCTTCCGCTGTTACGGATTTAAGGGCATGGGCAAGGCACAGGGTCCTAAAACATATTAAATAAGGTAATCGGTAGTCGGTTTATAGTAGCTCAGGGCTTTAGCCCTGATAAAGTCAGACCTAAAGGTCTGAGCTGCTATAAACCGATAACCGTCCACCGATAACCTTTTTTTATAAGGAGCAGTGCATTGGATTCAGTCTCTATAGTCATACCGGTATTCGAGGAAGAGGAGAGTTTGGCGCATCTTTATGGCAGCGTAAGCGGCGTTATGTCGGCTCTTCCGAATAAATACGAGATTGTTTTCGTTGACGACGGCAGCAGGGACGGCTCTTTTAAAGTTCTCGAAGAGATACAGAAAAAAGACCCGGGCGTCGTGGTGGTCGCCTTCAGGCGCAACTTCGGCCAGACCGCCGCAATGGCGGCCGGGTTCGAGCACGCCTCGGGCGACGTTATTATAACTATGGACGCGGATTTGCAAAACGACCCCAATGACATCCCCAAACTCCTCGAAAAGATAAAGGGGTGCGACGTGGTGAGCGGCTGGAGGAAGAACCGGCAAGACAAGTTCATCTCAAGGAGGCTGCCTTCGATTATCGCAAACTGGCTCATATCGTCGGTTACCGGCGTCCATCTTCACGATTACGGGTGCACGCTCAAGGCCTATCGGAGGGAGGTCATCAAGAACGTCCGGCTATACGGCGAGATGCACCGCTTCATACCCGCGATGGCGAGCTGGGTGGGCGCGACTATCACCGAGGTGGAGACCACGCATCACGCCAGGAAGTTCGGAAGGTCCAAGTACGGCATATCGCGCACCGTGAGGGTGATACTCGACCTCATAACCGTAAAATTCCTTCAGAGTTTTTCCACCCGGCCCATACACGCCTTCGGCGCGGCAGGACTTGCGCTCGGTTTTATCGGGTTTTTGATATCGGCCTATCTGACCTTCGAAAAGCTATTTATGGGGAAGAATATCGGCGGCAGACCGCTTCTTTCCCTCGGTATCCTGTTCATAATACTCGGGGTTCAGCTTGTCATAATGGGTCTCTTGGGAGAGATGCTCGCGCGCGTCTATCACGAATCACAGGGCAAGCCTATATATACGGTGAAAAAGGTGCTCGGTGAAGGGATACCTCAAAACTCAAATGTCAAATCTCATTGATACAATCAGGCCTGAAGGCCTGAGCTGCAATCAATATACAGGGTGGGCGTGTCTACCATTATAGTTTTGACTTTTGAGTTTTGAGATTTGAGTTTTTATTAAAGGGGGGCGCGGCTAAAAGATGAAAGGCGTCATATCCACGCTCGTCAAGATTGCCGTAAGCGCGGTGATACTCTATGCCCTTTTCAGCAAGATTGACCTCCGGGTCTTCTGGGATACGGCTGCCTCGGTTCCGCCGTATGCAATCGTCGCGGTGGCGTTTTTGTTTATCGGCACACAGGGCGTATCCACGCTCAGGTGGTCTATCATACTTAAAAAAGACATGGACGTGTCGTATTTCCGTCTGCTGTCCATATACTTTATCGGGATGTTTTTCAATAATTTTCTTCCGACCATGGTCGGCGGGGATATCGTAAAGGGATATTTTCTGTATAAGTCGTCGCAAAGAGGGGACATTTCGTTCGCCTCGATATTCATGGACAGATATTCGGGGTTTACGGCCCTCATGGCGGTGACCGCGCTCGCGCTCATCCCCGGGTATGCGCTCATAAAGGGCACGGGGTTAGCGGCTTTTTTCATACTTCTGTTCGGAGGGTTCGTCTGCGCATCCCTTGTCATCTGGGTCGGCCCGCTCCATACGTGGGCCATGCGGCTACTTGCGAAGGTGCATTTTTACGGCATCAACAAAAAGATAGACACGTTTTATAACGTGCTCATGGGCTACAAGGATTACCCTGACGTGCTCGTGAAGATATTCATCTGCTCGGTCTTCGTGCAGACGGGGGTGATAGCGGGTCATTATTTTCTCGGCAGACAGTTGGGGATGAGAGTCGGTATAGGGTATTTCTTTCTGTTCATACCGCTTACGACCGTCATCTCGATGCTGCCCATATCGTTATCCGGCCTCGGCATAAGGGAGGGGGCGTTCATCTTCCTCTTCACGCGGGTTGGGGCCGCCAAGGAGCAGGCCATAGCCCTGTCGCTCATGTGGTTTGCGATAATGGCGATAGTGAGCATCGTCGGAGGCCTTGAATATTTGAGGCTCGGGGGGAGGCGCAAAATGGAGGACGAAACGGATACCCCCCACGGAACCCCCGGCACAAATGAACCGCGGTAAAAAACCGGCATGGAGGAGGAGTATGATTATTGACAAGGAACTTCTTGAGATACTTGCGTGCCCCAAGTGCAAAGGGGGGGTGCGTCTCAACGAAAAAAAAGACGGCCTCGCGTGCGACAAGTGCCGCATAGTCTATCCGATAAAAGAGGGTATCCCCGTGATGCTCGTGGATGAGGCTTCCCCGCTTGTCTGACGCCCGGATGGAAAAGATATCCGTCACCGTCATAGTCCTGAACGAGGAACGAAATATCAGGGAGTGTCTGGAGAGCTTTAGGTGGGCAGACGAGGTCATCGTGTCCGATTCGGGAAGCACGGACGCGACCGTCGAGATATGCAAGGGTTACGGGGCAAAGATATTCAAAGACGAGTGGTTGGGGTTCGGGAGGCAGAAAAACCTCTGCGCCGGCCGCGCAACGAATAATTGGATACTCAACGTTGACGCGGACGAGAGGGTTACGCCCGGGTTGAAAGACGAGATAACGCGGGCAATCGGAAGCGGGGACGGCGCAGGTTACTATATACCGAGAAGAAATTACTTTGGACAGAAGTGGATAAGGCGCTGCGGGTGGTATCCCGATTACGCCTTGCGGCTCTACAGAAAAGACGCGGGCAGGTTTTTAGAGAGGGGCGTGCACGAATCCGTGGTGATGGACGGGACAAAGGCGGGAAGCCTCTTGTTGGGGTATCTCAAAAACCCGCTCATACACAAGACATACAGGGACGTCTCCGATTATTTGGTGAGGATGGAGAGGTACTCCACCCTTGCGGCTGAGGAGATGATGAAAGAAGGAAAGACCGCCGGAGTCCTCGACATCCTCCTGAGGCCGCCTTTTACGTTTTTTAAGATGTTCGTCCTGAAGCTCGGATTTCTCGATGGCGTCGCGGGCATAACGCTTTCCATACTCTATGCCTCTTACACCCTCGCAAAATACGCAAAACTATGGGAGATGGGGCGGGGGGGATGGGGAAGCGGGGAGTAGGGGGTTGGAGGTAGTAAAGTCTTTACCACATCCCACATCCCACCTCCTACCTCCCATTCAGGGTGGCGCATTGTTTAAAGACGTAAAAAAGATACTCGTCATAAAGCTAAGGCACATCGGAGACGTGCTCCTCACCGTGCCCGCGCTAAGGGCGCTTAAGGGGGGAATTACCCCCTTGTCCGCTTCGGGGAAGACTTCCTACGGGGGCACAACCCCCCCTTCAGTATCCGTCCTCGTCAATTCAGGCACAGAAGAGATGCTTACGGGGAACCCGCTCGTTGACGAGGTTATCCCGTTCAAGCGGGGGATAAAGGGAGAGGGGGGAGATACCCCCTTAGGGATTGCCGGGCGCGTCTCAGGCGAGTTGAGTTTCGTAAGGGAAATACGGAAAAGGTCTTTTGACATGACCGTTGACCTTACGGGGGGCGACAGGGCGGCCATCATTGGCTTTCTTAGCGGCGCAAGATACAGGGTCGGATGCGCCCTTGATTGCAGGGGCTTTGCCGGGAAAAGGCTCCTCTATACCCACCTCGCAAAAAGGCCGGACAAGAGGACGCACACGGCGCTTAGAGACCTCGGCGTGGTGAGAGAATTTGGGTTTGACACCCCTGACTTGAGCGTTGACATATACACCTCCGCCGAAGACGATGTTTACGTGGACGGGGTTTTGAAAAACGCCGGAATAGCTGCCGGAGCGGGTTTCGTGCACGCGCACCCGACCTCGCGTTGGCTCTTTAAGTGCTGGACGGATGAGGGCATGGCGCATGTGTTGGACGCGATACAAAAAACCGGGATGAGGGTGGTCATCACCACTGGCCCGGCCGAGCCCGAGGTTAAAAAGGCGCGGGCGATTATATCGCGCATGAAGACTGCCCCGGTCGATTTAACGGGCGCGTTCAAGCTGAAACACCTCGCGTGTCTATCCCGCAGGGCAACATTGTTTTTCGGCGTGGATTCCGCGCCCATGCACATAGCCGCGGCAACGGGGGCGCGGGTCGTGTCAATATTCGGGCCGAGCGGGGCGTTCGATTGGGGGCCGTGGGATAACGACGGCGCGCGGACATGGAAGCGCCCGCCTGAAGCGAACTCACCGTATCCTTCGAGAAACGGCGTCCAGCGTTTCGGCAAAAACGTCGTCATACAAAAAGACTGGGATTGCATCCCGTGCGGCCATGACGGCTGCGACGGAAGCAAAAAAAGCAGATGCCTCGACGAGCTTGACAAGGATTTGGCGCTGGGAGCGGTGATGGCTGCGATTGAAAAAATCGTGAACCGTGACCGTGAATCGTGACCGTAAAGGGATCGTTTTTTACGCGGACGTTGCGAGCAAAGCGCGGCAATCACGGTTCACGATTTTTTCACGGCAATACCCCGTTTTCAAAATGAAAGAACATCAATCGGCGACGATAGGATTATTTAAAGACCTACGGGGGGATAACCCCCTCCCCCCCGGCAAACTCCTTGACGCTGGCTCAGGCAAGGATACCATTGCCGGGGTCTTGAGGGCAATGGGCTTTGCGGTCGTCTCCCTCGATCTCTACGATACGCCTAAGTCAAGCGGAGGGGATTACCATCTTCGGAGATTTATAAGGGCTGATTTGAACGCGCCGCTCCCTTTTGCAGACGCGGTCTTCGACTACGTCTTGTGCAGCGAATCGCTTCAATATCTGGATAACCACGCCCTTGTCTTTAAAGAGTTTGCGAGGGTCCTTACAAAAGGTGGGCATCTTATAATAAGCATTCCTAACGTGCTTTGCGCGTCGTCAAGGGTCTATTTTTTAAGGAGGGGTTATTATCCGTCTTTCAAGCCGGTAAGAACCGTTGACGCAAGCAAGGGCTGGGACGCGGCGGTCTACAATCCAATCTCGCTCGTGGAGATATATGCCTACGGAAGAAGGTTCGGGCTTGAGATAAAAAAGGTGGCGGCCTCGAGGTTCAAGGCAAAGAATCTTATCTGTTTTATGTATTTTTTGCGCCTCAAGGCCGATTATGCCTTAGGGCTTTTATTTGAAAGGGGAGAAAGAAAAAAAGAGCTTTTGAAGTTACTGTCTTCAAATGCGGCGCTCTTGGGAGACCACCTCATTGTGCTGATGGAAAAAAAGACCGGTGGAGGACGATAACTGGTCAAGATGCTCACGATACTGCATACGGAATCTTCCATTGGTTGGGGCGGGCAGGAAAATAGAACTCTGCAGGAGTGCGTCTGGTTGAAAAGGCTCGGTGCGCGGCCCATCGTATTGTGCAAGCCCGATGCAAGGCTTAAGGAAAGGGCTGAGGCCGCGGGCATCGAGACAAGGAGCCACAGGCTCGCCTCCAACAGGGATTTGTCCGCCCTGCGATATATATTGAGGCTCGTTAAAGATGAAGGCGTTGACGTGATAAGCACGCACAGCGGGGACGACAGTCTCATCGGCGCAATCGCCGGAAGGCTCTCAAGGAGAAAACCCGCGATAGTGCGCACCCGGCACCTCGCGCTGCCGATAACCTCGAAGATTACCTATCTCTTTGCCCACAAGGTCGTGACCGTGAGCGAATATGTGCGCCGTTACCTTTGTGAGGATAAGGGCATCGCCGAGCACAGGGTCGTCGCCATACCCACCGGCGTTGACTTGGAAAGGTTCGACCCTGAGAAGACGCCTGATACGCTGCGCCCCGAGCTTGGGATATCGCCGGACACTCCGGTAGCGGGAACAATAGCCATACTCAGAAGAAAAAAGGGGCACCACGTGCTCCTTGACGCGATACCGCTTGTTTTGAAGGAAGCGCCTGACGCGCTATTCCTATTCGCGGGCGACGGCCCGCAAAGGGAAAATATAGAAAAAAAGACAGAAGAACTCGGCGTCAAAGGCAGCGTGAGACTTCTTGGCTTGAGAAAGGACGTGCCCACTGTCTTGAAGGGCATAGATTTATTCGTGCTCCCAACCTTGCAGGAGGCGCTGGGGACCTCGCTCATCGAGGCCTCGGCCATGAAAAAGGCGGTAGTGGCGGCAAACTCAGGGGGCGTGTCCGAGACGATTGTAAACGGAAAGACCGGGATCCTTGTCCCGCCCGAAGACCCCGCTGCCCTTGCCGCCGCAATAATCATGCTCCTCAAAGACAGGGGCGCGCGCAAGACCATGGGAGAAGCGGGCAGGCGCATGGTAGAGGAAAAATACACGACCGAGCGCATGGGCAAAGCGATGTTTGCCCTTTATAGTGAATTAGTCTCAACGAGGAGTCAAAGGGCATGACCTGCGTGCCAGTCTTTACATACCACCACGTTAATCCAAATAAGGGCGACATGATAACGGTAACGCCGGAGGGGTTTGGCGCACAGATGCGCTATCTAAAGGAGGCGGGGTTTACGACGCTCGGTATGAACGAACTGCAAGATTACGCGGAGGGAAAATCCGAGGTAAGGGAAAAGAGCGTAATGATAACCTTTGACGACGGGTATCTCGACAACTTCGTCTACGCCTATCCGCATCTGCGCGCCAACGGCATAAAGGCGACGGTCTTTGCGGTTACCGGATGGATGGACGCGGCCTCAAACCAGAGCGAAGAAAAAAAACTCTCCGGCCTCGACGAGCTTAAAAAAAGGCCGCCCACGCACAACTATTGCAAGAGCCTCATTGCCGAGGGGCTTTTTCACAGGGCGGTAATGAACTGGGACATGGCGGTTGAGATGCACGGCACGGGGCTTGTGGAATTTCACTCACACACCGCGACGCACGCCTTATGCGACGCGATTACTAAAGACGACCTCGCGCGCGAGCTTGAACTGTCGAAAGAGACCGTAGAGCTTAACATAGGAAGGCCGTGCAGCGCCTTGTGCTGGCCCAAGGGGAGATTTAACGCCCTCGCGGTCGAGACCGCTAAAGAGGCCGGCTACAGGGGGGTCTTCACAACGGTACACGGGGTCGTGAAAAAAGGCTCCGGCCCCTTCGCCATAAAAAGGATTGACGTAAAAGAGGGGTTGTCTTGGTTCAAGTCGAGGTTGAAGATTTATACGAACCCGCTCATGGCGGAAATCTATTCTAAGATGAAGGGCCTGTAGCTCAGAGCTTTAGCCCTGAAATGATTCCGTTAAGACAGCAGACCTAAAGGTCTGCGCTGCTCGACGCCAATTTATCGTTCCCACGCTCCGGCGCGGGAACGCTGACGGCAAGGGGGGGGGTAGTGGGCTTTAATCCAATAGAGGGACTCCTCTACGCGGCGCTCAAGACCATAAGGTTCTTCGACAAGCGCGATAGAGACGTCTTGCGTTTCAACCCGGACGCCGTAAAAAAGATACTCGTCGTGTCCTCCACCGCTTTGGGAGACACCCTCCTTTCAACGCCAGCCGTCAGGGCCGTCAGGAGGAGATACCCCAAGTCGCTCATTATCGCGTGCTTCAACAAGGACAACATGGAGTTGTTTTCCAATAACCCGCATATAGACGGTGTGATTGCGTTTCACGGCGGATACAAAAAGTTTTGGTCGGCCGTAAAGGAGCTGAAAAAATTCAAGTTCGACCTCGCGCTCATACTGCACGGCAACGAGCCGCAGGCCACCCCCCTTTGCTATCTCTCAGGGGCGCGGTTCATCTTCAAGCTCCCGAATGACAGCAGGTATAATTTTCTGCTCTCGAATAGGACTCCAGTTCTCGGTTGGGTTGACCTCGGACACGGGATAGAGGCGCGGCTCAAGACCGCGGCCCTGGCCGGGTGCAAGGCCATTGACCCGAGGATGGAGCTTTTTGTCCATGCCGAGTTGGAAGAAGAGGTTGACGGGTTTTTGAAAGGCGAGGGAGTAATCGGCGGCGCGCCCCTTATCGGTTTTCAGCCCGGGGCCTCGACCAAGAGCAGGATGTGGTTTGCGGACAGGTTTATTGAACTCGGCAAAAGGCTCGTTAAAGACATCCCGGGCGTCCGTATTGCGCTCACCGGCTCTCCGGCGGAAAAACCGCTTTGCGATTGTATAGCCGAAGGAATAGGCCCGGGCGCGCTCTGTGCCGCAGGAAGGATTGATTTGACGGGGCTGCCCTCGCTTATAAAAAGGTTCAGCGTATTTGTCACCGGAGACACGGGCCCCATGCACATAGCCTATACCACGGGCACGCCGGTTGTCGCGCTCTATGCGGTATCGGACCCGGGACGTACTGGGCCGTTTTATTCTCAAGAAAGGCATAGGGTCATAAAAAAAGATAGGACGTGCGACCCGTGCGTCAGCAAGAAGTGCGAGTATCAGAAATGTATGGAATACATAACCGTTGACGAAGTAGACGAGGCCGTCAAGGAATTGCTGTGCCTGCCCTCGAATGTCTCTATCGGGGGCCGGAGATGAGGTCATCGCGGCCATTGAGGAAAGTCTTGACAGCCTATTCATCCAAGCCGCCTATCGTCGAATATCTTAAAAAGGCATTTGCCGCAAGGGGCGTCGAGGCAGAGGGCTTTTATGCGGACGAAAACCATTGGTTTGACAGGCTCGTCATCCGCCATGTCAATAAGGCGTGCCACAACCTCCGCGTGCTTCCTAAGGACAAGGGTTTTTTCGACGCGCATCCGTTGAGTCATTTAAATTACAGGAGCGGCAGGCTCGCCAAGAAGGTCAAGGCGTTTGCGCCGGACATGGTTTTACTTATAAGGGGCATACGCATCAAGGAAGACGCGCTCAAAGAGATTGGAAAAAACGCGGCGTTGTTGGGCTGGTGGATTGAAAGGGAAGAGAGGATGGAGGAGGCGTTTGCCGAGATAAATTTCTTTGACCATTATTTTTTCATGAACTCCTCATGCGTGGAGGAAGCGAAAAAGAGGGGTTTTAATAACGTGAGTCTCCTGCGCCACGCGGTTGATACGCGGGCATTTATGCCGCTTGTGCGCAAAACGCGATACGATTGGAGTTTTGTCGGAGGCTGGTCGCCCAAGCGGCAGAGGTTTATCGAGAAGGCGCAAGAGGTCTCCGGTAACGGCGCGATATACGGGCCAAAGTGGAGGAAGAAGAATTTTTTTAACATGGCGGTATCAAGGCTCGTCAAGGGCGGATACATCGAAGGTGAGCCGCTCACAAAGCTCTATAACGAGTCAAAGGTCGTCTTGAACGTTACCAACTGGGGACCCGGTAAAGACAGAACCGGCCTTAATATGCGCGTCCTCGAGGTCCCGGCGTGCAAGGCATTTCTCTTAACCGACGGAAGCAGGGACATTGAGGCCGTCGTTACGCCGGGAGTGCATCTCGGACTTTATGAGGGAGAGGAGGAGTTCGCCTCAAAACTCGCCTATTATCTCAAGAACGGCAAGGAGCGGGAAGCGATAGCAGAGGCTGGGTATAAACACGTTTCTTCAAATTACACCTACGGTCATGTGGCCGGCATATTAACGGATAAGTATAATGAAGCAATCAGGAGATAAGGATGGGGGCGAGAGGGGATTATCATCTTCGATGAGTGATAAAAATTATTCCTTTGTAAGTGTTTTGTCTTTTAACGCATCACGAACACGCATCACGGCCTCTATATGAAAAAGATACTCATACTCGATACCGGGCGCGAGTGGGGGGGCGGGACGAACAGCCTCTTGGAGTTCGTAAAGAGGGCGGACAGGTCGCGTTACTCTTTCACCGCCCTTTTCTACGACAACTACAAAAAGGGCGGTGTCTCGGACGTAAAGACCGAGCTTGAGAAATACGGATGCCCATTCTTACAGCTCCCGCGCGTTAAAACGCCGCTTCGCGCAAAGGCGCTGAAGGAGGCGGCAAGGGCGTTTTTTTTCTACAAAAAGGGGATTAAGAAAGATTTTATTTTTTTCGCAGACTACAACTATAGGGTCGTCCCGGACTCGAAAAGGATAGCCGCGATTTTGAGAGACAAAGGCTTTGACTTGCTCTACATGAACAACCAGCCGTCTTCCAACCTCGAAGGCATCCTCGGCGCGGAAGAGGCCGGGGTACGGTGCATACAGCACGCGCGGGTCGAGGTGGCTCTGAATTCCGTTGAGGCTGCGGCCGTCAACAAGCATGTTGACAGGGTGATATGCGTTTCAAAAGGCGTTAAGGCCGGCCTCGTCAAGAGCGGCGTGGATGAGGGGAAATGCGTCGTGGTCCCAAACGGCATTGACCCGGACATGATGCCCGGCAAAACGTCCGGGGCAGTAAGGAGGGAATTACCCTCTTCGGAAGAAATCGGCGCCGGAGACGGTTTCGTCATCGGCACGGCAGGGTCTTTGATAAAAAGAAAGAGGATTGAATTGTTGTTGGAGGCGGTTGCGCTCCTTAAAAACGAAGTCATAAAGTGTATTATAGCCGGCGACGGGCCGGAGATGTCCAGCCTTAAGAAAAAGGCCGCCGGACTCGGCGTTAAAGACAAGGTGTTCTTTACCGGTTTTTCTGCGGACGCCCTTTCTTATATAAACGCGATGGACGTCTTCGTCCTTCCCTCGTCAAAAGAGGGTTTTGCGCGGGTTGTGCTCGAAGCCATGCTCATGGCCAAGCCGGTCGTGGCCTTCGACGTGGCCGGGATAAGAGAGCAGGTTGTGGACGGAGAGACCGGAATTATCGTTAAAGAGGAGCGCGCGTCCGCGCTCGCGGCAGCGGTCTTGAAGTTTGCGTCCGACAAGGCGCTCATTAAAAGATACGGAGAGGCCGGTAGGGTTAGGGTTATTGATAATTTCACGGTGGCCCAATACGTCGAAGGGGTGTCGTCGGTATTAGAGGAAGTTTTGAGCGCGTCATAAAGGAAAAGTTTTGCTCTACGTAATACTCGCATATATTTCGTATCCGTTAGTTTACATCGCATCCCGGCTTTTTGGCGGGCGTAAAGGCGGTTCCGTCCTCGTATTCCAGACCGCCAAGATAGGGGACATGATATGCGCCACGCCCGTTTTCAGGGAGATAAAAAAACAAGCCGGGGTGAGGCTCGGCGTGGTGGCCGACCCGGTTACGCTGCCGCTCTTGAAATACAACCCTTACGTGGATGAAGTCATCCCGTTTAAAAGGGAGGAGAGGAAGGGGTTTTTCGGCAAGGTATCCTTCGCATACAGGCTCTACAAGAAGGGATATTCAACGGCGCTCATACTGCTGCCGAATACCGCCAACATACTTGCGGCCTTCTGGTCTTTGACGCCCAAGCGCGTATGCGTTTATCCCGACTTCATCGGAGGAACGCTCAAAGAGATCTTGAACCTCTGCACCGATTTCGAGTACCATATCGCCCCGAAGATGGCGATGGAGACGTATCTTTCAAGTCTCAAGCACCTCGGCATAAAAGGCGGCAGGCTCGATAAGGAGGTCTATGTCTCTCCCGACGCGGAGGAGAAGTTCGCGGGGGTGTTTCCCGCGGGAGGGGCCAAGAACATCGGCCTCGTCATCAGCGCGGGCAACCCTTTCAAGGAATGGGGCAGGGCGAATTTCCTCGCGCTTGCAAGGAGGATATTGGATGAGACGGGCGCGGGTATAGTCTTATTCGGTTACGAGAGGGACCTATCCGTTGGCTTGGAACTCTCCCAGACGGTAAACCCCAATAAAAGGGTCGTTAATCTCTGCGGGACCATAACCTTAGAGGAGCTGCCCTCGGCGATAAAAAGGCTCGCCCTCGTTATAGGCGTTGACACCGGGCTTATCTATATGGCGGACGCGCTCGGGGTGCCGGTGGTGGACATAGACGGGCCTTGCAACATGTTCGACCAGAGGCCGCTTGGAAAATCGAGCCGGATAATCCAGAGGATAGACCTTGACTGCATCCCGTGCTCGCATACCTTCAGGGCTCCGTATGAGTGCAAGTTCGGGGATAAGCGCTGCATAACGGGCATCTCTCCGGACGAGGTCTTCAAGGCCGTTTTAAAGGGCATCCGGCCTGATGGCGCAAAAAGGACGTAATATGAAAAAGGGAATACTTGCAAGGCTCGATGAATATATATCCGGATACAGGCTTATAACGGTCTTTCTTGCCGTCTATCTCTTCCTTCAGCCTTTTAAGGCGTTTACCTCCGTGAGGGAAATCGCTTTCGCGCTTTTGGCGTCGGCCCTGTCCATACGCTTGATAAACGGACAAGTGCGCCTCGACATAAAGGAAAGGACCACGCAGGCGTTTATTTTGCTCATCGCGGTCTGCGCGGCAAGCGCGCTTTTAAGCCCGTATCCGATGGACAGTTTGATCGCCGTAAGGAAAAATCTCTTTTATCAGGCCGTCGTATTTTTTGCGGTGACAAGCGAGCATAAGGAGTTTAACGGCATAAAGCCCCTTATCTACGCGCTCATCGGGGGGTTCGCGCTTTTAAGCCTTGCAGTCGTCGCTGCCAACAAGCCCTCCGTGCTGTTAAATTGGCTTGATAACAAAAATGCCCCGTTCCTATCCGGCTACTCGACGTTCGCGGCGTTTTATATCCCGCTTGCGGCCGCGTTTGTTTTGTCGTCAAAAGAGGAGGTAAGGATAAAATGGGTGATAGCCTTCGTCATTGCGTTAGGTTTTGCCCTCTCGGCGCTCAACAATCACAGGACACAGACCGCGGCCATAGCCGTTTCCACCGTGGCCGTGGCGCTGATTGCGAAGAGATATAAAATTCTTGCGGCCGGCGCGGCCCTCGGCGCAACGATAATCCTTTTTATCTTTATCATGAAGCCCGCCTCGATGGAGAGATATCAGACGCTCCTCAAGCCGGGTAATTTCGTCAGTAATGATTCCGCGGGATGGAACGACAGGTGGAGCGTATGGAGCGGGGTCTACGACATGGCCTCGGACCGTCCGGTCCTCGGCTGGGGTTACGGATGGAAAAAGATTGCAGACGCTGCAAAAGACGGAGGGTATTTGGAGAGATGGCCGGAGGACGGCAGGACGCGGCTCTACTTCACCCGGTTCGGTTACGGCGCCGCAAACCCGCACAATCTTTTGCTGCAGATAGTCTTTGAAGCCGGCGTTCTCGGACTCGGCGCATTTCTCTTTTTCTGGGTGACCATAATCTCAAAGGCGATATCGGTTTTCAGATGGTCTAACGGGAGGGGATTACCCCCTTCGGCGGGAGTTGATTTTTTGAAGTTCGCCGTGCCGTCCGTGCTCTTGTCGTATTTTATGATCAACGTGACAAACGGCCTCTGGGAAGAGGTTTATGGCGTCTTGATGACGGCCTTCGCCGCCATCTGCGTCGTGGTCTACAGGGAAGCGGCCGGGGCGCGGACATACAGGAAGGTGTGGGTCTATGAACCGGGAAAGGATTAAATGTATCCGAGGAGCGTAATCTTCATAAGAAGGGACAACATCGGAGACCTTGTCTGCACGACGCCGGCGTTCAGGGCGGTGAGGACGCATCTTCCGCAATGCCGGATAGCCGTGCTTGTGAATTCCTACAACGCGGACGTGATAGCCGATAATCCCGACGTGGACGATATATACGTCTACGGCAAGTGGAAGCATTCGGCCGGCAGGACACGGCTCGGCGTGTGGATGGAGAACCTCGATGTGATAAGAGAGATACGGCGGCAACGCTTCGACGTCTCCATCGGCTGCGGCTGCGTCTACTCCGCAAGGCTTGCGAGATATGCTTTTTTTACGGGAGGCAGGACGCGAATATGCCCGACGCCGGGCGGAAGAAAAACTTTTTTCATCAATTGTCCTGTGCCGGAACCTGATGCCCCCATACATGAGGTGGAGGCCATGATGCGGCTTATTGAGCCTCTCGGCGTTACAGGCCCCGCGCCCGCGCCATGCGTGAGACCGGATGCCGTTGAAGCGGCGAAGGTCTTGAAGATGCTTGAGGCCGCAGGGGTCAAAGACCGTAAAAACCAAATCGCGTTTCACATAAGTTCAAGGCGTCCGCAAAACAGGTGGCCGATCGAGAGTTTTCATGCCCTCGGTGATTTGATAAGCGCGAAGCACGGTTTCCCGATAATGCTCCTCTGGTCCCCGGGCAAAGGCGATAATCCGCTTCATCCGGGGGACGACGAAAACGCGCAAAGGCTTTGCGTCTCCATGAAAAATAAACCCATCCCTTACCGGACTGAAGGCTTAAAAGGTCTTATCGCGGCATTATCCGCGGCATCCGTCGTAGTCTGCTGCGACGGTGGGGCCATGCACATAGCCGCGGCCCTCGGGAAACCCGTACTCACGGTGTGGGGGGGAACGGACGCGAGGAGATGGTCGCCGCGGGGCGCGGCGCACGTAATACTTAAAAACGGCGCGGACGCTTCGTCAGTAACGCCGCTTGAGGCGTTCTCCGCGTTCAATCGTCTCATCATGGGGGACTCCCATTGAGGATAGGGCTGATAAGGATGCGCTACACCCCGTACGGCGGGGCAGAGGTCTTTCTGGACAGGTTCATGGAAGAGATTGTAAGGCAAGGGCACAAGGTGGACCTCTTCACAACCGGATGGGAGTCCCGCGACGGGGTTACTATCCACAAGGTCAGGGCCTTCGGGCCTTCGTTTCTAAGGCCGATATTCTTTGCGATGAACGTCGAGAAGAAGCTGCGGGAGGTAAGGCCGGACGTGGTCTTGAGTTTTGAGCGGCTCCACTGCCTTGACGTCTACAGGGCAGGGGACGGATGCCACAGGGAGTGGCTGGCCCTGCGCGCCCGCTCGCAGCCGTGGTGGAGGCGCATGATGCTGGCGTTTAGCCCCATCCAGATGACGCACCTATTCCTCGAGGAGGAGATGTTCAAAAGCGCGCGGCTTAAAAAGGTCGTTGCCAATTCGAGGATGGTGAAAGACGACATAATCCGGCATTATGGTTTGCCTGAGGATAAGATATGTGTTATATACAATGGGATTGACCTTGCCCGCTATCCCGCGATTGACGCGGACAAAAGGCGCGGCATCAGGGAGTCTATGGGCATCCCGCCCGGCGTTTTTGTGGTTCTCTTCGTAGGCTCCGGGTTTGAGAGAAAAGGGCTGATGACCCTTATCCGCGCCATCGGCCTTTTGAAAGAAAAGGGGGACATACGGCTCGTGGTCGTTGGCAAGGGGAGGCAGGGGCCGTATCTGAGGGAGGCCGCAAGGCTTGGGTTAGCGGGGCGGGTAACATTTGCGGGGCCAGTTAAAGACGCAGCCGAATTCTACAGGGCAGCGGATATCTTTGCCCTGCCGTCCATGTACGAGCCTTTCAGCAATTCGTGTCTTGAGGCAATGGCCTTGGGCCTTCCGGTCGTGACCACGGCGTCAAACGGCGCCTCCGAGATAATAACGGACGGGGTTAACGGCGGCGTCATCGCCGACCCTTTTGACGCGCCGTCCCTTGCCGGAAAGATTGCCCTTTTTCTCGACCCTGACGTGCAACGCGCGGCCTCTGCCGGCGCGCGGGGAGAAGCCTCTAAACACACGATGAAGAAAAACGCAGCTGAGTTCCTCAAGGTGATAGAAGACGCCGTAAGGGATTTGAGTTTTAACTTATGAGAAGGTATCTGAGTCTGAAAAGGGCCAAGACGCTCATCGAGAGGTTTCCGGCCGGCCGGGTGCTCGTAATCGGCGATCTCATCATGGATCACTTCATCTGGGGCAAGGTGAGGCGCATCTCCCCTGAGGCGCCGGTGCCGGTCGTGGAGGTTACGTCCGAATCCACGATGCTCGGCGGGAGCGCTAACGTGGTGAATAACATCTTCAGCCTCGGCGGAAGGTCTCTCGTAACCGGTCTTGTGGGAAACGACTGGGACGGAAAAAAACTCATAAATGCGCTCAAGGAAAAGGGGATAGAGACGCAAGGCATCGTCGTGGACAATAAACGCCCCACCACGATAAAGACCCGCGTCATCGCTCACAGCCAGCAGGTCGTGAGGTTCGACAGGGAAAAAAAAGACGCCATCGATCCCGACTCCGGCGCTCAGGTCTTGGACTACATAAAGAAGGCGCTGAAAAAAGCGGACGTGGTTTTGATATCCGATTACGCCAAGGGGGTCGTTACGGAGGCCCTCGCCGCCGAGACCATCGCGTTTTGTGCAAGGCTCGACAAATTAGCGGCGATAGACCCTAAGGTGGAGCACTTCGACTATTACAAGGGGGCCGCGATAGTGACGCCGAATAACATCGAGGCTGGGCAAGCCTCGGGCGTTGACATCGAGGACCAAGCGTCGCTGCACAGGGCAGGAGAGGTGCTTTTGAATAAGCTTGGCTGCAAGGCCCTGCTCATCACGCGCGGGGAAAACGGCATGAGTCTCTTTGAAGACGATTCCGACACGCATATTCCGACCGTAGCCAGAGAGGTCTTTGACGTGAGCGGCGCGGGTGATACGGTCATAGGAACGCTCGCGTTGTCGTTAGCCGCCGGCGCCACGTTCAAAGAGGCCGCCGTGACAGCGAACTTTGCGGCAGGCGTGGTAGTCGGCAAGGTCGGCACGGCCACGCTCAGTCCGGCGGAGCTGTTGTCGGCGATAACCGTCGGGCTAAAGGGCGCCGGTAAATAAAGAGGCCAGATGAGGCCGAAAAGGGCGCGGGACGTTAAACTTGCGGTAAGCCTCGTAGCCGCCGATGAGGGGCTTTTTATGCGGGCGATAGAGGCGCTCTCCTCCCGTTTCGGGCAGATGGATTTTTTGAGCGAGACATCTCCGTTTGACCGAACCGATTATTACGAGGAAGAATTCGGAGGCGGTCTTAAAAGGAGGTTCGTCTCCTTTGAAGACCTCGTGCCGCCGGACGGGGGCGGACTCGCACAGATTAAACTCTTTACCAACGGCGTCGAGGACGAGTTCCTCGCGCCCGGAGGAAAAAGGCGCATAAACATAGACCCGGGCATTGTCTCCCTTGAAAGATTCGTCCTTGCAACGTGCAAGAACTTTACCCACAGGATTTATTTGAAAGACGGCGTCTGGGCCGATTTGACGCTCATATATACGGCAAGGGGGTTCAAAGACCTTCCGTGGACGTACCCGGATTACAGGGTTGACGTTATGAAATCGTGGCTCAGGCAGATAAGGGCGAGATACGCCCGGCAGATAAGTAAGGGGCAATAGAGTGGCAAAAAGCATGACCGGCTACGGCCGGGCGGAATTCACAGTCAACGAAGACGCCTTTATCGTCGAGGTCAAGACCCTCAACAACCGTTACATTGACATAAACATCAGGGCAGGGGAGCGTTTTTTCGGCCTTGAGCATAGGATTAGGGAAGAGGTCAAAAGGCGTTTTTCAAGGGGGTCTTTCACCATCTATATATCCGCCTCAGGAGGGGAGACGCTGCATCAGAGCCTCAACCTTGAGGTCGCAAAGACATATCTCGATGCCGCAAAAACCCTCAAATTGAAACTCGGCGTGAGCGGGGATACGGACGTTGAATTTTTTTTACGGCTCAAGGACATTTTTACCTCCGGCAAAAAAACGCCGGACGCGGACTCGGATTGGGCAGCCATGCAAAAGGGGCTTGGCGCAGCCCTTGCTCAGGTGGACGAGTGGAGGGGCAGGGAGGGTATGGCGCTAAAGGCAGACCTTCTCACGAGGCTCAAAAACCTTGAGCGCAATCTTGAGACCGTGGAAAAGGCGGCCCCGGATATAAACGAGCGGTGCGTTAACAGGATTAAAGAGGCGATTGAAAGGCTCGTGGGCCAGGGCGTGGACGAGACCCGGCTTTTGACCGAGGCCGCGATATGCGCCGAGAGGTCGGACGTTACGGAAGAGGTCGTGCGCCTCAAAAGCCACGTCGCGGCGTTCAGGCGCTATCTCGACTCAATCGAGCATGGGGAGCCGGTCGGCAAGAAGTTGGATTTTCTCTGTCAGGAGATAGGCAGGGAAATCAACACCATAGGCTCGAAGGCCGCGGACGTCTCGGTTACGCGCACGGTCATCGAGATGAAAAACGAGCTTGAAAAGATGCGGGAGCAGTCGCAGAACGTGGAGTAGGAGATGAAAGGCATGCTCTTCATAGTTTCAGCGCCGTCAGGCGCGGGAAAGACCACGCTGTGCAGCATGGCCGTTGATTTCTTTCCGGACTTGAGGCATTCTGTTTCATACACCACCAGACCTTCGAGACCGGGTGAGACCAACGGCGTGGAGTATTGGTTCGTGGACGACGAGACCTTCGATGCTATGATCGAAAGAGGGGAGTTCCTCGAACACGCCGAGGTGTTCGGCAAACGCTACGGCACGGCTAAAAAAGACCTCGACAGGCTCCGCTCCGCAGGAATGGACGCGCTCCTCGAGATTGACGTTCAGGGAGGGGAGACGGTGAAGTCCCTCTTGAAAGGCGGGGTCTATGTCTTCATCCTGCCCCCGTCGCTCAAGGCTTGCGAAGACAGGCTTAAAGGGCGCGGCAAGGACACCACGAAGGATATACGAAAAAGACTCTCGATAGCCGTTGAAGAGATGAAAAAGGCCTCGGAGTACGACTACATCATCATAAACGATGATTTGAACGCAGCCTTTGAAAAACTCAAATCAATCGTCGTATCCGAAAGGGCGCGCAGGGCGCGGATGATGGACAAGGTTAAGGGGATACTCGAAGGACGGTGAACTGATAACCGATAAAGGAGGCTGTATGGGCATACGACCGGTTAATACTCGGAAGACTGTTGCAACTTGCCTCGCGCTCTTGGCGTTCACCGTATCCGGCTGCGCGTCTTTTCAACTGAAAAGCGCGGCAGAGGACGGCGACGTTAAAGGAATGGAAGACCTTATCGCAAAAGGCGCGGACGTCAACGGCGCCGACAACAACGGCGTTACCCCCTTGCACGCGGCCGCAGGGAGCGGGCGGCTTGAGGCGGCAAAGCTGCTCGTCTCAAAAGGCGCTAACGTCAACGCAACGGACAGAAGGGGCATGACGCCTTTGCACAACGCCGCGGGCTACGGTCATACGGCGGTAGTTAAATTTCTCATCGAAAGGGGCGCTAACGTCAACGTCAAAGACCGCGACGGATGGACGCCTTTGCGCTCCGCCGCCGAATACGGGCAAGGAGAGGCCGCAGACGCCCTTTATCAGGCCGGGGCAACGCCTGAGATGAGAAGGTGATTTTAAGGATGGGATGTCGGGAGTGGGAGGCGGGATGTGGTAAAGACTTTACTACCTCCTATCCCTATATAATAAGGAGGGACGTATGGCAAGGATAACCATCGAAGACTGTTTGAAGCAGGTGCCGAGCCGTTTCAGGCTCGTGCATCTCGCTGCCCAGAGGGGCAGGCTTCTCATGAAAGGCGCCCCTGCGCTCGTAAAGACCGGCAACAAGGCGGTAGTGACCGCGCTCCGTGAGGTTGCCGCCGGAGAGGTCAGGGTCGCGCCCACAGGTAAGAAGGGGAAGAGGGGGGGATAACCCCAAGGCCGTGATGCGTGACCGTGATGCGGTAAACCCGACGGGGGGATAACCCCCGACGGGCAAGGCCGAGTATCGTAATGGGAGGCGGGAGGCGGGAGGAGGGGGGTGGGAAGTGGTAAGGTAATTTACATACATATAGAGAAGGAAACCCGCATTCAACCTCGAAGCACAACAAAGGGAGCAGCTACTTCGATTGTTTTTTATGGTCAAAAACCCATGGTAATGTATAACCAAGGCAAACAGAAAGGGGTTTAAGATGACAAAAGAAAATCTCTTAAAACGTATTACCGTTAATCCAAAAGTTACGGTTGGTAAGCCGACGATCAGAGGGCTCAGGATTACCGTTGAGCAGATATTAAAGGCGCTTGCGGGTGGAGTAACGGCAGATGACCTTCTTGAAGATTTCCCCGAACTTGAAAAAGAAGATATTCAGGCAGTCCTTCTTTATGCCTTTGAACTTGTGAACGAAGAACAGGTTTTTGCCGTCAGTTGAGTTAACATCCTTCCTATGATTGCCAAACTGAAATTTTTGGTGGATGTTGGAGTCGGCAAGAAAGTCGAGAAGCGGCTTGCGGACAATGGCTATGATGCCAAATGCGTGAGGGATATAAACCCGACTGCCGATGATTCCGAGATATTGCATCCGGCAGTTAAGGAAGGCAGGATGGTCATCACAATGGACAAGGACTTTGGCGAACTTGTTTACAATTCAGGGAAATTGCATTCCGGTGTGTTGATATTAAGACTTGAAGATGCAGATGGCGTTCATAAGGTCAAAGTTATGAAAAAGATACCGAGCGACTATGCGGATAAATTATACGGCAGGTTCTGTGTATTTCAGGGAGAGCGATTAAGGATAAAAAATTAAAGCGTCTCTGAATTTAGGAATGTGGGAGTTCAAAGAAGATAGGGTATCAACAGACGCCATTGATAATAAATTTTGGAAAGGATATGCGGTGTATGATTTAAGGCAGGGGATATGACAAAATGTAAAAGTCAACATCTGGCCGGAGTCAGCGCCTTTCCGGTCTTGATGTTTAAGCCGCTTTTTGCGGCACGAGTTTCTTGCCTTCCTCTACGGTCTCGATGTGCCTCCTATGGAATGCAGTAAAGTCTTTACCACATCCCACTCCCCACATCCCGCCTCCCATCTTTTTTTCTACGGCAGCGTCCAGAGCGGCGGCAGCTCCTTGTCAATCCTGGGCACCGCGCTGAGCAGTTTTCGCGTGTATTCGTGTTTAGGGTTTGCGAATATCTCCTCTACCGGCCCATCCTCGACGATCTTACCTGCGAACATGACCGAGACGTAATCGGCTATATATTCCACCACCCCGAGGTCGTGGGTTATGAAGAGGTAGGATATCCCTGAGTCGCGCTGGATGGATTTAAGGAGATTCAATATCTGCGCCTGTATGGAGACGTCTTGGGAGCTTATTGCCTCGTCGCAGATTATAAATTCCGGGTCCACCGAAAGCGCGCGCGCGATGCCTATCCTCTGGCGCTGCCCGCCTGAAAATTCGTGAGGGTATCTCTCCATCATTTCAGGGGTAATCCCGACCCTTTTAAGCGTTGCGGAGATTTTCTTCACCCTTGCGCTTGCGTCCATATCCGGCCTTAAAACCTTCAGCCCTTCTTCTATCGTCGCCTTTATCGTGAGCCTCGGGTTAAGAGCGGAATAGGGGTCTTGAAATATCATCTGCATGCTGGACCTCATTGGTTTGAGCTGCGCCCCGGTGAAATTTGCCACGTCCGTTCCTTTGAAAATAATCTCCCCTGCGTCCGGGGCGCGGAGCCGGATGATGGTTTTCCCGGCCGTGGTCTTGCCGCAGCCTGATTCACCCACAAGCGCCGTGGTTGCGCCTTTTTTTACGATGAGGGCGATGCCGTCAACCGCCTTTACGTATCCGGCGGCCCTCTTGAAAAGTCCGGCGCTCACGGGATAATAGGTCTTGAGACCCCTTACCTCAAGGAGGGTTTTGCCCTCTTCGAGGGTTTTTCCCTCGTCTATGTCGGAGCCTTCCGGGGAAGTTATGGGCGCAAGCGCATCCGTAATAGTCTCTAATGGTCTTGATTGTCCGGTTGCCATGAACTCTTTGTCCCAGAGGTGGCAGGCGGCCACGTGCCCTGCGTCGTATTCCGAAAGGCGCGGCTCTACTGCGGCGCATCCGGTCATCTCCCTCGGACACCTGCCTGAGAAGCGGCAGCCCTCCGGGTAAGACGTTGCCGGAGGGACGACGCCTTTTATCGTGTCGAGCGGGACGCCGCGTTTTTCCTGAGCCGGGATGGAGCGCAGCAGTTTTATCGTGTAAGGGTGCATGGGGCGTCTGAAAAGTCCCTTGGCTGGGGCCGACTCGACTATCTTTCCCGCGTACATCACGGCCGCCGTATCGGCGTTTCTGTAGACAAGCGCCATGTTGTGCGTGATGAGGAGGACGGATGCGCCGGTGGAGGCCTTCATCTTGTTGATGAGTTTTATTATCTCGTCTTGGATCGTCACGTCGAGCGCGGTGGTCGGCTCGTCCGCGATGAGGAGATCCGGTTTGCAGGCAAGCGCCATGGCTATCATGACCCTTTGCCTCTGTCCGCCGGAGAGTCGGTGCGGGTATTCGTGGAATAAAGAGGCCCCGCCGGGCAGACCCACGTCCGAGAGCATGCGGATGGAGGCCTCTTTCGCGGCGTTGTAGTCTTTTTTCCGATGCAGTCTTATCGCCTCGACTATCTGCTCCCCTATGGTGAAGACCGGGTTCAACGAGGTCATCGGCTCTTGAAATATCATGGAGACGTTTTTTCCCCGCACATCCCTTTTTTCGGCCTCGGACAATTCCGTCAGGTTCCTTCCGTTGAGCATAATCTCCCCTCCGGCAAGGTATCCGGCGGGCGGCAGGAGCTGCATTATCGAGAGCGCGGCCGCGGTCTTGCCGCAGCCCGATTCGCCCACAAGGGCGAAGGTAGCGCCTTTCTCTATGGAGAAGGAGACGCGGTCCACGGCCAAGGCAGCGCCCGCCGGCGTTCTGAAATATGTCCGCAGGTTTTTTACTTCAAGGGTTGGGGAGGACATTTTTTGTACCTCAATACGGCCGTGAGTCGTAACGGCCGTGAATCGTCTCACGATCGTTACCTGTTCCTGAGCCTCGGGTCAAGGGCGTCTCTCACCGCGTCGCCGAAGACGTTGGCGGGCAGGACGAGCGCGAACATGAAGACGAACGCGCCGAGCAGGTTCCACCAGACGACTGGTTCGCGGGAGAGCTCGAGCCTTGAGGCGTTTATCATGTTGCCCCAGCTTGCCGTCTGCGGGCCTACGCCGATGCCTATGTAGCTTAAGACCGATTCCGCGAGCACGAGTCCGCTGAACTGCAATACGAACGTTATAAGGACAAGGTGCATGAGGTTGGGGACTATATGGGTGTAGATGACCCTCATGCGGCTCGACCCGAAGGCCAGCGATGCCTGCACGTAATCCATTTCCCTGAGTTTCAGGGTCTCGCCTCTTATGAGTCTGCACAGATCCGTCCACGAGGTTATGCCGAGTATGAGGCAGAGCCAGAAGAGGCGGTCGTTGGGGACAAAGACCGCCAATACCGCGTCTTTAGCGGCGACCACGCCTCCCTGATAGCCCCGGCTGCCGAAGAGGAGCATGAAGGAGACTATCAAAAGCACGCCGGGGATGGAGGCCAAAGTCGTATAGACGTACTGGACCGCGTCATCGGCGAACCCGCCGAAGTACCCGGCTATTACGCCGAAGAATATCGCAAAGGGGATGATTACCACGGTCGCGCCCGTCCCGATTACGATTGCCGTGCGCACACCCTTCAAGGCCGTAAATAGGATGTCTGCGCCGATCCTGTCCGTGCCGAGAGCGTGGTCGTGAGGGTGCTTTAACAACGGGTAGTCCCTTACCACTCTGCCGTCAGGCGTCTCCATCGTCTCTTTTACGAAAAGCCTATCGGAGAACGGAGCGGAGTAGGTCTTCTCCGAGTTGCCCCTCATGCCGGGCAGCGCCCTGTCAAGGAGGGAGAGGGGTTGGGGGCTGTAAAGAACGGCGCCGTCGGAAGAGACCACCGGGGCGCCTTTTTCGTCCACAAGCGCGTCACGGAAGCGGATGCTGTCGGCCATTGCCGCGGCCCCGTACAGGCAAAGGACGCACATGGAGGCCAGGGCGAGTTTGTTTTTTCGTATCTCAAACCACACCTCCCGCGCCCTGCCGTCATTGCGGGCCGAGAGGCCGAAGTAGAGCGCCGCGGAAACGACGAAGTAGACTATAAGGTCCGTTGAGAGTATTACCGGCATAGTTTTTAAAGACCGTTATCGTGAATCGGTTCACGGCCGTTACGTCTCACGGTTCACGGCCGTTATTTCAGCCTCACCCTCGGATCAACGAGCGTGTAGCTTATGTCAGTCAATATGAGTCCGACAATATAGAGTATGGAGCCGAGGTATACCATTGACCTTACGATGGCGAAATCCTGCGACTGTATGGCGTCTATCGTGAAGTTGCCCAGCCCCGGTATGGAGAAAAACGTCTCCATTATGAGACTCCCGTAGAAGAGAAACGGGATGGACACCACGACGTTAGTCAGCACCGGTATCATGGCGTTTTTCAGCGCGTGTTTGAATAAGACCTTGCCCTCAGGCAGGCCCTTTGCCCGCGCCGTGCGTATGTAGTCTTTGCCCATCTCCTCGAGAAAAACCGTTCTATAAAACCTCACCCCTGCGCCGGCCCCGCCTATGACGCCGATTATGACCGGCAGGATGAGGAATTTAAGCGAATAGACCCCGGTGTCGTAGCCGGATATCGGGAATATCCGCAGCGCTTTTCCGAGCAGGAACTGGCCGCCGATGATATAGAACAGCGTTGACACAGACATCATCACCACGCTCATGACCATCCCCCAGACGTCGAGATACGTGCCCCTGTAGTAGGCGAGCATCATGGCGAAAAAAACCTCCACAATCAGCCCGGCCATAAACATGGGCACGCTTACGGCGAGCGACGGCCAGATGCGCGACTTTATCTCCGTGCCTATGTCAATGTTATTCCTGTCCGAGCGTCCGAAGTCGAGCCATAGAAGGGGGATGGATTTTTGGAAGAAGACGGTCTCGGTCAAGACCTTTGCGCCGGACTCTTTCGCGTTTATGAAAGAGGGCAGGTTGTATCCGTGCTCCGCCTTCCAGTTCGCAACGGCCTCAGGCGTTACGTTTTTTTCCCCGAGGATCTTCCGCGCCATGTCGTCCGGCGTGTTGACGTAAAAGAAAAGAAGGGCCGTGAGCACGTTGACGCCTATGACGATGGGTATCGCGTATAGTATGCGCCTTATGACGTATGTGAGCACTATCCGTTCCTTTTCCGCGCCGCGCGTTTCCTTACGGATATTACGACGGGCAGGGTTATTACCGCGAGAGCGGCTATGAGGGCGAAGACCGGCCAGACTACCGGGCCGTTCCATGCGCCGCGCAGCAAAGAGCGCGCCCCTGCGTTGAGTCTTAAGTACTTCACCGCGTTATTTGCCATCGGGTTGAATTTTACGTTTTCCACCCACTGATGAAAAAGGCCGAAGACCACCGGGTGGTATCCCCAGACCCACGGCGAATCTTTCTGAATCATGGCAATCATCTCTTTTATTATCCTGAGGCGTTCCGCCCCGTTGTCCATGTTCTCCATCTGCCTGAAGAGCCGGTCGTAGTCCGGGTTTGTATAGTTCGAGACGTTTTCCCCGCCGAATTTGACCTTGCCGTTTGCGCTCGCAAGGAGAAATAGAAAGTTCTCAGGGTCGGGATAATCCGCGTTCCAGCCCCACGAAAAAAACTGGAAGTTGCCCTTGCGCATCTTTTCCTGAAATCTGTTGTAGTCCGTGGTGCGGTTCTCCAACTGGATGCCGAGGAGTTTAAACCTCTTTATATACCAGTTTATCACCGGGGCCGTGTCAGCCCCTGTCCACGGGTTGTCGAATGTGACGATGAGGGGCGCCCCGTTGGAGTCCCGGCCTTCCGGGTATCCGGCCTCGGTTAGCAGCCTTTTTGCGTATTCGATGGTTCTTCTCACCGGCCTTTTGCGGCCTGTGTCCAACGTATAGACGTAGGGATTTATTGCGCCGCCGTCGTAGCCGAATATGCCGGACGGCACCACGGACATGGCCGGGATGCCCCTGCCGTTGTTGAATATCTCTATGTATTCCTCGAAGTCCAGCGCGATGGATATGGCCTGACGGAGCTTTTGCCTCTTAGCGCCCCCTCCGCCCACCGCGTCGTCGAGCATGTTAAACCCGGAATAATAAGTCGCCGGACGCACGGCGGTGAGGAGCCTTATGCCCTTGTCTTTCATAAATTCCGTAAGCTCCGCCTTCCCTGCCGCTCCGAAGGTGATGGCCTGATCAAAGCTGTCGGACGTTAGCCCAGAGTTATCGTAGTAGCCCTGCAGAAATTTGTTCCACCTCGGTATGGCCTCTTTTTCGAGCTTGAAGACGAGCCTTTCCATGAAGGGCAGCCTTTTGCCCGCGTCTCTTAAAAGTCCAGCCTTTTCGTCTTCAGGTTCTCCCTCGGACGGATAGAACTCCTCATGGAAGTTTTCGTTTTTAGCAAGAACCATCTCCATGTTGGGTCTGAAGACGCCCATCCTGTAAGGGCCCGTGCCCACCGGGAAGCGGTCGAGCGTGATGTTTTTTTTCATCAGGGCAGCCTGTTTGTAAAAGAGGTCAGCCTCAATCGGCATGGGCGAGAAAAACGGCAGCGTCAGCCAGTATATGAACTGCGGGTATTTTGTCTTGAGGATAATCTTATAGGTGTAGGCGTCCACCTTTTCCACCCCGGGCAGCTCGTGCCTGCCGTAGTCGAGGATTATCGGGTTTTCCTTTTCGTCCGTATCCCGGTTATAGGACGGCCCTGCGGTCTCTTTTCTCTTTTTGCGCACAGCGTCCAAGTCGTCCTTGAGGGCTTGAGAGTATTCGGTCAAACCAAGGACGTATCTTTCGATAATGGAGAATATCGGGCTTTCCAATTGAGGGTCTGCAAGACGCTTTATTTGGTAGATGTAGTCGTCGGCCGTGAGTTCCCGCGTGCCTTTTAAGGGGAAGTCCCGCGCCTCGGATATTCCCTCGAGCGTTGCGTCCGAAACCGAAGAGTAGGACGGCGCGCCATCCTGTCTTTTTGCGAAGGCCGGATGGGGTTCGTATAAGATACCCTTTTTGAGCTTTATCTCATATACGGCCTTTTCTACCTTTTCCGGCGGAGCGTCTTGGGGCAGCCGCGCCCCGGTCTTGGCGTAGTAGGCCGGAGTTGGGAGTTTTTCTGCGGTAAGCGGTATTACCGTGTAGGGCCTTTTGAGGTAATGGTATTGAAGCGGAGGCTCGTATATCAGGGCGATGATGTCGTATTCGTCGGAGGAGTAGGAGCGCGCAGGGTCGAGGTGCTTGGGCGGCTCGTTGAACGTGGTGTAGAAGATGTCTTTACCCTTATCCGTTGACCTGTATGGGTTATTGGGCGAGCAGCCAACAGGGGCGAGTATGAAAAAAGCCGCGAATAAGGTCAAGAAGGCCGTGAAAACCGGTCTTTTCAAAAAACCTTCCGCCTGCGGGGATTTCATCGCCATAAATAAGAATTTTTGCATCCGGTAAAACCTTAGCATAGCCTGGTTTTGGGGTCAAGGACGCAGCCGGACGGCTTAAGCGCTCATACGGTTGACATTAAAGCGGTATTTTGCTAATTTAAGTAAACCGTGTAAGTATTCCTCGGACGGAGACGGTATGCACAAAGGCAATATCCTCGTAGTGGACGACGACGCTTTTTTCAGGACGCTCTGTCTCGACGTCCTCACCAATAACGGTTTTTTCGTCCAAACCGCCGCGTCCGGCGCCGAGGCTATCAACCGCGTCGAGAACGAGACAGTTGACATCGTCATAACCGACCTCGTGATGCCGGACATGAACGGCCTTGACGTTATCAGGAACGCAAAACAGATAAACGCCCTCATAGACGTCATAGTCATAACGGGTCACGGCACCATCGAGACCGCGATAGAGGCGCTCAAAAACGGGGCATACGACTACGTAAGAAAGCCCTTTACCGAAGAAGAACTCGTCCACACCGTTACGGCCTGCATGGAGAAGAGAAAGCTCCTCGAGGAAAATACCGAGATGAGGATGTCTCTTAAACTCTTCGAGGTAAGTAAAGTCATAACCGCCACCATTGACATCAACAAACTCTACAATATTTCCCTCGATGCGCTTTTACAGATAGTCCCGGCGGACGCGGGGATAGTCGTTTTTTTCGACGCCGAGGCGAAAAAGCTCGAGATAACCGCCGCGCGCCACATAGGCACGGACGCTGCCGAGGAGATAGTCGAGGTCTTCAGGAAGAGCTACGAGAACGAACTGCGCGCCGTCAGGAACATAACCGTAGTTCCGAGCGCCGACCTCAAACGGTCGGCCGGCACTGCGGCTATGGCGTATAATTCGTTTTTGCTCGCCCCGCTTATTCTTCCTGAGGGGACAAATGGGCAGACCCCCACTGGTTTTCTTTTCCTTCTCAGCAAGAGGAATAAAAACGAGTACGGCGTCCGTGAGATAAATAACGCCGGGTTCATCGCTGAGCACGCGGCGCAGGCCTTCCACAATGCTCGCCAATACGCCGAGGCCAAGGGACTCGCCTTCCTCGACAGCCTCACCAATCTCTACAACAGCAAATATCTCGACGCGGCGCTCGACAAGGAGTTGAAGAGGGCCGACAGGCTCTTGATGCCGCTTACCGTTCTTTTCGTGGACCTCGACAATTTCAAACAGGTGAACGACAGGAACGACCACTTGGCCGGCAGCAAGGTGCTCGTGGACGTCTCAAGGGTGATATTGAAGGCCGTGCGCGAGGTTGACACCGTGATAAGATACGGGGGGGACGAGTTCGTGGTGGTGCTCGTGGACGCGGACTACGACGTGTCACTGCGCGTGGCCGAGAGGATACGAAGCTCCATCGAGGACAAGACCTTCCTCGAGGAGGACGGCCTCAACGTAAGGATAACGGCCTCGATAGGCGTGGCCACCTATCCGATACACACAAGAGACAAGAAGGAACTCCTTCAGATGGCCGACAAGGCCATGTACAGGGCAAAGGACATTTCAAGGAACGCCATCTACGTGGCGCCGGTGCCGGGCGGGAACTGAAATAACGGCCGTGAAACGTGAAGCGTGAATCGTAAAGGAATTCGTTTTTACACGGTCACGGACGCTAAGCCCTTATACGTGCAGGCAGGAGGAAACTCCCGCCGCCACAGGTAAAAAACGCACACAGTATGAAGCAAACGCCTTGCCTCAGTATGCCTTCATTCTGTCGAGGACGTCAGAGTCATTGAGGAGTTTTTCAACGGTATGGTATATGACGCCGGCGTATGCGTGACCCGGGTCCAAACCAGAGGTGTCCGTCTCGTACATCTCCTTGATTATCTTTCCGTCCGCAGTTGAAAACCGGAAGTGTATGATGGTTTTCTTCTTGAAGGACTCCAAGATATTCGTGAAGCCGTCAAGCTTGACGAGTATTTTGTTCGGGCTGTCGGATGTTACGTTGACGCCCCTTTTTTTAAGTTCGTTCGAGTAGTAGTTTACGAAGAACTCCGTCCATTCGTTATAGTTTACGTATGCGTAGCCTAAGATGGCCGCCAAATACTCTTTTTGTTGAAGGTTTGAATCAGGTTGGGCGTTTATGAGCGCCACAGAGTATTTACCATCGAGAGCGCCGACCTTGTCAAGACCGATATCGGGCACGTTTCCCGGGTGCCTTACGAACATGCAGCCAGCGAGTGCAAAGAGCACGGATACGAGAAGGGCAGGGAGTTTTGTTGATTGCGGCAGTTTTGCGGCCAAAATCTACTCCTTAGAACCTATGGAAATATTTTGTAAATGTCTTTACGATGCGCGATGCGTTGACAGATAACTATTGATTGTTCTTATCTATTGCGATGCCTATTCTGTAATTTCCCAAACGGATTTTATATTTGTCCGGATACCCTGTCATACGTTCAATATATCCGAGTTCAAAGGGATTGGATGAGGGTAATTCATTAAAAACTATCTTTTCAGCCTTAGTCTGTATTTCTTTGGGTAATTTGACGAGTTCATTAAGAAACCGTTTTGTATACTCAACTTTCCACATTCTATTTTAATAATTGTGAGGTCTTGTCAATAGGTGTGTAAATAGGCATCAGGCGGCTATCTCCATTTCGACCTTTTTCACTCTTACTCCATTGACGTAAACGGCTCCGTTAGCGACATCCGTCAGCA
>JACRCC010000005.1 GCA_016234405.1 Deltaproteobacteria bacterium | reverse complement strand
CTCTACCTCGCCGCCCTGTCGCTCAGGACTCACAACGAGGCGTTCAAGCGCTACTTCCTGCGCAAGGTCGAGGAAGGCAAATCGAAACGCCTCGTGCTCAACAACATCGCAAACAGACTGCTCAGGATAATAACGGCGGTTCTGCGGACCCAAACGCCGTTCATCAAGGGCTTCAAATCGCTGAACCCGACGCTGCCATGTAACGCTTGACAAGGTCATAGAATTCAGAATGACAATTAATCAGAGTTTCCTTAACCGTAATACGGAGCGGTCATTCAGATGAAACGCCAACCATCAAAAGGAAATAATTCAGCCGCGCTGGGCAATTCCCCCGCAGGCCACAGAAAGAGACTGCGCGATAAATTCTCGCGCTCGGGACTTGAGGGCTTCCACGACTACGAGGCCATTGAACTGCTCTTGACCTTCGCAATACCGAGGCGGGACGTAAAGCCGGTTGCAAAGGAATTGCTGAGACGGTTTAAGACGCTAAAGGGCGTCTTCGAGGCGTCTTCCGTTGAATTGGCTTCGGTAAAAGGTGTAGGCGATAGCGCTGCGACGCTTTTGACTTTGCTCAGGGAAGCGGCAGGGGCATATCTAAAGGAATACGGCGCCTCTAACGTCCAGATAAAATCCCCGAAAGACGTCGTTGATTTCCTGCGCTCAAACAGAGGGAATGATGCCCCTGAAGGTTCAACCCCCGCGAATTTTGTCGCCGTATATCTCAATTCCAAAAATGAGGTCTTGGATCTTAAAGAATCCGAAGCCGGATTTTCATTCAAAGATATAGTCGCCGACGCGATACGCCATAACGCCCGCTCGATAATCTTCACGCACCTTAACGCCGAGGGGGCTTCGAGCGAAGCCGCAGCCGCCAAAAAAACCGCCAAGTCCATGCAGGACGCGGCCCTTGCGCTGGATATATTGGTGCACGACTACATAGTCATCACAGGGGACGCCTACACAAGCGCGAGAGAGGCCGGGTGGCTGAAGGGGTGATGGGCGGGGTTTTTGTGAAGGGTAATGGTGGCGGGCGGTGCCCGCCCTACGTTGCTGAAACACAATGTTAGGCGCTCACGGCTTCTTACCCAACACAATCGCCTGATACTTGGCCAGCAATTGCGGATCTTCGATTGAACCATGGTGGTGAACCTGCCTCCAGCGACCGTCAACTTTCCGAAAAATGCGACTAGTGCGGATAGCGAGCGTTATTTCTTCGCCACCCATGCGGAAATATCCACGCTCTCTCCCCACAGCGTAAAACATCTCAGCTGTTTCGTGAATGCTGTAGTCAAAATACTCGACGTAAACTTTCGAAGGACCGTTAAAAATACGCCCATAAACCGGCTGTATTTCGCCCCATCCGCGCTTGATTCCACCCAGAGGATTGTCCATTGCAATCTCGTCTGACTGTGCCCAGTTCTCCGACATCATTTGCATGTCGCCGGAATTGAAAGCGCAATAAAACTGAACGAGTGCCTGATACGGAGAAGCTAAACTCCCTTGCTCTTCCCTGCCTGTAATTGCTTCCTGAGTCAGTTGCATGTGCTTACTCCCAACCAACAGGTAACGTCAATTATTTTGTATCATAAAGAAAGAGACTAAACTGAATCCGCAAAACCCCCTCACCCCCCCCGCTTTCGCGGGGGCAGGCCCAGTCCTCTCCCGACCCCCCTCTATCCCCCCTTGTTAAGGGGGGAAGGGGAGAGGGGTTTTAATCCCCCCCTACCACCCCGCAAAATAATAATACCCCGACTGCATCAGCCCGATGATAAATCCCATGACCCCGCCGAGCCATTCGAGGTGTTTCAACTCCCTTGCAATGAATTCCGTCAGGAGCCCCTCGAACCTGTGAACGTCGAGCCTGTCTATCTTGGTTATCATCAGGTCCCTGATGTCCACGTTGTCCTTGAACTTGGCCGCGAGAGACCCTTTTTTCTTGTCTATCTGGCCCAGGATTTCTTTGGTAAGGATGTATTTGACGTGATACTTTAGGTTTTCCGCGACAACGCCGACGATGGGCAGGGCAGTGTACCTCGAGCTGAACCTGTGCTCCACGACCTCCTCGACGGACCTCTCCACCTCCCCCTTCCAGTCTATGCCGTTTAAAACCCCGGCGAGGTCCTCGGACGAGAGGAGTTCCTTCTCGATGGTGTGGGCGATAGACCTTGCTATCTCTTTTCTTCTCTTGGGGATGAGCCCCTGCACCTTGTACCCGAAGACTTCAACCGGGTGGTGCGGGCGGAAGAGGAGCTTTATGGCCACGTAGTTCGTGAACCATCCGATTATCGCGCCGATTACGGGAGGGAGGAGCAGCTTTGATATCATTAATGCGGCGCCCCTTGTGTTTAAAACTCAGGCATGAGGGTTGTCAGGGCTACCCCCACCCGTAAAGACATGCCTTAGCATGTCTTTACATCCGTTACCCTCCCCACGATGGGGGAGAGGGATTAGGAAGCGCTCATCTAAGCCCTGAGCTGAGAAACTAATCCTCAATGACACCACCCCTTAAACGAAAAACCCCTTTTTCTTCACCTCTTCCTCGAAGTATTGCTTGTAGAGTATATCCCACTCCCTGCTGCCTTCGGGCACGTCTCTGGATAAAGAGCGTATCTTATTCCTCGCAAGCGTGTCGGCCTCGTCATCCGACCGGAGATAATCATTCAAGACCCGTTTTATCTCGTGCAGGGCCTTGTCCTCGTCCTTCCAGTCCACGAGGTCGTCGTCCCAGATGCCGGAGGCCACGAGGTGCGCTATGTGGGTTATCCTGTCGTCGGAGAACCTCAAAGGACTATCCCCCTCTCGCGCGCGAGCTTGGTCTTTACCATAGTAAACATCCTCCGGTAATCTATCTTGCCCGCGTCAACGGCCAGATGATGGGTCTTCAGGATGCCTTCAACCTCCCTGTCGAGATCCTCCTCGGCCTTTACGTTACCGGAGATGGCGGCCCTTATGCGCTCTATTACGGCCGGCTCCGGGGACTTGAGCTCGACGAGATCTTTGTCCCTCAGGGCCGCGAGGATGAACCCGGCGAGCTTGTCTATCTGTTCCTTAGTAAGTCTCATGGCTTTTTATGTAAGTTAAAAATAACACAGTTCCCGCTCTCCCGCAAGGGTATAAAGATTCTCCGCACCAAGCTGCGGAGAATCTTACAAGTAAGAAATTTACGCAAGTGTTATTCACTAGCTCCTCCCCTCAGCTTGCTGCGGGGAGTCCGCTCGTTGTAAGCGCACGCGATAATCAGGTGACAGTATAAGTTATAACTGCCCTATCGCTTCCATTTGACTATGTCAAACCATATTTGACTTTTCCGGCCCCGCTCCTGCCCTCAACCTCCCGCTTACCACCCTTATGATTGGGACGCTCACGGCATTCCCCATGCCTCACCAGTTCCTTATGATGAGCTCCTGCCTCTTCGCCGCCTTGCCATATTTGCTGCCGAGCGTGTAGTCTATCCCGACCGCGCTCATCCTGAAGCCCTTGAACGCCTTCTTCATCTCAGGGATGCTGTTGACCGTGATGACCATCTTGCCTTTTATCCGGGCGGCCGCCTCGGCCAGTTTGGCATACTGCTCTATGCCGAACTCCACGCCGTAACCTTCCGTGCCCCAGTAAGGCGGGTCTGCGTAGAAGAGCGTGTGCTCCCTGTCGTATTTTGTTATGCACTCCTGCCAGTTCAGGTGCTCGACGAAGACCCTCGAGAGCCGTATATGCGCCTCGCTCAACTCCTCCTCGATGCGCAGGAGGTTCAGGCGCGCCGGGCTCGTTGTGGCCGTGCCGAAGGATTGCCCCCTGACCTTGCCTCCAAAGGAGAGCCTTTGCAGGTAATAGAACCTGGCCGCGCGCTGGATGTCGGTGAGGGTTTCCGGCGGGGTGTCCTGCAGCCATTCGTAGATCCGGCGGGACGTCAACGCCCACTTGAACTGGCGCAGAAATTCCTCGAGGTGGTGCTGCACCACTCTGTAGAGCGTTATCAGGTCGAGATTGACGTCGTTGAGCGCTTCGACTTTTGAAGGTTCCTTGAGGAAGAACAGGGCCGCGGCCCCGGCGAACGGCTCGACGTAACAGGTATGCTTCGGGAATAACGGCAGGATATGCCTGGCCAGGCGGCGTTTGCCGCCAACCCACGGAATGATGCTCATCGGACACGACCTCCCTAAAATAGGATTTGAAATCCGGGAGCAGCCCTGATACCTTTAATCCGCCCCTGGGGCGAGCGGATGGCAGCGGGTTATCCCGTGCCATGTCCTAACATGGTGTTTCGGGAGCCGCAAACTCCCGGGACTGCTGTCCGCTTTTACTCTTTCTCACCCCTCTCTTTTTTGCCCTTCGGCCGCATCAGATTGTCAAGCCCCTCGTGGTCGTCGCAGACACTTATCGGATACAGGGTCAGGAAGACTCCTCTGCATTCGGCGCACGTCTCAGCCTCTCTCAAGAGAACCCTCGACATCAGACTATTACCTGTCCTTTTACCCGCAAGGTGAACCTCATGGCCGTCAGCACGTCCGCGCCCTTTCGTATCTCTATCTCAGCCGCGTAAGTCCCCGGCGAGAGGGCTGTCGTCTCTGCCGTCGTCAGCGGGATAGCGCCGCGGCCGTTCAGGACGTCCGTCACGGACGAGGTTATCTCCTTTGCCGCGATTGAATACGCGGCGTCCGAGAGGTCCTTCTTTGCTCCGAACCAGACCGTATAGCCCGTGAGGTCGGTTGCAAGGTCATACGGAATCGCAGGGCTGTCGCCCTGGATAACCTCCACCGTCGCTCCTGACTGCGCGTACGAGGCCTGCACGGAGCCGGAGAAGGGAAGCACCGACACCGGCGTTGCCGCGCTCAGGTAGGTCTCGAACTCCTGCCCGTTTTTCAGGTTAACTTCGACCACGGCATACTGCTTGGGGCTGCCGGTGTACTCCGCGTAGAACTGATACCAACCGTCCGCCCATGCCGCGGTCGAGACGGTATTGACATAGAGGCCCGGAAGGTTCGTCGCGTCGGTCTCGAGGAGGGCGCTGGAGACCGTCGTCCAGTCGCTCGCCTTGAACGTCCCGTCCGACCAGTCGAGGAGCTTGCCGTCGCTTACGCGGCGGCACTTTAAGCCTGTCGATGCCGCGCCGCCCGTTATCGGGTCGCCTGCGGCGGCGATGAGCCGCCAGAAGAGTTCCATGTCTTATCCCCCTCACCCTAACCCTCTCCCACGAGGGGAGAGGGGATTATATTCATCTGACCGGCGCCGCGGCAGCAAGCGCATCTTGCGCCTGCGCCGCCTCTTCCTGAGTCTCACAGACGATGTAATACCGGTCGTCGCAAACGAAGACAAACGGGGCCGGAGGGATGGGCGTCTCCGGCCCGTTGCCGACGCGCTCCACCGTTAAGCCCGTTTCAGGGTCAACCTCTGAAATCGTCTTTTGTATAATCGGGATTTTTATCAAGGTTTTAATACCTCCACGTCCGTCAATTCAAGAGTCATGGTATCGGACGCGCTGGAAAGCTGTCCGGTTACGACAAGCGTCTGGTCAACGGTAGTATCAACGGCAGCGGTAACTGCCCCTGAGTATAACGACCCTGCCGTTGCTGCGCCTAACTGCGAGTTTG
>JACRCC010000051.1 GCA_016234405.1 Deltaproteobacteria bacterium | reverse complement strand
ATATTGTTCAGACGGGGCGGGGATCACCTGCGTTTTTTTGCCGGCATCGTGATTGTGCTAATCGGAATAATCACCTTTATCTACCCTGAGATAAGTTACAAAAGCGCCAAGACCTCCGATTGGATACCTTCCACGAGACCGACCTACGAGATTAAAACCATTTACGTGCCCAAGGCTGCATCCGTTGCCGGGGCGGTATTGGGCGCGCTTATGCTCTACAACGTCTTGAAGACCAAAAAAGGGGGGCGAAATGACGAAGGACATTAACCGACGGGGGGATAACCCCCTTAGATGCAAAGGCCGTTTCTTCAGGACTACGGCAATGGCGCTCGTATTTTCCATGTTCATCGTAGGCAGCATCCCGAAAGAGGGTTTGGCCTACGTCGCCGGAACTAACGAGGGCGGCCGGGTCTCGGTAAACGGCGCAACTACTGACCTCGCAAAAGTGTTGTCCGCGCTCGAATCAAAACTCGTCTCCGAAAAACTCCGCGCAGCCGGGCTTAACGACATGGAGGTCAAATCAAGGATAGAAAAACTCACGGATGCACAATTGCACCAGTTCGCCTCTCAGATTGACGCCCTCTATCCGGGCGGCGACGTCATCACCGTGATAGGCGTGCTGCTTATCCTCGCGCTCGTTGTCCTCCTCGGCCTCAAGGCTACGGGCAGAAAGTTAGTCATAAAGTAGCCCAGACTTCTTTCGCGTTAGTGTATTTTGTTTGGGCTTATTTGGGTTTGGAATACCGGCCGGTTGGTTGCCTATGTATAAACGCATATACGCGCCCGCCTTTCTCGCCGCGCCCAGCGCCACTTTGGTTTTACCGAAGTCGCCGACATTTAACAAACCTCTCCGAGCCAAAGTGGCGCTGGGCGCGGCGTTTGTCTTCTTGACCGGCTGCGCGCACGTTACCGTTGAGACGATAAAAAATACCGCTGCCCGTCACCCCGCGGCGGCCGCATACATCGAGGGCGTGCCCTTTTATCCTCAAAAAGAATCCCTGTGCGGCCCGGCGGCCGTTGCAAGCGTAACCGGATACTTTAATAGCGCCGTCAGCATGGAAGACGCGGCCAAAGCGGTCTACGACGAACGGTGGAAGGGAACCCTGCCCATAGACCTTGTGATATACGCTAAGGAAAAAGGCTTTGACGCGGAGTTTTATAAGGGCAGCCTTGCAGACATCAAAGATAAGCTCCGCGCAAAGACCCCTCTCATCCTCTTTATTGACGCGGGATGGGGCATATTCCCGTCGGGTCACTATATAGTCGCCACTGGCTACAGCGATGAGTTGGAATCAATCACGGCCCATTCAGGCATGGACAAAGACGCGCTCTTCTCTTACGCGGAACTGCAACGGCTGTGGCAAAGGACGGGCTGGTCGGCCATCCTCCTGAAACCGAAGGGGACAATGCCCCTTAATGCGAGGTGATAAAATGAAGGGTTTAATTATTGTCCTCCCCGCCCTGATGCTCGCCCATCTTCTTTCTTCGTGCGCCGTAAAAAAACCCCCTCCCATGGACCCGGCCCATGTCATGCAGGCAGATGAGCATTTAAGGCTCGGCGCCGTGTACGAGGCTCAAGGGGACTATGACCTTGCGCTCCGCGAGTATGAAAAGACCGTGGAACTCGACCCGGCAAACGCCAAGGCGCATTTTGCGGCGGCAGGCGTCTATCTGAAATTCAAAAAATACGCGGAGGCCGAAAAAGGGTTCTTTGCCGCCGCGAAACTCTCGCCCCAAAACCCGTCTTATCACAATAATCTCGGGTGGGTCTATATGGAAAACGGTAAATTCAACGAGGCCGAGGTCAGCGCGCAGACCGCGTTAAAACTCGACCCCCAAAAGGGTTACATCTATCTCGACACCCTTGGCGTAATAGAGATGCGCCGCGGCGATTACGATGCCTCGGAAAAATACCTTCTCGATGCCAAGGGCCTTGCGCCTTTGACCGAAACCGAGGGACGCAAGGAAATCTACTCCCATCTAATCGAACTTTACGTCAAATCCGGCGATTGGGAAGAAGCCACGGCCATCAAGGAAGCGTTAGAAAAAGGGATGACGCCGTAATGAGGGTAATCTACGGCATAAACCCGGTGAAAGAGGCGCTAAAGGCAAACCCTGACCGGCTCAACTGCATATACGTATCCGTGGCCCGGCGCGACAAACAAATCGAGGCGATAATAGAGGCCGCAAGGGGATTGGGGGTCGAGGTCAAAAGAACTCCGGCCCAAGAGATAGACCGCGTTGCGGGCCCAGTCGCCCATCAGGGTTTGTGCGCGTTGCTCAAAGACCCTTTCAGATACAGAGGACTCGACGAACTGATTTCCATCTGGAAGGGTTCGGGCCGGCCAGCCCTATTCCTCATACTCGATTCCATACAAGACCCGCAAAACCTCGGCTCACTCATAAGGGCCGCTGACGCGGCAGGGGCGCACGGGGTCATAATCCCCAAGGACAGGGCGTGCGAGGTTACGCCCGGCGTCGTAAAGGCCTCGGCCGGGGCAACGGAGCACGTTCCAATCCTCCGCGAGGTGAACCTCTCTAACGTCATTGCGTCTTTAAAAGACGCGGGCGTCTGGGTCGCGGCAATAGAAGCGGACTCCACGGAGTCCTTGTATAAGACCGACCTAAAGGGCGACATCGCCTTTGTCATAGGGAGCGAAGGCAAGGGCATAAGGCGTCTTGTGCGCGAAGGATGCGATTTTTGCGTCTCCATCCCGTCCTCAGGCAAGCTCAACTCCTTAAACGCGGCTCAGGCCGGCGCGATTGCGCTCTTTGAGGCCGTGAGGCAACGGCTTTAAAAAAATATAGAGCAAGGCGGAATATGCTAAAACTCATTAAAGAAGCCGCCGAGAGACTCGCCCCCGTATTAAGCGCAACCCCGGTCATCTTTTCGTCGTCTCTAACGGACATCCTCGGTTTTCCATGCCACCTGAAACTCGAAAACCTCCAGAAGACCGGCTCATTCAAGTCAAGAGGCGCTTACAATAAAATCGCATCTCTAACGCCTGAAGAAAAGACGCGGGGGGTCGTTACGGCCTCTTCGGGCAACCACGCTCAAGGCGTTGCGTGGGCATCGTCAAGGCTCGGCATAAACTCAACCGTCGTCATGCCCGAGACGACGCCCATCAACAAATACACGGCGACACGCGGATACGGCGCCGCGGTGGTCTTCTGGGGAGCTTCTTTTGACGAGGCGTATGCAAAGGCCAAAACGCTTGCGGAAGAAAAAAACCTTACGCTCATCCCCCCATTCGACGACGAGATTATAATAGCCGGACAGGGGACTATCGGCCTTGAACTCATGTCCGCCCTAACTTCATTCGACACGGTCATCGCGCCCGTGGGCGGAGGGGGGCTTATCTCCGGCATAGCTTGCGCGTTGAAGGAATCCGGGCCGGACGTAAAAATTATCGGGGTCAAGGCAGAGGGGGACTGCGCCATTGCGGACGGGATAGCGGTTAAAAAACTCGGCGATATTACGTCTCCCCTCATCCAAAGACACGTGGACTCCGTCGTATCCGTAAGCGAGGCCGCCATAGCCGCGGCCATACTTATTTTACTTGAACGCAAAAAACTCGTCGTCGAGGGCGCCGGCGCCGTTACAGTGGCGGCGGCCCTTGAAAAAAAACTGCCTCATGCGCCGAAAAAAGCGGTCTTTATCCTGAGCGGCGGCAACATTGACGTTACAACGCTCGACAGGGTCTTGAGGTTGGGACTCCTCAAAGAAGGCAGGGTCGTAAGGATTTCAACTAACGTGCCGGACCGTCCCGGGTCGCTTGCCGCGCTCACCTCGATAATCGCATCGTGCCGCGCCAACATCCTGCGCGTGGCGCACGAGCGGGACGCGGTTGACTCGCCAATCGGTTCAACGAAACTCGATATCATACTTGAGGTGGAAGGGAGAGAACACGCGAAACGGATTTTTAAGACGCTCAGGGAGAATGGCTATGAGATTTGAATTTTTTGCTCAATCGTTATGCCAAGGAGGACGTAATGGATGAAAAGCTGCTAATGAAGCTGGAACGGATCGAGCGCGTGGTGTGGCCGGCTGTTTTCCTCATTGCATTAGGGGTGGTGCTCTATGTGGCGTTTATCCTACCCGGGCCCAACGAAAAACTGCTTATTGCCGCAAAAAACGGCGACATTGTTGCCGTAGGAAACCTATTGGATAAGGGCGCTGACGTGAACGCAAGAAACAAAGACAATTTGACGCCCCTGATGCTTGCGGCGCAAAACGGCCACGTGGACGTCGTAAAGGCATTGCTGGCCAAAGGCGCTGACGTAAACGCAAAGGCCAATGACAACAAGACAGCCCAATCGCGCGCCGAACGGGGCAATCATCCGGAGGCCGCCAAACTCCTCAAGGATTAGGAATAACCGATACCCGCCCTACCCCGACTCTACCCTGAACTCCCCGTTTTCGTGGACGAGGTAGGTCTTGTCCCCTGCCCAGCTTCCGGGGTTCGCGTAGACGCCCTTTCTCCCCTCGGCCTCGATTTTGGTTACTCCCGCGGCGTGCGAGTGGCCTAAGAGCACGGCGTCCGCGCCCTTGCCTATCATGCGCTTGGCGCAGCCGCGCAGGACGGATTCCACCCGGGGTTTTTTCCCGCCGTAGTCCCTGCTCTTTTTCGAGAGCATGGCCGCCGCCTTCCATGTAAGTTCAGGACCCGCGAGCCGCACCAACAATCCGCAAAGCCATCCTGTTACGAATCCCTTCCAGACCTTATGCGCAAGGCCTCCGGCGATGAGGTCTCCGTGGGCGCAAAAAATAATTTTGCCGTCAATCTCCATTTCGCAAGACGCCTTGTGAACCTCCGCGCCCAGTGTCCCGGTGAAAAATCCGCCCATGTTGAAATCATGGTTGCCCTCGAAATATATTATCTTAACGCCGCTCGCTTTGAGTCTCAAGAGCGCCGCAAGCACGGGTTCGTAATGGTGATAGACGACCTGATTAAAACCCCTCCAGAAGTCGAAAAGGTCTCCGAGGATTATGATTGCGTCGAGTTTATTGGCAATGAAACCATCGAGGAGTTTTACGAGGCTTGCCTGATTCGGGTCGGTAAGACCCTTTAAGTGGGCGTCCGCTACTACGGCCGTCTTCATTGCAGGTCTGTGCCAAGCGCCTTGATGGCCGCCCTCTTCATTATGTCAATCGGCAGAGGCGGTCGCGGAAATAACGTCAGAGTAAATAACTCAAACGAGAGAGCGCCCTGATGGGCGAGCATACCAAGCCCGCCGTGGATCTTGAGGCCGCGCGCCTTGGCCTTTTTCAAAAGGGTCGTCTCAAGCGGACGGTAAACTATGTCGGAGACGATGGCGTGTCCGGGCAGTTCCTTGAGCCCGACGTTCACCTCCCCTTTGCCCATCATGCCCACGGACGTGGCGTTTATGAGGATGTCCGCGCCGGCAAGATGCGCGTCTACCTTGTCGAGGCTTGCTGCAACGAGCGGCGCGCCGCCTACCTTGTCCTTGAACTCGTCAACGAGTCTTTTAGCGCGCCGGAGAGTCCTATTGGCAATCACCACCGACCTTGCGGCGTTTTTTTTGTTGTAGAGAAAAGTGAACAGGATGGCGCGGCCCGCGCCGCCCGCCCCGAGGATGACGATGTTTTTCCCGGCCGCGTCGAAACCCGTCTCTTCCCTGAGACTCTCGACGTAACCGTATCCGTCTGTGTTATACCCTATGAGCCTTCCCTCGACGTTCACAATGGTATTTACCGCGCCGATGACATTAGCAAGCCCGTCAACCTCGTCAAGGTGCCTTACGACTTTTTCCTTGTGAGGTATGGTCACGTTCACGCCGAGCATGTCAAAGGCCTTTATGCCCGCGACCGCTTTTTTAAGTTCGCCGGGTTTGACGTGAAAAGGGAGATAAATCCAATTGAGATGATTCGCCTCGAACACGGCGTTTTGCATCCCCGGTGATAACGTATGTTCGACGGGGTCGCCAAAGATGCCGAGAACCCGCGTCTGTCCGTTTACGAGCATGGCGTCAACCTCGTGATAAGGTTTTCCTGACCGCTGATACGTCCCGCGCTATCATCTTGACGAGCGCCTCTTTGGACGCGAACCCCGTCTCGTCTCTCAGCCTTTTGACGAACTCCACTGCAATAATTTTACCATAGATATTACCCTTGAAGTCAAGCAAATGGGCCTCGACGCAAAGCGGCACGACCCCCAACGTGGGCGCGGTTCCGACGTTCACGGCCGCGCGATATGTATTGCCTGAGAAAAAAACATAGGCCGCGTACACGCCTTTGCCCGGGACAAGTTCGCTCTTTACCTTTATATTCGCGGTGGGAAACCCGAGCGCCCTCCCCGTTCTTTTGCCCCTTACGACTACCCCTTTAACGGAAAAACCCCTGCCGAGAAGTCTTGCGGCCTTTTTCACCTCGCCGGATTTTACAAGCGCCCTTATGCGCGAGCTGCTGACTATGTGTCCGTCCTTTTTGCAGGCCGGAATCATGTTGACCTTAAAACCTAATTCTGCTCCGAGGGATTTCAAATGACTTACGGTGCCGGCCTTGCCTTTGCCGAATGAAAAATCATGCCCCACCCAAACCTCTTTCACGTCCATTGGGACGATGAACTCTTCAACGAACTCGCGCGGGTGCTTTTCCGCAAACCCCTTTGTGAATTTTGCGAGTATGAGGAAGTTTGGCCCGAGGCCTGCGATGAGTTTTATCTTTTCCTCCGGCGCGGCGATGAGCGGAGGAGACGCGCCGGGTGAGACCACCTTCAGTGGATGCGGCTCGAATGTGAATACCGCCGAGGCGCATCTAAGCACCTTGGCGCGCCCCACGACCTTGCGGATTATCCTTTGGTGTCCGAGATGAACGCCGTCGAAGTTGCCGAGCGTCAATACGGCCCCCCGTATCTCCCTCGCCGCCAGACGGCTGTTGATGGTCTTCATCCGGCGAGGTCTCAACGCCTTTTCCCCTTCTTTCCTGCCCCCGCACGCTTGAAGCGGGGGTTGAACTTGCCTTCCGTTGTGGATAACCCCCCCTTAGAACCCGCGCCTTTCTTAAAGAGAGACTTAGGGGGTTTAGCGACTTGTCCTTCGAGCAAAAGGTCTATCCTCCTCCTTTCAATGTCCACCGCGTTCACCACCACCGTCACCTCGTCACCTGGTCTGAAACGCCTGCGCGTCCTTTCGCCCGTAAGCGTATGGCGTTTTTCATCGTAGATATAATAGTCGTCCGTAAGGGCGGATACGTGGATAAGCCCCTCGACGAAATATTCTTTAAGCTCGACGAACAGCCCAAAGCTCGTTACTCCCGATACGAAACCGGGGTAGACCTCTCCGGTCTTGTCTTTCATGAACTGGACTTTCTTAAGGTCTACGGATTCCCTCTCGGCCTCCATTGCCTTGCGCTCGCGTTTCGAACAGCGGCCGGCTATCTCCGGGAGCAGGACTTCCATCCGGGCTCTCTCGGCAGCGTTGTATCTCCCGCGGATGCGGGCCTTTAAAAGCCTGTGCACGACGAGGTCCGGGTATCGCCTTATGGGAGAGGTGAAATGCGTGTAGTCGCCGAAGGCGAGGCCGAAGTGTCCGACGTTCACGTTGGAATATTCGGCCTGCTTCATGCTCCTCAAAAGCACGTGGTTCACGAGCCTCTCCAAAGGGGTCCCGGCAACGGTCTTCAATACCTGCTGAAACGCCTTTGGCCCGCCGTCTCTTTTGAGAACAACGCCGAGGCCTCCCGCGAACTCGATGAAGCCCTCGATATCCTCCTCATCCGGCTCCGCGTGCACCCTGTATAAAAAGGGGAGTTTGTTTGCGCTGAATTCAGTTGCCACGGCCTTGTTGGCCGCAAGCATGAACTCCTCTATTATCCTGTGCGCGACGTTCCTCTCGGAGCGCGCTATGTCCTCGACCCTGCCCTCGATGTCAATGATTATCTGCGGCTCGGGGAGATCAAAATCAATGGAGCCGGCCTCAAATCTTTTTTCAAAAAGTTTAAGCGCAAGCTCCTCCATGAGCGTCAAGTCGGCGCGGATGTGAGAATATTTTTCGGTAAGGCTTGCGTCTTCGCCCTTGAGCAAATTTTTGACGAGCGTGTAGGTGAGCCTCTCGCGGCTTTTAATCACGCTCTCGTAAAATTTTTTCCGCGTGAGATTTCCGTTTCCGTCAAAGTCCATGTCCGCGGTGAGCGTGAGCCGGTCTTCGCGCGGGATTAGACTGCATATCCCGTTGGAGAGCGCCTCGGGCAGCATAGGGGTGCACCTGTCCGGAAAATATACGCTCGTGCCGCGCTCGTATGCCTCCACGTCGAGCAACGAGCCAACGGATACGTAGTGGCTCACGTCCGCTATGGAGACCCTCAATTTGTAGCCGCCCTGGGTCTTTTCCACCGAGACCGCGTCGTCAAAGTCCTTTGCGGTCTCTCCGTCTATGGTTACGGTCTGGATGCCCCGCAGGTCAACCCTTCCGGCAATATCGGGCGCCGTAACGACGGGAGAAACGCCCTTTGCCTCGGCCATGACCTCAGGGGGGAATTTTATCGGCAGGCCGAATTTACGGAGTATCACCTCAGCCTCGACGTCCGCGTCTTTGGGGTCTCCGATTATCTCGATGACCTTTCCAGATGCCCCGGAAAATCTATCCGGCCACTTCGTTATCTCGGCCTCGACGATGACCCCGTTTTTCGCGCCGGCCGTGTCCTTTGAAGGGATGATTATCTCTCCCGTGAGCCGGGTATCCGACGGCACGACCACGCCGAAGTTCCGGGAAAAAGTAAAACGTCCAACGACCGTTTTATTCGCCCTCTTGAGTATCCTGATGATACTGCCCTCTTTTTTACCTCCGCTCTTTAAACCCTCGACCCTCGCAACGACCGTGTCGCCGTGCATGGCCCCGGACAAACGCCTCGGATTTATGAAAACATCCTCTCCCTCTCCAGTCTCAGGGGCAACGAATCCGTAGCCGTCAGGATGGCGCGAAAGCTCGCCCGTAACGAGGTTCATCTTCGAGGGCAGGCCGTATCTCTCCCCGCGTATCTTGACGGCCGCGCCTTCGCGCACCAATCCCTTGAGGGACTTTTTGAAGACGTTCCTTTCGGCCGTCTCGACCCCTAAGGACTGGATAAGCCCCTTTAAGGTAATGGGCCTGCCCGCCTCCTTCATGAATCCGAGTATTTCCGTTTTTAAATCCCGCATTGTATTGGTGGTATTAACCGCGAAGGAGGGATTACCCCCTCCGGAAGAGGGGAAAAAGCTCCTTACTTGGGCACCTTTTCCCAGTCCTTGAGGAACTTCTCGATGCCGATATCCGTAAGCGGGTGTTTCGAGAGCTGCTCCAACACCTTAAATGGTATGGTGGCGACGTGCGCGCCCATGAGCGCGCCTTCCACGACGTGCAAAGGATGCCTGACGCTTGCGACGATTACCTCGGCCTTGAACTCGTAGTTCTCGAATATGTCGAGTATCTGGCTTATAAGGTCCATGCCCGTGTGCGATGCGTCGTCGAGCCTGCCGACAAAGGGGCTTACGTAGGTGGCGCCCGCCTTTGCCGCCATAAGCGCCTGCGTGGGAGAAAATACGAGCGTCACGTTGGTCTTTATGCCCTCTTTGGAGAGAGTCTTTACGGCCTTGAGTCCGTTTAGCGTCATGGGGATTTTCACCACGACGTTTTTGTGAATCTTGGAGAGATGCCGCGCCTCCTTTAACATGCCTTCGGAATCGAGGCTGACGGCCTCTGCGCTCACTGGCCCGTCAATGAGTTTGCAGATTTCTTTTATGCGCTCCTCGAAAGAGCACTTCTCCTTGGCGACAAGCGACGGGTTTGTCGTCACCCCGTCAACAAGCCCCCATTCGTTGGCTGTCTTTATCTCCTCGAGGTTAGCGGTGTCTATGAAAAACTTCATCCTTAATAAGTCTCCTTAGATATTTTTTGCCGCTGACATAACGGCCGCGAAGCGGCCTCAAAACCACCTTGACTTAACAAGTTTTGTATGGAAATATAAAAAATCGAGGCGCGTCATCGTGTCATGGTCTCAGGCTGTAGAACTATAGCTTGAAAAGAACGTTTTTTCAAGTCATATGTATGCCGAAGTGGCGGAATTGGCAGACGCGCAAGATTCAGGTTCTTGTGGGTGAAAGCCTGTGGGGGTTCGAGTCCCCCCTTCGGCACCAGTTTTAAACGGAACAAGGGCAAGGTTTTTTCTTGCCCTTGTTCCGTTTAAAACTGATTTTGATGACGGGACTCGAACGGCGCCTGAACGCCGAGCGAAGCGAGGATGAGGCGCTTCGGGAGAAGCGCCGTAAGTGAAGGCGCGCGCCT
>JACRCC010000052.1 GCA_016234405.1 Deltaproteobacteria bacterium | reverse complement strand
TTTTTGCAGGAGGCTTATGAGATATTGAAGGCCCCGGCCGTGCTCGAAGCCGCAAAGCAGATGTCGGAGACCGGGGACATGTGGAGGGACTTCGCGGTGCTCGGGGCTGCTGTCTGCAAAGGGCGCGAGACAAATCCGGCCGTATTCGACGAACTTTCAAAAAAATTGGCGGCGTGCGCCGACAGGGAGGAAAAGATATTCAGGCTATTGAAGGGCGCGGTCTGAGACGGGGAGTTGGGAGTGGGATGTGGGGCGCGGGAAAGACTTTACTACCTCCTATCCCCCACCTCCGATTCCATAGGCCTTAAAGACGACGGCCATGGTCCTGCCCTCGATATCCGAATTCACGTGAAGATAAATACTGTCCGACTTATGCGGCGTGTCGAATACCGACGCGACGGCGAAGGCTGCGGCCGTGTGAAAACACCCGCAGTAATCGAGATAACGCCTGACCTTGACCCCGGGTATGGCTTTTGTGAGCGCATCGAGACGTCCCGCGTTGACGCGGAAACCAGGCAGTAGAAAAGGCGGTTTACCGGCCAAGTAAGGCTTGCAGACGTTTGAAACCTCCCGCGCCCATTTGTGCGCGTCGTCCGCGCCCGTGAACGGCAGATACCTCACCTCAATGACCTCTCCGATAGCGGAGTCTCTCTCGCCTGAAAGATAAAGCCACCCGCTGCCCTCGCCCATTATCTGCTCGTCATCGAGAAGGAGTCTCCTCCGATGCTCTTTGTGCGGGACTGAAAACTCGTCTGCGCCGCCGGCCATGGCGGAGTTTGTATCCTTGTCCTCGATGGCGTTGCACGCGAGTTTGAGCGCCCATTCAAAAGACAATTCATCCTGACAAGCGGTGATGCTTCTCGATTTGAGACCGGCGGTCTTGGCGATGTAAAATGAGGTGGTGGAGCCTATCGAATTGATGAAGCTGTAAGGAGAGACCGCGTCTCCCTCGGAATCGAGTGTCTGTTTGAAAATGGACATGGTCTTTTGCACCTCTCCGAGACCCGTCCCGAAGTAGACGTGTGAGTTTGGGTCGAGGGGATTTTTAAGACGCTTTATCGTGAGCACGGAGCCGACAAGGGCTGTCTCGCAGAAGTGGCCGACTCGGCGCATGTCGAGACCCGTAAGCGTCTCAAGCGTGTCCTGTATGATAGTATGCTCCACGTCTCCCGCGAGGATCTTCCTCTCCGTTTGTTGGATGTCCCCGCATGGGCCGAGCGCGGCCGCAGAGAGTATGTAAATCGGTATTAGCATAAGTTAAACGTATCTGAAGACCAAAGACGTGTTGTTGCCGCCGAAACCAAAAAAATTGAGCATGTAAAAACCGCTTGCGTTGTCCATCATGCGCGCCGTGGTGAGCGGAGACAAACCGATGCCGGGGTCAACGTCTTTGAAACCCATTGCCGACGGGATGAAGCCTTCTTTGAGGCATTTGAAAAATGCAACCGTCTCAACGGCCCCGCACGCGCCCAACGTATGACCCATGCAGCCCTTGAGGCCGGTAAAAGGCGGCACCTTTGCGCTCCCCTTCTCCCCTTTTCCTCCTTCTTCAAAGACCAGACGCATGGCCGAGGCCTCCGTGGAGTCGTTATCGAGGCTGCCGGTGCCGTGCGCCTTTATCGCGGCAATGTCAGCGGCAAATACGCCCGCCGCGTTCATCGCCGTTTTCATGACCTCGGCCACGAGGCGGCCGTCACGGGAGGTGCTAATCACGTTGTGGGTGTCGCAATTATTGGCTCCTCCGGAGAGATAAATCCCGGCGGCGTCCATGGAATCTGCGGCCTCGAGTATTATGACCGCGGCGGCCTCGCCGAGTTGGAGGCCGCGTCTACCCGCGTCAAATGGTTTTATCCCCTCCGGTGACAAGAGCATGAGGGAATAAAATCCGTTGAGGGTAAATGCGTTGAGCATCTCCGCTCCGATAACTATTGCGCGTTTGACATCCCCGCGTTTTATCATGGAGGCCGCCAAGAGGAGGGCGTTCGCGCTCGACGTGCACGCCGTTGTGACGGTCAGGACAGGCCCTTTGAGGGCATGGCGTTTGGCGATTCCGGCGGCGACCCTGCCGACGCTGCGCCCGGACAAGGGGGGCGGCAGGGCTTGACCGAGGGCCTTTTGCCGCCTGTATAACGACTCGCTCTCATATATGAAGCCTGTGCTGCCGAGGATGAGCGCGCTGGAACGGAGTCCTTCGCCGCCAAGGGCGAGTCCGGCTTCAATGAGCGCTTCGTTTACGGCGAGATTTATCGCCTCATCCGTGCGTCCCTGCCCGTCTTCCGGCAAAGCCGCCTGAAGTTGGTTTACCTTTATTTCATTGCTGAAATATATTGGAAAGGTGGTAAGACGTTGACCGTTTGATTTGCCCGCCCGCAGGTCTGCGGCAAGACGCTCCCCGCCGATGCCGCAGGAAGACACGGCGCCCATGCCGCGAATTTTAACGAGGTTAGTCATTATGGGTCAAGGCTCTATGGCGTCGGCGAGGGCGTCAATCGTCTTCATTATGCGCAAGGCGTCCTTGCTGTCGGTTACGCGCACCCCGTAGCGCTTTTTGAGGGCCACGCTTACCTCAAGCACGTCAAGGGAATCAAGGCCGAGAAATGAATCCGACCCGATGAGCGTCGCGTCGTCGGGTATGGTCTCCGGGGGAATCTTTTTCCGGCAGGTCTCGACAAGGAGTTTTTTAAGGTCGGACTTGAGCTGATGGTTTTGAGATCCCGGCATAATCCTATCCCGCCTCCCGATGCAATAATCTTATACTATCTTGAAAGGTATTTAAACCGCGCGCCGGCCGTTATCGCGCAGGCTATGGCGAAGATAAGGAGGGCTCCCGAGGCAGTCAGTATATCACGGACGCCTCCGCCGCGCACGAAGATATCCAAAAACGCGTCGAGTCCCCAGCCCATCGGGGATATGACGGTTATCTTCTGCATGACCGGAGGCATCAGGAATTTAGGAACCATGATGCCGCCGAGCGCGCCGAATATTATGACGGATGTCCCGCCAAAGGTCGTGGCCTGTTCGGCGGTCTTGCAAAAGACCGAGGCCATGACCCCGTATCCGACGGCCGCAAGGGACGCGGACATTGATACGATTGCGATGCCCGCGTATGACCCGCCCTCGATGGTGAGCGCGTCGCCGCCGAGGAGCGGCACGACGTAGATTCCGACAAGGAGCATGGATACGAATTGCAATTGGTTTATGACGCAGAAAGGGGCGGCCTTGCCGCATATTATCACCCACGCGGGCGCGGGCATGGAGCGCAGGCGCAGCAACGCCCCCTGTTGGCGTTCTTTTATGAAGGTGACTGAAAGCGGTATTATGAGCATAAACATCGCAAACAGAGACCACGCGGGCACGCTCTGCTGAACGGCCGTGGGCATGGGCGGCCGTTTATGCGCCCCCTGCACATTTGAAGCCGGTGACTCCGGGTAGACCTCGGCAAAGGGTTTGTTGGCGCGCAAAACCTCTGCCGTCTCCTTGAGGCTGCCCTGCGGCGTTACCCCGCTTACCTCGCCGAATTGCTCCCACAGGAGTCTGTTTTCGATGCCCTGCAATGCCCTATTGAGCGTCGAGGCCGCAAGGTGATTTTGGTCCGGGCGCAGCGCAGGGTCCGCGAAAAGCCGGATAGAGACTTCTTTAGCGGGACCTTTTTTCGTAAATGCAAGCTGCTGACGAATCCTCCTTACCGCGCCTTTGGTCGCGCCCTCGGGTATTATAACCGCAAACTTGTGTCTGCCCGCGTTAACGTCGTCTTGAATTTTAACGGGGTCCGTAATCCCGCCCGGCAGGGCCATTTCAACCTTAAAGGCGGGGATAAAGGAAAAGACCTCGGTAACGGTTTCGCCGACTACGGAACGGTCGTTGTCAATGATGACTACGGAGAATGCCGCGTTGCCCTTGTCCCCGAAGGCGTCTTTCATCGCAAGGGACATGATAAGCACGAAGGCCGTGGGCATGGCGAAGAGAAGCAGCAACGCCTCTTTGTCGCGGATTATCACCTTCGTTTCTTTTATTATCGAATGATAGAGTCTTTTCAATTTGTTGCGTCCTACTCCCGGAGTTTGGCGCCAGTGAGGGAGATGAAGAGCTTTTCGAGGCTCAAACCCCCGTGGCACAGCGACAGTATGTTTAGGTTACTCTCTTCCATCAGACGCATTATATCGCCGATAGTTTGTTGAGGTTTTGCGCTCTTAACGGTAAAGGTCTTAGCGTCGAATAAGGCGCCGGATACGTGCGGGAGCGCTGATACCTTTTGTCTCAACGCCTCCGGCGGCGGGGCGTTTAACCGCACCTCGATGACGCTTCCGCTGTGGCGTATGACCATGTCGTCCACGCGGCCTTCGGCTATGATCACCCCGCGGTCTATTATGGATATTTCCGCGCACAGAGTTTCGACCTCTTCCATGTAGTGGGACGTGTAGACTATCGTCATGCCCGATGAATTCATTTTTTTGAGGCTCTCGTAAATAAAGAGGCGCGACTGCGGGTCTATGCCGACCGTGGGTTCGTCAAGGAAGAGGATTTTAGGCTCGTGGATGAGTCCGGCCACGAGGGAGAGCCTTCTTTTGAGTCCTCCGGAAAACGTCTCGACCCTTTTGTCCGCAAGGGGCGTGAGGCGCGCCACGTCGAGGCAGTAGTCCACCCGTGTTTTGAGGCGGTCTCCGGACAAACCCTGCATTGCACCGAAGTAGAGAAGGTTTTCGCGCGCAGTAAGCGTTGGGTAAACGGCCGTTTCCTGAGGGACGAGGCCGATGATGCCCTTGATTTCAGTAAGGTCCTTGCGTATATCAAGCCCGGCAATATCGAGGAGTCCCGAGTCCGGGCGCATGAGGCCGGAGCAGATGGACAGGGTCGTGGTCTTGCCCGCGCCGTTTGGGCCGAGCACGCCGTAAAAGGCGCCTTTTTTTATCCTGAGGTCAATGCCCGCTACCGCGGGCCTGTCCGCCCCCGGATAGGTCTTAACGAGTCCTTGCGCCTCTATTATGCAGTCATGAGCCAAGTGGATTTCCGTCCTGAAATAAAATATAACTTAAAAACAACGGGAGGGGCAACAGAAATAAAGGAGAGGGGTCATTCCTTGCCTGACGAGTCTTCCGGCGGTTTTTTCCTGACCTTCATGTACAGGTGCGGGAGCATGCCGAAGACGAACAGGAGCGCGAGGGCGCCGAAAAACTGCGGGGAATTGACGCTTCCTACCGTGCTCCCGAAGTATGTGTAGACGAAACTCGTCGGCACGAGCATCAGGAGACTTGCGAGGTAAAAGTCCTTGAACCTCATGCCGGAGAGTCCGGCCGCATAGCTCACAATGTCCCACGGGAGGTTGAAGGCGCGGAGCATCAGCGTAGTCCTAAAACCCCCGCGGGTCATTTTTTCGTCTATCGCAAAGAGCCGCGTCCTTTCCGAGAGGATGCGCTTCATGCGCTCTCTGCCGAAAAGCCGCGTGCCGTAAAAGCCTATGACGGTCGAGCCTGCGCCGCCGATAGCCACGTAGACGGTGCCCCAGAAAGGGCCGAAAAGCGTGCCGGCCACTATCGTAAGACCCATGCTCGGCAGGAAAAAAATAAGCGGCTTTAAGATTGTGATTGCGATGAATATAATTGGGGCCGCGGCCCCGTAGCCGGCGATGGTTTTTTTTACGTCCTCCGGGCCGGGAGCGTAAACGTAAGCGATGATTATCAAGGCCGCGATGACCGCGGCGTTGAGCGCGAACCTGACGGTTTTAGCGCGGGGCTTCTTCATCAAAGGTATTCGTTATCCGGGCGTCCTTGGGGAGCGTGAACGTGAAGGCGTCGGGCGCGGTTGCAGGATTCAAGGCCGTATCCGAGAACTCCATGACCGTAAGGTTGCCCTTTTTTCCTATGACCTCATGCTTGAAGGGGAGCGGCGCGCCGTCTTTGAAGTAGATGCGTATCTTGGAGAGAAACTTTGCGGCCATGCCAGATTTGGGGGTGAGGTCGAGGACCCAGACGCCGGCGTCTTCAAACATCTCCACCTTGAATTTTTTACCGAGTTCCTCAAGGGATATGTTCATCGCCGAGGAAAAGAATTTTACGGCCTGATTGGCCATGAGCTGCTCGGAGAGGACGTACTTTAGCGCCTCTTTTGTGTCCGGGCGAAAGACCCACATGACTCGTCCGTCAACGATCGTGATGGTATGCTCCGGCCTTTTCATCTCCATGCGAAGGAGGTTCGGCTTTTTCAATAAGACCGTTCCCTCGGAGATGAGGGGTTTTTTGAGTATGGGGTTGGTCTTTGTCTGCCTAATGTTGGCGGAGGCGGAGTCTAAACCCGCCTGAAGGGTCTTTATTTTTTCGAAGGCCTCTTCGATTTCTTTGTCATTAAGACGTCTGCCCTGGCCGGGCGGGGCGTCGGCCATTGCCTGCCCGCTTTTTTCAACGGAGAGGGCGGGGCTTGGGAGAAAAAAAAGGAGCATCCCCGCCATGACAACGACGGGTTTGCGCAAATATCGCGCGGGCATCGAGGTCATGCGATCGCCTTTGCCGACTTTGCCCGTTTGGAGACGAATGCCTTTTCCACGCGCAGCCTGAAGTTGTGTCCTGAGTTGTAGCTGCAAAACGGATATAAAAGGCCGTCGGGCGCGGAATAGTGGACGGCGCAGCGTCTGACGCGCTCAAGGTCGTAGGTGTAGTTGTCCATGAAGTGCATCCCGACGATGAAAAACGTCTTGTAGGCGTGGCCCCTGTATTTGGAAGACCACGTGTATTTTTTGTCCGAATATCCGTCGAGGGTGCGCAGAAACTTTTGGAAGGTGAGACCGGCCGGCGCCGCGCCGGCGTTGAAATGCCTTTTGACGGCAGAGAGCGTCTTTAAGCCGGAGAGGAACTTGAACCACGTCTTTTTAGTGGTCTTTGAAACTACGTTCATTTCATGCAAAAGCCCGTGGAGGTCCAAAAACCGCGTTGCCGGCGCGGCATTTTTGTCCTTGTCCACGAATAGTAGCGTGCCCATGACGCAGTGTTGATGGCAGGTGTGGTTCGTGAGCGGACGCCCGGTTATGGCCGAGCCCCACTTGATAAAAGGCGTTATGGCGCTCAGGGGAAACCAGTCTTCGTAGGGTCTCGTGAAACCGGTTTGTTCGCCCACGCCGTGTATCATGTCGGCCAGCGTGTAGCGTTTGGAGAGGCGTTCCTCCTCGGCGAATCTTCCGGTAAAGACGATAGGCTGGACGGATATGCCGGAGAGGACGTCCAAGTTTTCGAAGGCGAGCTTTACGAGCGGCCCGAGCTGGTCGTCGTTGACGCCCTTAATGACCGTCGGAACAAAGATTATGCGGATGCCCGCCTTTCTTGCGGATTCTATGACCTTGAGCTTGACGTCAAGGAGCGGTCTGCCGCGTATTTTTTTGAAGACCGAGTCGTCCACCCCGTCCATTTGCAGGTAGAGGAATTGAAGCCCCGCGTCCCTTGCGCGTTTTGCAAAATCCGGGTCAACGAATTTTATGCCGTTAGTGGCCGTCTGAATGTGTGAAAAGCCCAGGTCCTTCGCGGCCTTTACGATGTCGAGGAAGCGCGGGTGGATCGTCGGCTCCCCGCCCATGAATTGAACGGATTCCGCCGGGGCCGGCCTCTGGTCGCGCAGGTTTTGAAGCATCTTGACCGCATCTTCATAGTCCGGCTGATACGGGTTGGAATTCGAGTCCGCGAAGCATACCGAGCACGAGAGGTTGCAGCGGCTGGTTATGTCAACGTTTGCAAGGGATGTGTGCGTGGTGTGCATGTTGCAAATCCCGCATGAGCTTGGGCACTTAGTGGCGTTTTTTATGTGCGGGTTTTCAAGCCCCCTTCCGTCGCCGAAGTGCCACCTCTCCATTTCGAGGAATATCTTCGCGTCGGAAAAGACAAGGTCGTTGAACTTCCCGTGTTCCGAACATTCCTTTTTAATGAACACCTTGTTGTCCTCGACGTAATGGACGGCCTTTATGACCTTGAGGCACTCGGGGCAGATCGAGGCGATGGTCTTTGGAAGCCCAGTGGTTATGGGGGGCGTATATGTGCCGGAGTAGGTATAACTGTCTTCGGCAATGTTTATTGCGTTAACTTGAGCGGCGGTGTTTGCGGTCATTTAAATCTCCGATGAAAAAAACGGCGCTGACAGGCTTATTTTATTGAAATTGTATATAAAAACAACGGGCGTGTCCAATGATTTGTTGTCCAGCACCACTTCCGACGCGAAGAAAGTCACTAAACAATTTTCTTTAATAACGGAAGTGGTGCTGGGGCGCGGGATGGTGGGCGATGCCCACCCTACACCTTCACGAAGTTATACCATTGGTCGGGGTATCGTCTGATGGCGTCTTCAAATACGAGCATTATGCGTCTTGCGCAGTCCGTGAATTCTTCCTCTGAGGCGGCAAAGAGCGCGGGGGTGTTTATTGACCTGTAAGCGCCCTTTTCCTTTACGACGAACGACGGTATTATCGCGGCCCCTGTCATCCGCGACAAGATAAGCGGCCCTTTGGGAAATGGGAATGGCCGATTGAAAAACCCAACCGTTATATTGCCCCCCTTGCCGCTCGCGCCGGAGCGGTCAACGAGCATGGCTATCATCTCGTTTCTACGCAGAGCGGCTAAGAGTTCGATGGTCGAGAAGGGGGAGTCTCCGATTATCAGGGTGTTTACGTTGTGGCGCTTCCTGTAGCGTTCCTTTATGGCGTCTATCTCAAGCATCCCCTCGTGGGCGGTGACGACGTTGGTCTTTATCCCCTGTTTGCCGGCGGACATCCCGCCGAGTTCCCAGTTGCCCATGTGGATGGTGAGGACTATTACGCCGTTGCCGCGCGCTAAGGCCGCGTGTATATGCTCCATTCCGTCGCACGTCAGCACCTCAAAAAGACGCTCCTTGCCGAGCGTTTTGAACCTGCCGTAGTCCACGAGATATTCGGAATAGTTTCTGAAGGTGTTCAGAGCGAGTTTGCTGACGGTCTTCTCGGCGATATTCGGAAATACCCTTCGCAGATTGTCCTTTACGTTTTTGCGGGCCGTTGACCCGAAAAGATAGCTCGCCTCGGCGATCCTCCTTACGCACCAGTAGGAAAACCACGTCGGCAGATAGCCGATGCCCCACGTGCCTATCCTGTAGACCGAGGGTCTTCCGAGGACATGGCGTTTGGGGAGAGGGGGATTACCCTCTTGGGGGTTTTTTGTGTAGTCGTTCATGGCTGCTTTACTCGGTCTTCGGCGTAGCGCAGGGCCGCGGGAAGAAGGAGAAGAGACGAGAAGAGACACGCGGTAACGCCGATGGATATGACGACGCCCAGCGTTGAGATGCCCTTGAAGGCGAAGGTGACGAGAGAGCCGAAACCGGCTATCGTCGTCAACGCGCAAAGGGCGACCGCGCCGCCGACGCGAAGGGCGGCCTCATGCGAAGGGCCTTTATTCTCAAGATGGTCTTGCATGACGTAGACCCCGTAATCCACCCCAATGCCCAAGAGAAGCGGCACGGCCCCGATGTTTATGAAGTTGAAATTCAAACCCGTAAGCCCCATGACGCCCAGTGTGATTATGAACCCCGCGGCCAGCGGAACAAGCGTCAGAAGCACCCGCGCAATCGTCCTGAACTGCATAAGGAGGATAAAAAATATAAGGACGGAAGATATGACCGTCGCAATGGCGCTTTCTTTTATGATGGCGGTTTTAAGCGTCTCGAACATCACGGGCGCGCCGGTGAATGAAAAGCCGTCTCCGAGGGCAAGGACGCCGTCTCTAACGCGGTTTAAATCGGACAACCGCCACTTGCCTTCCTTAGGAAAGACATAAGCGGCGAGCTTCATTTTTTCGCCGTTGTAGAAGTATTTTGCCCTCTTGCCCCCGGCCGCCTCGAGGTCTTTGAGTCCAATCGGACTCTTTATACTGAGCGCGGAGCGCAGCCCGTCGAGGTATGCGTCGTATTCCCTTTTATACAAAAAACCGTTTTCTTCAAGAGACCTTTTGAAAACGCTTTTTATCTCCGCCCAGTTTATCTCCGCCCTTATCCTGGCGATGGCGGCGAGCGCCTGTTTTTGACTTTGAAGTTCCGGCACGAAGGCGGCGACCGTGGCGGCGTCCGCTATGACGCCGTCGGCCTTTGATTGTTTGATGTATCCCGAGAGCTTGTCCATCCTGAGAAGTAATGCGTCCTCCCCGTCCGTCCCTTCCACCCCTTCCACGAAGACCGTAACGAGAACCGGGTTGCGCTTCTGGCCGAAGCCTTTGGAGATTTCAATGTCCGTCTTTACGGCAGGGCTGTCTTTAAGCCCTATGGCCTCTGGGTCGTTATCGAAGCGTATGCCCGTGAACCCGGCAATGGATATGATAAGGATTAGCGCGAAGGCCGCGATGATTGCGCCGGGGTGGTTTTTTACGGCGGCGGCGGCGAACCCCGCCTTCATCACGCGCTTTTTTTCGCCGAGGACGAGATTTTTTTTGAACCCTTCGAGCGCCGCGATTGCGGAGGTCATAAAAAGGAGCGCCGTCAGAAGACAAGCTATGACCCCGATGCCCGCCACTATGCCGAGGCTGTGAAGCCCCTTGAAGCTCGTTACGGTTATGCAGAAAAACGCGGCCGCCGTCGTAAGCGCGCCTACAACCACGCCCGGGGCGGTCTTTGCAAACGTGATTTTAAGCGCATCCTCAAGACCGCATCTGCTTGCCTCGGCCTCGAGCCTCGCGTATATATGGATGATGTAGTCAATGCCAAGACCCATGAGCATCGCCGTTACGATGCTGCTGACCATGTTGAGGCTGCCGTATATGAGATATGCCGCGCCGAGCGTCCACGCGAGCGCGATAGTGAGCGACGTTGCCGTGAGCGCCACAACGGCAAGTCTCTTTTTGAATATGAATTTGAAGATAAGGAGGACGAGGACGCACGATACAAGGGCGTTTATGACGACCTCCCTGAGTATCTTTGCGTTGGCCTCCATTGCGAAGGCAAAAGACCCGGCCATGCCGACCTCGATATCCGCGCCCGCTCTATAATCCTTCAGCGTCTCCTTCACGGTATCGTCGAGCCAGAGGCTGAATTCTTTTACGAACTTGAGGTCCCTGCCCTTGCCTGATGGTTTTACGAAGATAAGGGCAAGTCCGTTGTCTTTACTGATGTAGTAACCTAATGTATTTGCATTGCCCTGCCCCTTTGTCCTTGAAAATGCAGAGACGACTATGGAGCGTATGTTGAGCGGGTCTTTTTGAATAAGTTCCGAGGCCACGGGTGAGCCGAGCAAGGAGGATATCTCCTCTTTATTTCCCCTCACGGCCGCTTCAACGCCCTTTGGGGTGAGTCGTTTCTTCAACTCCGTCCTCCCTCGGTCGTCGAGGAAGAGCGGAAATTTTCGCGCGGCTAATCCGTTGCCGCGCTCGTTGAAAAGGACGTTATAATCCACCCAGTCCACGTGCCGGGAGGCGGAGAGTTTTTTGCCGAGCGTTTCGATGAGGTCAACGTGCTCGATCGCCCGCCTATCTTTTGATTTCAAGGCTATGATAAGATTGTCGGCGGAGCCGAATGCGTTTAAAAAACCGGTGAACTCGTCAACCGCCGGGTTGTCGGAGGGCAGCACGTCCGTGAGGTCGCTTTTCAGCTCGAGCCTCAGAATCAGCGCGAACGACGCGGCCGTCAGGAGGCAGATGAAAAGGAGGAGCGCCCTGTGGCGGCGATAGACGAAAGACCCTAATTTTTCAAGCACTTTTTCCATAGTTGTGGTGATATGGAGCACCCAACAAATTATCAAATCGCATTTTTTATGGCAAGGGAAAACGCCGCGGCCAGCGCCGCTTTGGATAATCGAGGTAGTTGGATGTGACAACTTTGGCAAACCAAAGCGGCGCTGGCCGCGCTTACATTATGATTGAAAAAAACGCGCTCACCTCAAACGTCCTTGTGCTCGACGGGATGTGGAACAAGACCCTTGCCGTGGTGCGCTCTCTCGGCTCTCGAGGGTTGACCCTTACCGTGGGCGAGCACACGCGGTTTGCGGCAGCGCTCTTTTCCAAATACTGCGCAAGGGCGGTGGTTTATCCCTCGCCGCTTGGCAGTCCTCCCGCGTTTATCGAGTGGCTCTTAAAGGAGGTCTCGACGACGCGGTATGACATGGTGATGCCCGCCGAGTATGAGACCCTGCGTATAATATTGAAGCACAGGACTGAGTTGGAAAAATACACGAGGCTCCCTTTCGGCGACCTGAACCTTATTTCCAATCTGCACGACAAGGCATGGCTATTGAGGAGCGCGATGGGCAAGGGTTTTCCGTGCCCTAAGACGATTTTTACCCAAGGCAAAGACGCGCCCGCCATAGCAAAAGAGGCCGACGGCCTCGGTTATCCGCTCGTGATAAAGCCGAGGGAGAGTTCGGGTTCGAGGGGGTTTGTCTACGTGCCTGAAAAAAAACCTTTTTTTTCGGAGTATAAAAGCGTAAATTCAAAATATCCGTTTCCGTTGATTCAGGAATTTATCCCAAACGGCGGGGCCTTCGGGGTGGGCGCGCTCTTTAATTTCAAGGGCGTCCCGCGCGCGGCGTTTGTATATAAGAGGCTGCGCGAATATCCGGTCTCAGGCGGGCCTTCGACTTTGAGAGAGAGCGTAAAAGACGAAACCCTCAAAGACCTCGGCCTTGAAATATTAAAGTCCCTCAAGTGGACTGGTCTTGGAATGGTGGAATTTAGGGTTGACGCGAGGACGGGAAAACCAGTTCTCATGGAGATAAACCCGCGCCCGTGGGGGTCTTTGCACCTCGCGGTCATGTCGGGCATGGATTTTCCGTATCTCCTCGACAGGCTTGCCGTTGACAATGATATCGCGCCGCAATGGGATTACAAAGCCGGCGTAAGGTGCAGGTGGCTCATACCCGGAGATCTGATGCACCTTGCGTCCAACGCCTTGAGGTTTAAGGCAAGCCCCGGTTTTTTCAAGGGCAGCGACCACGACGACATCATCTCCTTCAAAGACCCCTTGCCGTTGGTCGGCCGTCTTTTGTCGTTTTTGCCTTTCATATATGATAAAGAGATGCGAAGGCTCCTCCTCAGATGACCCAAATGTCCGGCAAAACCTCAAAGACGCTGACATTCGCCGCGTTTCTTTTTTTTCTGACGTTTAACGCGGGCTGCGGGTCGTTTTTTTTCAGCGCGAAAAAAGAATTCACGGTGGATACGGCGCTTGAGGCGTATGATTACAGGGACGTCTACTTTCCCAGTTACGACGGAACCCGGCTCAACGGATATTTCTTCAAGGGCAGGGGGGATAAAAAGGGCGCCGTGCTCTTTTTGCACGGCTACTCCGAGAACATAAGCACGCAGGCCCGCGTCATACTATGGCTCGTGGACGCGGGTTACGACGTATTCATATTCGATTACCGGGGTCACGGGAGGTCAGAAGGCGACCCTTCCATCGGCAGTGTTCACGGCGACGCCGCAGCGGCCCTCGACGAGTTGATGAACATGAAGGACGCGGACCTCGACAAGGGGGTCTTCGTCTTCGGCCAGAGCATGGGCGGATCAATAGCCGTGTATACGGTCGCGGCATCCAAACACAAGGGCGCGGTAAAGGCGCTTATATTGGATGCGCCTTTTGCGAGTTTTCAGAGGATAGCAAAAGAGCGTTCGTTCACCACGTATAAGACGCGCCTCCTCAGCTACCTCGTTTTTTTAGTTGACGATTCCCACAACGCCATAGATTGGATAGGCCGTGTCGCGCCCGTGCCAGTATTAATCGCGCACGGCGACAAGGACGAGATTGTGGACATAGCGCACGCATATTCGTTATACGAGAAGGCGTTAGACCCTAAGGAGTTGTGGGTCGTCAAGGACAAGGGGCACGCGCGGATATTCGAGGACGCGGACATGAGGCGCAGGCTGCTTTTTTATATGGACGGAAAAAAATAACTCGCAGGTGATTTTTTTCCGGAGGTATGTTAGAGTATTCGTCAATCATTTGTCCATGCGCCCGTAGCTCAGCTGGACAGAGCGTCTGGCTACGAACCAGAAGGCCGGGGGTTCGACTCCCTCCGGGCGCGCCAAGTAAAAAACAAAGGGCTGCGGCATTGCCGCAATCCTTTTTGTTTTTATGGTTTTGAAGAGATTGTTTTTTTGGATGAATGCTGATAATATCAGATTGCGTGAGGGAGGCGTTTATGTCAAAGAAATTTACCGCGGTAATAACTAAAGAAGACAATTGGCACGTAGCTCACTGCGTCGAACTTGGAGTTGTAAGCCAAGGAAAGACGATTGAAGAGGCTCAGGCGAACCTTAAAGAGGCGGTTGAACTCTATCTTGAGAGTTTCGGGACCGAAGACCTTCCGGAGAGCACAGGCGAGGTAGTGCTCTACCCGCTTGAGGTTGCCTGATGTCCAAGCTCCCTGTTCTTTCCGGTGAAGGACTTATCAAGGTTCTTCAAAAGGCAGGGTTTCGGGTTGTGCGGCAGAAGGGAAGCCACGTAAGCCTTCAAAAGGACAGCTTCAAAACAGTAGTCCCGCTCCACAGCGAACTCGCCAAGGGCACGCTTTTAGGAATCCTCAAACAGTGCGGGATGTCAAAAGAAGACTTGGAGAATCTATTGAGAGGATGAAACAGGGGCTGCGGCAATGCCGCAGCCCATACTACACAAGGCTGAAACAACAAAGAAAATAGAGGACAGTATGGACGATAATCAAATTTCTGATTTGATAAGAGATTATCTTCAAAAAAGGGATATTGAACATCAAAGGCAAAAAGAAAAAGAATTTGCCGAGCTTAAAACGTGGTTTGAAAGCAAATTTGGTATAGAAAAGCTAAATCAGTTATCAAAAGACGACGTTTTTGAATTTGTGAAGAAAACTGATATGAGAAGTGGAAATACGAATGGTTTCTGGCGTATAGGTTTATACAAAAATATGTATGAGAAGATGACACAAAATATAAAACAATTTAGAAGTGCTATTGAACTGTTGTTTAATGAAGAAAAATCTTTAGAGGATAGAATTTGTGAAATTCGGCGTTCTCAGGGACCTTATAAGGTGCATACATTGGGTGGAGAAGATTTAGTAATTGCTACAGCATTCCATGTTGTTAATGACCCGGAAGGGATAGTAGGAATTTTGAGTTTAAGAAAAAAAGAAGAACTCTTGAAAAAGTTGAATCGCTTACCGCAAATTTCTGTAAATGAAAATCATGGAAACAAATTCGTAAAAATGAATGAAGCATTAATTCAATTCAAAAATGATTTTGAAATCTCAAACTGGAATAATTTTTATGAATTCCCAAGGTTTGTATTTAATCGTATTTTACCGGTTTCATAGGTAAGCAATGGTAAGATGATTGAAGAGGCTCAGACGAACCTTAATGGGGCGGTCGAGTTGTATCTTAGACGATGGAGTTTTATCGCTTCCCTGATGTTGGTCATGGCCTCTTCAGCGGTATCTCCCTCACTGATGCAGCCGGGAAGCGAAGGCGCATAAACCGTAAACCCGATTGATAATCCCCCTTGTTTGCAGTAAAGTCTCATGATGAAAAAAACGGACTTTGCCTTCATGGCCTCGGCGCTCAAAGAGGCGCAAAAGGCCGCCAAAAAAGGGGAAGTCCC
>JACRCC010000050.1 GCA_016234405.1 Deltaproteobacteria bacterium | reverse complement strand
TGCTTCAGGAAAGACGAGAAAAGGCACCGTAGACGACCTTATTAAAGAGACGGGTAGATGAGGAGCCTTGTCTGGAGCAATACGTTTATACGGGCTTTCAGGAAAACAGCGCGTCGCAAGCCCGGTTTCAGAAAAGATATAGAGGCAGCGTTAAGGCTTTTGATGGAAGACCCGTTCAATCCATTGCTTGAGACACACAAACTCAAGGGTAGGTTGAGCGGCGCATGGGCTTGCAGCGCCGGTTACGACTTACGCATAGTTTTCGAGTTTGTGAAAGCCGGCAAAGGCAAAAACGACGAGATATTTTTGATGGAAATCGGGACGCACGACGAGGTGTATTAAAAGCAGTTTTGTAGGGCGGGCTGTGCCCGCCGGAATGTCAGCTGAATACTCTTGCAAATGGTGGGCGCAGCCCACGGTCTTTTCTTTCTTGAAGAGCTTAGGATAGGACAGAAAAAAGAAGATGACAGACGTCCTTGACATTGGTAAATTTGCAAAGCCTGCAGAGGTTTTGATAGAGAGAATATCGGCTGCCATTGGCGGTGTTTTCGAGCCTTGGCAAATCCGGCGCGTAGCACAAGCTGAGGCAGAGGCAGAAAAAATAAAAGAAATTTCAAGAATTGAAATAGTCGAGTATGTTTTCGGAAAATGGTCAGGTTTTGGATATGTGGCTTCAAAATTGTCACAATGAAAGTCAAAGACCTGATTAAGATGCTTGAAAAGGACGGATGGAATCAGGTGAGAATGAAGGGGAGTCATCGTCAATACCGTCATCCCGGCAAACGCGGCACGGTTACAATAGCAGGAAAGCCAAGCGCCGATATCCCGCCGGGCACTTTGGCGAGCATCTTTAAGCAGGCTGGATTGAAATAACCAGACGCGGAGGGCCGAACGATGAGATACATGGTGGTTGTCGAGAAGGGTGAAACCGGCTATGGCGCGCATGTCCCGGACTTGCCGGGTTGCATAGCCGCGGCAGAAACAAGGGCAGAGGTTTTGAGGCTCATCAAAGAGGCTATTGAATTCCATATCGAGGGACTTCGGGATGCAGGCGAAAACATTCCGCCGCCTTCTTCTGTAAGTGAAATCGTTGAAGTCAACGCTGCATAGACCGGGATTTGATCTGATTTTTTGGAGAATTGGCGGTTAAGCATATGAAAAAAAACGGCGCGCAAATACTCGTCGAGAGTCTTAAAAAAGAAGGGGTGGACGTGATATTCGGCTTCCCCGGAGGGGCCGTGCTGCCCCTCTACGACGTGCTCTACGACGAGCCGATCAGGCACATCCTCGTGCGTCATGAGCAGGGCGCCGTGCACATGGCCGACGGTTATGCCCGCGCCACCGGACGCCCCGGCGTGGTGCTTGTCACCTCCGGCCCGGGGGCGACAAACACCGTTACCGGCATTGCAACGGCTTACATGGATTCCATCCCGCTCGTGGTCCTGACGGGTCAGGTGCCCACGGCGCTTATCGGCAACGACGCATTTCAGGAGGCGGACATAGTCGGCATTACGCGGCCGTGCACTAAGCACAACTACCTCGTGAAAGACGTAAAAGACCTGCCGCGCATCATAAAGGAGGCCTTCTACATCGCAACGACTGGCAGACCCGGCCCGGTGCTCGTGGATATTCCCAAAGACGTGCTTAGCTCCGCGCCGGACGATTACAGGCATCCTGACAAGGCACACCTCGACAGTTATCAGCCCACGTACAAAGGTCATCCGGGGCAGATAAAAAAGGCGGTGGATTTCATCCTCTCCTCCAAAAGGCCGGTGGTCTACGCGGGCGGAGGGGTGGTGCTCTCGAATGCCGCGGATGAACTCAAGGCGTTTTCAACAAAGCTCAATCTGCCGACTACGACCACGCTCATGGGACTCGGTGGTTTTCCCGGCACGCATCCGCTCTTTTTGGGGATGCTTGGAATGCACGGGACTTTTACGGCGAACATGTCCGTGACCGAAGCCGATTGCCTCATCGCCGTTGGCGCGCGCTTTGACGACAGGGTTACGGGTAAGATTGACGAGTTCGCCCCGTACGCCGGGATAGTGCACATAGACATTGACCCCACGTCCATCAGCAAAAACGTCAAGGTGGACATCCCGATAGTCGGCGACGTTAAAACCGTGCTAAAGGACATGTTAAAACTCATCCCGCAAAAGAGTTCGCTGTCTGGGTTTAAGAAAAACACCGCAGGCTGGCACGCCCAGATAAAGAGGTGGGGCGCGACGCACAGGCTCTCGTACAAGCAGGAGTCTAACGGCAAGTTAAAGCCGCAGTACGTCATTGAGAGGCTCTATCACGCAACCAAGGGCCACGCCATAGTTACAACCGAGGTCGGACAGAATCAGATGTGGGCCGCGCAGTTTTTCAAATACGACCGTCCGCGCACGTTCATAACATCCGGGGGACTGGGCACCATGGGCTTTGGGTTTCCGGCGGCCATCGGCGCGCAGGTGGCATTTCCGCGTTCTACGGTAATCGGCATCGCCGGGGACGGGTCTTTTCAGATGAACGTGCAGGAACTCGCAACCGCCGTGCAGTACAAACTGCCCGTGAAGATTGCGATATTGAACAACATGATGCTCGGCATGGTGAGGCAGTGGCAGGAGTTCTTCTACGACAAGAGGTATTCGCACACGTGCGTCTCGGTTGCCCCGGACTTCGTGAAGCTCGCCGAGGCATACGGGGCAATCGGACTTAGGGCGAGTAAACCGGGAGAGGTTGACGGCGTCATTAAAAAGGCGCTTGCGGTGAATGACAGGCCCGTTGTGATGGACTTTAGGGTTGATCCGTTCGAGAACGTCTATCCGATGGTCCCGGCGGGTCAGCCGCTCAATAAGATGCTTTTGGTTTGAGAAAACAACCGGAGGAAAATTCCGGCTTAACGGAGGCGGTAGATGCGCCACACAATATCGGTCCTTGTAACAAACGAGTTCGGCGTGCTCTCCCGGATATCGGGGCTTTTTTCGGGCAGGGGTTTTAACATAGAAAGCCTCACGGTGGCCGAGACGCTCGACCCCAAGATATCCCGCATGACCATCGTTACGCGAGGGGATGACAAGGTCATCGAGCAGATAAATAAGCAGCTCAATAAACTCGTCTCCGTAATAAAGGTGCACGACTTCACCGGAGAGGCGCACATCGAGAGGGAATTGGCGCTCGTAAAGGTCTCGGCCTCGGCAGCGGACAGGGCAGAGATACTCTCGATTGTAGACATCTTCAGGGCCAAGGTCGTTGACGTAAGCCCCAAAAGTTACACCATCGAGATAACCGGGGACGAAGAAAAGATAGGCGCGATAGTCGAGTTGTGCAGGCCCTTTGGCATCAAGGAGATTGTGAGGACCGGCCGCATCGCAATGGCAAGGAGTCCCAAGCAGAAGTAGGGGTAAAGGATGGGGAGTGGAAAGTAGGATGTGGTGAGTGGTAACGGATGGTATGTAGGAGGTGGAAAGTAGGATGTGGTGAGTGGTAACGGATGGTATGTAGGAGGTGGAATGTAGGATGTGGTGAAGGCTTTCCTACCTCCCACCGCCCACCCACGCTCCCCATACAAAAAGGAGGATTGGTATTACATGAAGGTCTACTACGACAAGGACGCAAATCTGGAGATTATCCGCAAGAAAAAGGTTGCGGTTATAGGTTTCGGGAGTCAGGGGCACGCCCATACGCTCAATCTTAAAGAGAGCGGCGTTGACGTGGTTACGGGTCTTAAAAAAGACGGCGTCTCATGGGCCAAGGCAAAGGCCGCGGGCGTCAACGTCAAGGAGGTCGCCGATGCGGTCTCCAGAGCGGACGTAGTCATGATACTCATCCCGGACGAGCTTCAGGGCGACGTCTACAAGGGCGAGATTGCGCCGAACCTCAAAAAGGGCGCGTACCTGGCCTTTGCGCACGGGTTCAACATACACTTCGGGCAGATTGTGCCGGACAAAAACGTAAACGTCTTCATGGCCGCTCCAAAGGGTCCGGGGCATCTCGTGAGGCACGAGTTCACCAAGGGCAACGGCGTGCCCGCCCTCGTGGCCGTCCATCAGGACCCGTCCGGCGACACGCTTCACGTCGCGCTCTCTTACGCGAGCGCCATCGGAGGGGGCAGGGCCGGCATTATAGAGAGCACCTTCAAGGACGAGACCGAGACCGACCTTTTCGGAGAGCAGGCCGTCCTGTGCGGCGGGGTGAGCGCGCTTATAACCGCGGGCTTCGAGACGCTTATCGAGGCAGGTTATCCGCCTGAGATGGCTTATTTCGAATGCCTGCACGAGATGAAGCTGATAGTTGACCTAATATACGAGGGCGGGATATCGAACATGAGATACTCCATCAGCAACACCGCGCAATACGGCGACCTTACCAGAGGGACGCGCATAGTGACGGATGAGACCAAGAAAGAGATGAAAGTGATATTGAAGGAAATACAAAACGGCGAGTTCGCGCGCGAGTGGATGCTCGAGAACCGCGCCAACAAACCGGTCTTCAACGCCCTGATGAAAAAGGGGCAGGCCCATCAGATAGAAGGCGTCGGCGCGAAACTGCGCGCAATGATGCCGTGGCTGAAAAAGGGCAAGATAGTGGACAAGGACAAGAACTGACGCGCCGGTTGCCTGAGACGTGAAGGCATAAAAGACGCTTTTCGGGGGGTTTTTTGGCGCGCATACCCATAACAAAAGAGGGTTATCCTTTCATCCTAATATCGCTCGTGCCGGTCGCAGCGGCATGTATCGCCGGTTTCAAATGGCTTGAGTTGATATTCGTCCCTATCGCCGCTTTTGTAGTGAATTTTTTCAGGGATCCGGAGAGGGATATTCCGGCGGGAGAGGACGCAATCGTAAGCCCCGCCGACGGGCGCGTGATAAAGGTCGAGCGCGTCGCGGACGAACGGTTCACGGGCGCGGACGCGACTCGGATATGTATATTCATGAACGTCTTCAACGTCCACGTCAACAGGGCCCCGGCCTCGGGCAGGGTTGTGAAGATTATGTATAACCCCGGCAAATTCTTCAACGCAAGTTACGACAAGGCGGCCTTAGAAAACGAGCAGAACTGCCTTGTCGTGGAGACGGCAAAGGGCAGGCGGCTGGCCTTCAACCAGATAGCGGGGCTTATCGCAAGGCGCATCGTTTGCCGCGTCTCAACGGAAGATACGCTCGTAAAGGGCGAGAGGTTCGGGATGATAAGGTTCGGTTCAAGGGTGGACGTATACCTGCCGGTTGAGTGCGAGTCGGTCGTTAGGGTTGGAGACAAGGTGAAGGCCGGTTCTTCAGTGATAGCGAGATGGGTTTAACCGCGCGTTGAATTAGACTGTAGCTCAGACCTTCAGGTCTGACTTTTATCAGGGCTAAAGCCCTGAGCTACATGATGTTGCGCGTTCAAATAGGGGAACAACGGGAGACCAACGATGATAGACGACGAAATGAATCAAGAGCCGCACATAAGGAGAAAGAGCATCAAAAAAGGGGTATACCTCCTTCCGAACCTCATCACCTCGGCGTCCCTCTTCGGCGGTTTTTACTCCGTTATCGCGTCCCTTGACGGGCATTTTGAAAACGCCGCCATCGCCATACTCGTCTCTGCGGTGCTTGACGGGCTCGACGGCAGGGTAGCGCGGCTCACCGGGTCAACGAGCAAGTTCGGCGTGGAGTATGATTCGCTTGCGGACCTCGTCGCGTTCGGAGTTGCGCCGGGCATACTGATATTCACTTGGGCGCTCCGTCCCTTCGGAAGATTCGGCTGGCTTGCGGCGTTTCTGTACGTCGTCTGCGGGGCATTGAGGCTTGCGCGGTTCAACGTGCAGATAACGACGGTCGAGAGCAAACGTTTCAACGGTCTGCCAATCCCCGCGGCCGCGGCAATGGTCTGCGCCACGGTGCTGCTGTTTTTCTACATAGGCAAGGGGGAGGAGCTGACAAAGCACATAACCGTGCTTATACTCGTCTATACGCTTGCGTTTCTGATGATAAGCAACGTCAGGTACTACAGCTTCAAGCAGTTCAATCTTTCACAGAGGATGCCCTTTAGGTTTCTTGTGGGCTTGATACTCCTTTTTGTCGCGGTTGCGGCTGAACCTAACATAATGCTCTTTGCGCTGATATTCGGATACATCGTATCCGGCCCGATAACCACGTGCTTCGATTACAGGCAGAGGCAGCCGCTAAGGGTTGTTCAAAGGGACGAGCAGGAAAAGAGACACTGATACGGCGGGTTGACATCATGAAAGACAATAAAGTCAGGATATTCGACACCACGCTCCGCGACGGCGAGCAGTCTCCGGGCGCGACGATGAACGTTGAAGAAAAGGTCATGGTCGCAAGGCAGCTCGCCAAGCTCGGCGTGGACATTATAGAGGCGGGTTTTGCCTTCAGCTCTCCGGGCGACTTTGAATCCGTTCGCAGGATAGCCTTGGAGGTCGAAGGGCCTGTGGTTTGTTCACTTGCAAGGGCAAAGGCTGCGGACATTAACGCCGCGTGGAACGCATTGAAGGGCGCGCCCAAACCGCGCATACATACGTTTATCTCGACCTCCGACATCCACCTCAAATACCAGTTCAAGCTCACGCGGCAAGAGGCCAAAAGACGCGCAGTGGAGATGGTCGCGTATGCGCGCGGTTACGTCAAGGACGTGGAATTTTCACCCATGGACGCGTCGCGCTCAGAGGTTGAATATCTCTGCGAGGTGATTGAAGCGGTCATAGCCGCGGGCGCAACTACCGTCAACATCCCCGACACGGTAGGCTACGCGCTGCCGCACGCCTTTGGCGCGCTTATTAAAGGCATTAAAGACAACGTCCCCAACATCGCAAAGGCCGTGATATCCGTGCATTGCCACAACGACCTCGGACTTGCCGTCGCAAATTCCCTTTCCGCCGTTATCGCCGGAGCGCGTCAGGTCGAGTGCGCGATAAACGGGATCGGCGAGAGGGCGGGAAACACGTCCCTTGAAGAAATAGTCATGATACTCAGGACGCGAAAGGACGCGCTGGGTTTTGACACGCACATCGTAACCGAGCAGATATATCCGGCGAGTCGCCTCGTGAGTTCGGTCACCGGCATGATGGTGCAGCCGAATAAGGCCATCGTGGGCGACAACGCCTTTGCGCACGAATCCGGCATTCATCAGGACGGGCTTTTGAAAGAAAAGACCACCTACGAGATAATGACGCCTGAATCCGTCGGAATATCGCGCTCGACTTTGGTGCTGGGCAAGCACTCCGGCAGGCACGCCTTCAAGATTCGGTTGGGTGAACTCGGATACGCGCTCGAAGGCGATAACCTCGACAAGGCCTTCGGACGGTTCAAGCTGCTCGCGGACAAGAAAAAAGAGGTCTTTGACGAGGACATCGAGGCCATCGTGCAGGATGAGGTCTTGAGGGTAGAGATACCGGACAGGTTCAAGCTCGTGAGGCTCTACGTCTCCGGCGGCACGGACGAGTCCCCAACCGCCCAAGTGGTGATGGAGGTTGACGGAAGCGAGATAAAAGAGACCGGCGCCGGTGACGGGCCGATTGACGCCGCATACAAGACCATCGCCAAGATAACGGGCACCAAAAGTAAGCTCCTGAAATATTCCGTCAACGCCATAACCGGCGGCACGGACGCGCAGGGCGAGGTGACCGTTAGATTGCAGGAAGGCGAGCATGTCGTTCTCGGACAGGGGGCGCACACCGACATAATCGTTGCGAGCGCGAAGGCCTACATCAACGCGCTCAACAGGCTCGAATACAAGCGAAAAATAAAAAGGGAAAACCTCGTCTGAGGAGTGCAATCATAATGGCGGAGATGGACAAAATAGGACCTACGTGCCAGAGCTGCTCGATGCCGCTCGAAGACGCAAAGGACTACGGCACTAACGCCAACGGTTCCGCAAACCGCAAGTATTGCCATTTCTGCTACGGCAAAGGCGCGTTTACCGACCCGAGCATGACGGTCGAGCGCATGATAGACATGGTCGTTGGGATTATGATGCTCCAGAAGGTCATGGAAGAGGACGAAGTAAAAAAGATAGCGAATACGATAATCCCTCAGCTTGAGAGATGGCGTAAAAAACCGATAAAATAAACGCGCCCAGCGCCACTTTTCTGAACGAAGCGGGTCAATAACCGACGCGCCCTCGTAATGAAAAGTGGCGCTGGGCGCGGCAAGGAAGAGGAAATTGGATTTATGAGTCCCAAGATACGCCCGCTCACTATCACCGAAAAGATACTCGCAAGGCACGCAGGGGTTAAAGAAGTTACGCCCGGAGAGCTTATAAACGCGGAGGTTGACATCGCGCTCGGAAACGACGTCACCGCGCCCATCGCCATACACGAGTTCAAGCGTATCGGCGCAAAGAAGGTCTTTAACAGGAATAAGGTCGTCCTCGTGCCCGACCACTTTACTCCCAATAAAGACATCAAGTCCGCCAATCAGTGTAAGATTTTGCATGATTTTGCGAAGGAACAAAAGCTCACGCATTACTACGAAGGCGGAGAGGTAGGCGTGGAGCACGCCCTTCTTCCCGAAAAGGGCGTCGTCGTTCCCGGAGACCTCGTCATTGGCGCGGATTCGCACACCTGCACTTATGGCGGCCTCGGCGCGTTTTCAACGGGCGTAGGTTCGACCGACTTGGCGGCTGCCATGATAACGGGACGCCTTTGGTTTAAAGTTCCGGAGACCATGAGGTTCGTCTTTAAGGGCAGACTTAACAAATGGGTTGGCGGCAAAGATTTAATCCTCCACGTCATCGGCGAGATAGGCGTTGACGGCGCGCTCTACAGGGCTATGGAGTTTACCGGCCCGGCAATAGATAATCTCGGCATGGACAGCCGCTTGGCGATGTGCAATATGGCGATAGAGGCCGGGGCAAAGTCTGGGATAATTGCGCCTGACAAGATAACGAGGGCATACGTCGCAGGGCGGGCAGAGAGGCCGTATAAGTTCTACTCAAGCGACGAGGGCGCGCAATATTGCGAGACCTTGGAATACGACTGTTTGGAGATAGAACCAAAGGTGGCCATGCCTCACCTGCCGTCGAATACGAAAAATATTTCAGAGGTCGGCAAAATCACGATTGATCAGGTGGTGATTGGTTCGTGCACCAACGGAAGGCTTGAAGACCTCGCGGTTGCCGCGCGGATTTTAAAGGGTAAAAAGACCGCAAAAAACTGCCGCCTTATCATTATACCGGCGACTCCGTTTATCTACGCGCAGGCCATGAAAAAGGGTTGGTTCGATATATTTCTGAAGGCGGGCGCGGTGATAAGCCCTCCCACGTGCGGCCCCTGCCTCGGCGGCCACATGGGCGTGCTCGCCGCCGGCGAGCGGGCGGTTGCGACGACAAACAGGAACTTTATCGGCAGGATGGGGGACGTAAAAAGCGAGGTATATCTCACAAACCCAGCGGTTGCCGCGGCCACGGCTGTCAAGGGCAGGATCGCGCACCCTGACGAGGTGGTCTGAAAAAGACGGCGCAATATATTGAGACTGCTTCTAAAAATTAGATATTTTTTCCGAGGTCAAGGAAGGGTGGAAATAAAAAGCGCAGCATATATGCTAATATGTGGGCATTTTTATTTTCGCCCTGACGCAGACATCGGGAAAAATAGCAATTTTTAGAGGCAGTCTTGAGGAACTTCGATTTCAGCGCCCCTTTATACGACCTCGGCCTGTGGTTTTTGATGCTGCCTTTCGGAGGGGAGGAAAACCTCAGAAAGGCCGTCATCGAGGCCGCCATGCCCCTCAAGGGATTGAGCGTCCTTGAGTTGTGCGCTGGGACTGCTTCCTTGTCGTTCATGGCGGCCAAAGAGGGCGCAAAGGTAACGGCCCTTGACGTAAGTTCGGGGATGCTGCGCGTGGCAAGGGAGAAGGCCGGGAGACTCGGCCTGTCTACCCGTCTCGTGCGGGGGGACGTTTTAAGGCTTCCATTTCCCGACAATGCCTTTGACATGGCCATCGTCTCGCTCGGTTTGCACGAGGTTGAACAGACCGGCGTGCCGCTGATATTAAGGGAAGTCCACAGGGTCTTGAAGACCGGCTCAAGGTTCGTCATATTCGATTTCCACAAGGCAGCAGGTTGGGCCGGGTTTCTCCAATCGCTCTTTTTCACCTTCGGCGAGGGCGAGACCGGTCGGACGTGGCTCAAGACCGACGTCCAGACCCTTTTGAGGGAAGCTGGTTTCAAGGATTTTAGAAGGTCTTTTATGCTCAAGGGCGCGGCGCAGCTCATAAGCGTCAGCAAGGCGCAGAAGGCATCATTACAAGAAATACGACGAGGTGAGCGATGAAACTCAAGGGCAACGCATGGAAGTTCGGCGCTGACGTTGACACGGACAGGATCATACCGGCGCGGTATTTGAATACGTCCGATTCGGCAGAACTTGCCAAACACTGCATGGAGGACGAGGATCCCGCCTTTGCCGCCAAGGTTAGGTCCGGAGACATAATCGCGGCGGATAAGAACTTCGGGTGCGGGTCTTCCCGCGAGCACGCGCCAATCGCCATAAAGGCCGCAGGGGTGTCATGCGTCATCGCAAAGAGCTTTGCCCGCATATTCTACAGGAATGCGTTCAACATGGGTCTGCCTATTCTCGAATCCGAGGATGCGCCGGATTCTATCGCAACCGGCGATATAGTCGCGGTTGATACGGCCCTCGGCGAGATAACGAACGTCACCAAGGGACTGCGCTTCAAGGCGCGCCCCATACCGCCTTTCATGCAGGGACTTGTTGCCGCGGGTGGGCTTCTTGAATTTATCAAAAAAACCGGGGTTGGACTAAATTGAAAAAATTCAACGTTGCGGTCCTGCCGGGCGACGGCATCGGCTCTGAGATAGTCGCCGAGGCCGTGAAGGTTTTAAAGACAATCGAAAAAAAAACGAACGTAGAGTTCGTTTTGACTGAGGCCCTTGTCGGCGGCGCATCCATTGACGCATACGGGCGTCCCTTGACGGATGAAACGCTGTCCATTGCGCTTAAAAGCGACGCGGTGCTCTTGGGCGCGGTGGGCGGAACAAAGTGGGAAGGCCTCGAATATTCCATGAGGCCCGAGAGGGCGCTTCTCGCGCTCAGAAAAGAACTCGGACTCTTTGCAAACCTGCGTCCTGCCCGGATATATAAACCCCTCATTGACGCCTCAACGCTAAAGCCCGAGGTCATTGACGGAGTAGACCTCATGGTCGTAAGGGAGCTTACCGGCGGACTCTACTTCGGCGCTCCAAGGGGCGTGGAAAAACTCCCTGACGGCGCTGAGAGGGGCGTAAACACGATGGTCTATACCACCCCTGAGATTGAGAGGATTGCCTGCGCGGCCTTTGATGCCGCCCGCAAGAGGACAAAAAAACTCTGCAGCGTTGACAAGGCGAATGTGCTCGAAACAACGGAGCTGTGGAGGAGGGTCGTCATAAGGGTCGGTAAGGATTACCCGGACGTGGCGCTCTCGCACATGTACGTTGACAATTGCGCCATGCAGCTCGTAAGAAATCCAAAGCAGTTCGACGTCATCGTAACCGAAAACATGTTCGGAGACATCTTATCCGACGAGGCCTCGATGCTCACCGGCTCCATCGGTATGCTGCCGTCGGCGAGCCTCGGGGCGGCGAAAAACCGCGCCATGTATGAGCCGATACACGGCAGCGCGCCCGACATCGCGGGTAAGGGCATAGCCAATCCCATAGCGACCATACTCTCCGTTGCAATGATGTTAAAATATTCATTCGACATGGAGGACGCGGCTGCCAAGATTGAAACGGCGGTTGAAAACGTCCTTGAGAAGGGCTTTCGCACAGCGGATATTTACTCCGTTGGTAAGACGGGGACAAGGCGGGTTTCGTGCGCCGAGATGGGGGCCGCGATAGTGAAGGAATTGGCGTAAGGGACAGAGTAAGCCGTTTTTGCGAGTCCAGCGCCGCTTTCCGACACGAAAGCACGTGCCGGAACTAAGCATTGAGACGGAAAGCGGCGCTGGATGAAGCAATCTCGTCCTCGTAGGCAAATCGGCAAAAGCCCGCCCTTAACGACAAAAAAAGAACCTCTCGTTCCCAAGCTCTGCTTGGGAACGTAAAAAATCGGAAGCTTTGCTTCCTCAATCCGTAGGTTGGGTCAAGCGCAGCAGACCCAACATAAAATGATTTGATGGGTGCGCTTCGCTTCACCCATCCTACATGACTACATAACTTCCTCAGACAGTCCTTGATTATCCGTTTGACATCGTTCCCACGCTCCGGCGTGGGAACGTATCCGTGGACGCTCCTGCGTCCCGTGTAGAGTTGGTTACGATGGGGCGTAAATGTTTCGGCTAAAGACAGTCTTTAGCGTTGGCCTGCGCGCAAACGTCTTGGGCTGCGTTCCCACGCCGGAGCGTGGGAACGATAAAAGCGCCCAATCCCTAGGTCTTCACGAGCGCGGACGTTGATGGCAAACAACGGACGGTTCAATTCGACTGCCATGACCGCATCTACATACATGGGGTTTTCTCAGGCTTAAAGGCCGTTAGACACGAGGCATACGCCGTGTGGGTCAGGCCGGCCGGCAGGGACCAAGACCGCGCCGACTATTCTATCGTTCCCACG
>JACRCC010000049.1 GCA_016234405.1 Deltaproteobacteria bacterium | reverse complement strand
GATACAGACACAATCAGACCTAAAGGTCTGAGCTACAGCCTGATAACCGATAACCGTCCACCGGTAACCGGCTTATTTTCCGAGCCTTGTCTCAAGCTCCTGCACTATCTTTTCGAGCTTGTCCACCTTTTCCCTCGAGACGCGGGCCATCTCTTTTATTACGTCAAGTTCGGATTCCGTCGGGACGTGGAGTCTGGTAAGTATCTTCTCGGCTGAGGCTATAAGCTCACGGTCGAGCTTTTCTTTTCCGCCCTTTATCGTGGAGAGCATCTCCTTTAGTATCCTTATGCCTTCTTCGACGAGTTTGTTTTCGGCCTGCTGCTTCGCGCTCAGCCCCGCTGGGGCCTCGGCCCCTGCCGCCGCTTTCCCGGCTTGTCCCGTCTTTTCAAGCTCTTCGAACATCTCCTTGGCTTTTTTCTCAAGCCCGAGGCCTATGAGCACCGCCTTATCTAATAAATCAGCCATAATTACCTCCTCTGTTTTTGAAGTTTTATGCGTAGTCCTTCCCGGCCGTTGCTTGATACCAGCCGTTGCAGAGTTTGTCTTTGCATATCGCCTTTATCGCGTCAAGCCCTTCCTTGGGGCCGATGTCGCCGTTAATGCGCCTCCTAAAGACCGATACCACCTTTGCAGTGTCTCTATGCTGAGGTGAAATCCTTACGGCCTTTACCCCCATCGCGGACAACTCTTCTATTGATTCCACGAGCGTGTGCGTATGGGCAGAGAGGATTGACGTGCCGTTTACCGTAAAAAGCGGTTTGCCGTCAATGGTCTTTATCTCCATGCCGTCGGGAAATTTTGCGCAGTGATGGCGGCACTCGGTTTTAGTGAGTCCGTATGCCCAACCGGTGTAGCATCTCCACGAAAACGCAAGCGGGAGTTTTCCGTGCGCAAAGACCTCGGCCTCGATGCCCGTTTGTTTTATGGCGCAGGCGACGGACTCCTTTGGGAGTTCCACCGGAAAACAGACCCTTTTTAATCCCACGCCTTTTAAGAACTCGATGGACGGCGCGTTGTAGCTCGTTATATGCGGGCCTGCGAAGATTTCCTTGCCCTCGGCCATATTAAGGACGGCCATGTCGTTGGCCTCGATGGAGCCGTGCAGGCCGCACATGTCCCTCGTGTATTGCAATTCGTCTTCGTTAGATATGACCGCAAGGGACGAGAGCGTGACTTTTTTCCCGGCGGCCGTGAGCGCCCGTGTGACGGTCAAAACGTCTTTCAAACTGAAGCCGAGTTTTTTTACGCAGACCGCCTCTCCAACGTAAACCCTGTCAACCGGCAGCGCGGCCGCCTCTTCGTAAAATCTGAGCGTCTCATTGCGCGTCCAATCAAAGAGGATCGGACCTAAAGTGAGTTCCATATTCTTTAAAACCGATTAGGAACCCTTTCCCGCGTGAAGTTCCAAAACCCTTCTTATGATGTTCGTCGTGGATCTCCCCTTTGCGAGGGTTATACGTCTTATCTTGCCGTTGTTTTTCCTTACAACCGCGTTGCCCACGATGTCCCTTGCGGCCCAATCCGCGCCTTTGGCGAGCACGTCGGGTTTAATCGCCTCTATAAGTTTTAGGGGCGTAGGCTCGTTAAAGACCACGATGAAGTCAACGGGTTTGAGCGCGCCCAAGACCTCGGCCCTTTCGTTTTGCGCGCATATCGGCCGTCTTCCTCCCTTTATCTCCCTGACCGAGGAATCGCTGTTTAGGCCCACTACAAGGACGTCTCCGAGGGATTTTGCCTTATTTAAATACCTTACGTGCCCCGCGTGTATGATGTCGAAACACCCGTTGGTAAAGACGATTTTTTTCCTCTTTTTCCTGAGACGCGCAAGCTCGATGAGGAGTTTTTTGAGTGAGACCGGATTTTTCATCTGTTTTATCCGAAAAGGCCGTGATACGGCCGTGAATCGTGAGACGAAACGGCCGTGAATCGGCTCACGACTCACGATTCACGGTTCACGGCCGTTTTTACCCTATCACAGCTTAACGGTCCTTGCAAGGGTAAGGGCGTAGACCTCTGCCCCGGCTTTCTTCAAGACCTTCGAGCACTCCTTGATAGTCGCGCCGGTCGTGTATACGTCGTCCACGATGGTGATTCGTTTCCCCTTGAATGCGGGGGCAAAGCGGAGGGCAAATGCGCCCGTGAGGTTTTTGGCGCGCTCCGCCGCCTTGAGGTTCACCTGCGGCAACGTTGCCTTCGCGCGGACGAGGTTGTCGTAAGAGAGGTCCACCTTGAGCTTCTTTGCAATGCCCCTACAGATAAGGAGAGACTGGTTAAAACCCCTTTGCCTCAACTTGCCGGCGTGCAAAGGCACAGGGACGATTACATCCATATCAGGGAAAGGCATATCGCCCACGGCACGCAGCAGCATGTCCGCAAACGCAGGGGCAAGTATCAGATGATTGCTGTATTTGAACCTGTGTATGGCATCGAGCGCTGCCCCGGCGTAGGAGTAGACGCTGCGCGCCATTGCAAAGGGCGGGGTCTGCTCAAGGCACGGCCCGCAAGTGTGCTCGCCCGACGTTGTCGAGATAAAAGGCTCGCCGCAGACCGCGCATATCGGCCTCATTATGCGGATGGCAGAGAACCCGGCCTCGCATGATGCGCACAGGGGTTTGCCCTTGTCCCTGACCGCCTTTTCGCAGGCGGGACAAACAGGCGGAAAGAGGATGTCGATGATTGAGCCGAGCATATTTGTTATGGGAGGTGGGAGGTGGGAAGTGGGAAGTGGTAAAGACTTTACTACCTCCTACCTCCCACCTCCCATTACCTATTCGCCGGCGGGGATGGTGATGTGGAAGGCCGTGCCCTTGCCTGCGGCGCTCTCCACGGTTATCTCGCCGCCGTGCTCCTTTATGATGCCGTAGCTTATCGAGAGGCCCAGCCCCGTGCCCTTGCCCGCCTCTTTGGTGGTGAAGAACGGGTCGAATATCCTCTCTTTCACGTCTTCCGGTATCCCGCAGCCCGTATCCGAGACCGCAAGCCTTGCAAACGTCTGTTTGCCGCGGACTTCGGTAAAGGACGATATGGTGAGCCTGCCGCCGTCCGGCATCGCGTCTTTAGCGTTGGCGACGATGTTTATCACCACCTGTTCGAGTCTCCCTGCCGAGCCGAGCACCGTTGGCACGGGTTTGAGGTCAAGGACTATCTCGACGGAGCCGCTCACGAGGAGTTCCTTTACCATCGGGAAGACGTCGTTGATGAGGTTATTTATGTCAACGGGCTTGAAGGCGAGGGTTTCGCTGCGCGCGAAAATCATAAGGTGTTTTATCACCTGCTCCATTTTATTCGAAGCCTCGACGATGAGTTTGAGTTTTTCGTGGTCCTGGGACTGCGGCCCGCAAGACCTCAGCAGATATTGGGAGAGTCCTTTTATGACCGTAAGGGGCTGGTTGAGTTCATGGGCAAGGCCGGCGGACAGCTCCCCGAGCGCGGTCAGCTTGCTCGATTGTATGAGCTGCGCCTGAGTTTCTTTGAGAAGCGCGTAGGCCGCTTTGAGTTCTTTTTCGTTTTCATCGAGGTCTTTGGGCATGCGTGGAAGGGGTCCTTGAATTATTCAAAACCCGGATTGTTTCGAGAGCGATTAATTATAGCACCGTTGCCGTGAAAAGGAAAGACGGGCGGCGGGGCGCTCAGCAAAGACCTTTTAAAACCAGATTTTTTATGTTAAAAAAGGCGTTGTATTAACAAGCATAGCGAGTGGATTCCCCGCGGCGAGCGCCGGGGAGGAACGAGCGAATTGCAATCGTAAATTTCCTTACTTGTAAAATTCTCCGCACTCTTGCTGCGGAGAATTTTAATCCCTTGCAAGGACATCTCCGGCATGTTCGACAAACTCAAATCAGGTCTTGCGAGTCTCAAGGCCGGGCTTGCAAGGACGCACAACGCGATTATGGGCGGCGTGGACGCGGCCTTTACCGGCGCCTCACGCGAGGGAATTTTAGAAAAGCTCGAAGAGTCCCTGATACTCGCGGACGTTGGCGTCGGCGCCTCCGGCGAGATAGTGGATAAATTGAGAGGCGTATTCGGCGGCAAAGACCCGGAAAGGCTCAAACAACTCCTTAGGGATTCGGTCTACGAAATACTCAAAGACGTCGAAAGACCGCTTGAGGCAGGCCCTTCCCCGTTTGTCATAATGGCCATCGGCATCAATGGCGTTGGCAAGACCACCACCATAGGAAAGCTCGCGGGCCGTTACTCAGGCGAAGGCAAGGCCGTGCTCATGGCCGCGGCAGACACCTTCAGGGCCGCGGCAATAGAGCAGCTCGAACTTTGGGGCGAAAGGGTCGGATGCCCGGTCATAAGGCAGACGCAGGGTGGAGACCCGGGTGCAGTGGCCTTTGACGCCGTAAGGGCGGCCGTGTCGAGAAAGACGGACGTATTGATACTGGATACCGCCGGGCGGTTGCACACGAAGGTAAACCTCATGGAAGAGCTGAAAAAAGTGAAAAAGGTCGTGGGCCGGGAACTCACGGGCGCGCCCCATGAAATCCTCCTCGTCCTCGATGCATCCACCGGCCAAAACGCCCTTAATCAGGCGCGTCTATTCAACGAGGCCGTGGGCGTAACCGGCATAGCGCTCACGAAATTGGACGGCACGGCAAAGGGAGGCATAATAATCGCCGTCGCAAACGAACTTAAGATACCCATCCGTTTCGTCGGCATAGGGGAAGGGGTGGGAGACCTCAAGGACTTCAACGCAAGGGATTTTACGGATGCCTTGATATAGGGGGCGATGATTTAATAAAATGAAAAAGCATATACACCCGTTTGAAAAAGCTTTAAGTGTTTCCAAGGAAAGTATAGCTCTTGAATTGCGAGATTTTCCGGCTCTGCCTTGGGCGGATTTTCTGCTCAATCCTCGTCGTCTTCGTGGAAGTGATTTTTTGATGCGTTGGTCGCAGGGGGTGTGGAGCGAAAACCGTCTTATTGAAGCCGTGAATCAAACCGGGAAATATTTTGCTGTTCCGTACGGTCCAAGTGGAACCGCCCCAACAGATGATGTCCGCGCTTTCGAGCTATACTTTGAGCGATTGGAAGAGGCTGGACTCGGCAAGATCAAAAGGCCGGATCTGCTGGTTTTTAAAAAATCAGATGGTCAAGAGGTAAGGAAAATATTGGAAAGCGCCGGCGGCGTGCAGGAATTACCATTTACCGTAGAAGAAAAACTTAAACCCCTGCTCGAAAAAGCAGTTATTGCGGTTGAGTGCGAGAATAGTTTGTGGAAATCAAAAAAGATGCCGGATTATGCCGCCGAGTTTAGCCCGCAAAAAAGACTTGGTGGAAAGTTAGGTCTGAAGAAAACGGCTGTTCTGCCCACGATCATAATCAAAGAAGAAGATCGCCTCCCGCTTAAAGAGTGGCAAGAAAGAAATCCCGTCAAAATTCACGTTTGGCACGTGTTTTACGACCAAGCATTCGGTATATCTCTTGATGAAGCCGAGCGGCTTATTGCGGAGAATTTAATACAGCCGACAATTCAAACATTTCAAGCGCCCGGCGGCGCAACGACAAGGAAGGCGATTTACAAGATTTATTATCGCTATGCCTATCCGCTCGGTGAAGCGGTTGAAGAGCCGTCTCTTGTATCCGATTTTGTCGAAGATAAAAACGGACATATTCTCCCGTATGTAAAATTTCATGGAGGGAAATTAGCATTGAGAGAAGATGCAATAAAGGTCTTGGATGCCATCACATGAGAACAATTACCCATCAAAAACTCCCGACAAATTGGGGACAAAGAGAAAAACTGCGAGATAGGGGACAATTCTGGACTCCCGATTGGGTTGCCGATGCCATGGTTGCCTATGTGGCGCGAGGGGCAGATGTTGTTTTTGATCCGTGCGTCGGCAAGGGCGCATTCTATACCGCCCTAAAGAAAGTTGCTCCAAAGAAAAAGTTTTTTGGCACGGACGTTGATCCTGAAATTATCGCCGAAGCGCGACAAGAAGGAATTTTTGGCAACGACGCTGAATTAGAGATACGCGATTTTATTCTAAATCCTCCCAAAAAATTTTTTAAAGCGATTGTGGCAAATCCGCCATATATACGTCATCACCGCCTTTCGTCTGAGCTGAAAAGTTGTTTTCGCAAGATGAGTCTCCTAAATCTTGGCGATACTCTTGATGGCCGCGCCGGACTCCATATTTACTTTTTGTTGCAAGCATTGAGTCTGCTCGACAAGGGAGGACGACTTGCTTTTATTATGCCTGCCGATACGTGCGAGGGTGTGTTTTCCAAAAAACTTTGGAACTGGGTTTCGAAAAAGTTTCGCATTGAGGGGGTGGTTACTTTTGAGCACAAGGCGACTCCATTTCCGGGGGTTGATACAAATGCGATTATCTTTTTAATTAGCAATGAAAAACCACAGGAAAAACTAAAGTGGGTAAAATGTCTTGTGCCGCAAAGCAAGAGTTTGTTTGAATTTTTAAAAAACAATCTTTCGGGTAAAAGCTGCAAGGGATTGGATATTTATGAGCGTGATCTAATTGAAGCGTCCTCAACCGGTTTTTCGAGGATGCCTAGAGCAGGACACGATTTTGAATACACACTTGCCGATTTTGCCCGTGTAATGCGAGGTATTGCCACGGGGGCAAATGATTTCTTTTTTCTCACGCGGGAAAAGGCAAAAGAGATTGGAATTCCCGATATATTTCTTTTGCCTGCCGTGGGAAGAACAAGAGATGTGGAGGGAGCAAGCCTCACGAGAGAAACACTAATAAAACTCGAAGCGAAAGGCCGCCCCACGCTTCTTTTCTCTCCGAACGGCTCTCGCTGGGAAGATATGCCTGAACCGGTAAAAAATTATATTAACGAGGGAGAAAAACTGGGACTCTCAAAACGCGCTCTAATTTCCACGCGACAGCCTTGGTACAAAATGGAGGTTCGAGAAGTGCCGATATTTCTGTTCGCGTATCTTGGACGGCGCAATGCCCGTTTTATCAAAAATGAGGCGGGTATTATCCCGCTTACTGGGTTTCTTTGTATTTACCCCCGCTCTAATGACGGGGAATATGTCGAGAAGTTATGGAAGATTTTGCAACATCCCGATACTATCTCGAATCTCCATCTCGTCGGAAAATCCTATGGTTCCGGCGCAATAAAAGTTGAGCCAAGATCGTTGGAAAGATTGCCGATTCCAACCGAGTTGGTAAAGAAATTTAATCTATCCAAAAAGCGAGAGTCGGCTCTCTCGTTATTTACATAAATGCAACAGGGCTTCGGCAGATTCATAACGGGTTCTTTGGCGGCGCATATTATGTTTATAGCCGCCGGGGTAATGCTTTATGGCGCCGGGGTCAAAAGGGGTATTACTATACCGCCGTATTCGGTCGTGAGCCTTGTCGAGGGCACGGCCAAAACGCCGAAACCTTCGCCTGCGGGTAAAGTCAAGTCATCTGCGTCAAGCGGTCCAGCCGCAGAGGTTGAAAAGAAAAAGAACGTCAAGGTCAAGGGCAAGGGCAAGACGAGCGACGCGGCAATAAGCGAGGCCATAAAAAAGATAGCGTTGAAGGTCAGGAAGAAAGAGAGAAAGACCGTCGTCGCAGAGGGCATCGAGGCGCTCAGGAAAAAGCAAGAGGGGCAGCCCCGACTGACGGCGGCTTCAAACGGGCCGCAAGGCGTGGCGGGCGCAAGGCGTGGCGGGGCTGGAGCGTCCGGCGGAGCGCGGGGCAGCGCCGGCACGGGCATCGGCGCAACGGGCGCTGTTTCGCAGGAGGGGCTCAAGGAACGGTATCCGGCGTATTATTCCCTGATACGCGACAAGGTTCAGTCCAGATGGATATACCCCGAGGAGTTCAAGGAAACAAGGATACTCGTGACGGTCTCGATAAGGATAGGTAAAGACGGCGGCCTCATGGACGCCCGTCTTGAGGGGAGTTCGGGCAACGAGCTGTTTGACGAATCTTTGATAAGCGCCGTTAAAAAGTCCGCGCCTTTTCCGCCGCTGCCGCACGGTTTTGAAGCGGATTACCTCGAGGCAATATTGAGGTTTTGCTCCTCGTGCGGGGATTGATGAAAACCGGTTATCGGTTATCCGTTTAAGATAATTGTTTTTACCTTTACCGATAACCGATAACCGGTAACCGATAATCGTCTTTCATGAAACTTCATATCGCCGCGCTAATCGTTATCTTCTCGGTCTTTGCCCCTGCAGTTTCAATTTCATGGGCAGGGGCAAAGGTCTACATTGACCTATCCGCGCCCGCCGAAAAAAAACTCCCTATAGCCGTGGAGGACTTCGTTTTTCTCGATACTAAAGAGACAAAAGAGACTAAAACGCCTGCAGATCTAAAGGCCATAGGCCGGGAACTGATGGACGCCCTCAAAGACGACCTCAGATTCTCGAACCTCTTTACCATCGTCAAGAATAACGCGCCTCCCGCCCGGACGCCCCGGCCCGGAGAAGAAGATTTTGAACATTGGCGGTCAATGGGGGCTGATATACTCGTCAAGGGCGCGTTTTCGGTCGGGGAAGAAGGGCTTGCCGTCGAGGTGCGGCTCTACGACACCGTAAATGAAAAGAGGATAATGGGCAAGAGATACATCGGCCCGGCCTCGAACCCAAGAAGGCTCATCCACTACTACGGCGATGAGCTTTACGAGGCGCTTACGGGCAGGAAGGGGATATTCTCGACAAAACTTCTTTTCGTCTCGGACAAGTCCGGCGTTAAAGAGGTCTACATGTCGGATTATGACGGAAAAAACATAGCGCAGGTTACGAAGAATAAGGCGATAAACCTCTCCCCGCAGTGGTCGCCCGACGGAAAAAGGATTATCTACACGTCATACAAGAACGGGACACCCATTCTCTATATGCTCGATATCAGGACGGGAAAAGAGACCGTGCTCTCCGCGAGAGAGGGGATAAACATCGGCGCCCGTTTTTCTCCCGCAGGGGATGAGGTGGCGCTCACGCTTTCGGGTGAAAAGTCGCCGGAACTGCACATCCTGAACTTGAAGACGAAGGCATACCGCCAGATGACATCCAACTACGGCATAGACGTGTCGCCGTCATGGTCGCCTGACGGAAAAAGCCTTGCCTTTGTGTCGGATATTTCTGGCAATCCGCATATCTTTGTGCTAAATGTAGAAGACGGAAAAGCGAAAAGACTCACCTTTGAAGGCGTCTACAACGCAAGCCCCGCATGGTCGCCTGACGGGAAAAAGATAGCGTATTCGAGGTCCGACGCAGGGCCGTTCAATATCTGGGTGATGAACTCCGACGGAAGCGACGCAAGGCAGATGACGTTCGAGGGCAACAGCAGTTCTCCCTCGTGGTCTCCGGACGGCAGGCACATCGTCTTTGCCTCGGTTTTAGGCGGTAAATCCGGCCTCTACGTCATGCGTCCGATGGGAGAGGGTTTGACGCGGATACCGTCGCCGGGCAGCGCATCTTCTCCGGCATGGTCGCCGCGCCTTGACAACTGATTGGTTTATGCGTTGCTAACAACTCCCACGGGGGCATATCAAGGAGGGTCAACATGAAAAAGACCGTCTATATTTTTTGTGTTATGTCTTTTATGTTTTTGTGTGTTGCGTGCACAGGGGGAGACAAGATTGTCATACAAGAGAGATTTTCACAAAATCCAAAGGTGGGGGTGATATACACGCCTTCCGGAATAGACAAGTTCCCCGACCCTGCGCCTATAAATTCTTCCGCAAGGTGGCTCGTACCCGTTCCGGCTGATTTCGAGAGTATCGCAAAAAATGAAATCGTTAACGGTTTAAAGGCCGAGTGGCCGAATGCGTCCATCACCTATGAGGCCTCATCAACAAATAGATTGAACTATGATTTAGTGATTTGGGCCGGTGTAGGCGGAACATATCATACAGGCGGCGGGATGACGGCGTCAGGAGGAAGCTCCGGGAATATTACCCTGAAGATGCGCGCGTCTCTTACCATCTTTGATCCCCATAGCGGCAAAAACCTGACATCCTTCATGGGCGAGTCCCTGGGCGAAGTTTCCTCGCCTTCTGCTCCAGCGAATAGAACCTCGGTTTTTACCGATGTGATTCCTCCGGTTTCTTTAAAGGCCGCCCTTGAGCAAAAAACGGCCCAGGGGGTAAAAGACTATTTAAAAGAGGTAAGGGATGCCAAAAAGGCCAAAAAATGAAAACAGTACGCCCTTGCAGCGCATCGGCTTTGGTCTCAACGGGAAATATCAAGGGTAAATGAATGGACAGAAGCGCGGATTGGATAAAACAATCGAAAAGAGATTTGGAAAAGGCAAGACTTGATATCGAACATTCTTATCATGAGTGGGCGTGTTTTACCGCTCAACAGGCCGGTGAAAAGGCCGTGAAGGCGGTTTATCAAGCGTTGAACATGTCCGTGAGGGGACATTCCATCGTTAAAATGCTCGAAGGCTTGAAAGAACGCATGGATGTCGCCGAAGGCATCCTTCATGCGGGCCGTGTGTTGGACAGGTATTATATCGAAAGCCGTTACCCGAACGGTTTTCCGTCAGGGAGTCCACATGAGTATTTTGACGGAAAGATAGCCGAGGAGGCGCTTGATGCTGCAGGAGAGATATATAGATTCTGTGAAAATACTGTCGGTGGATTATGACGCATTGATGGACGCCTTGAAGACGGCGTCTTGCGAAATCAAAAAGGCGCATCCTCTTGCCGTGAGGATACTGCTCTTCGGCTCGTTCTGTAGGGGCAATTATACGCCTGAGAGCGATATAGACCTCCTGATAATCCTTAAAGAAACCGGCGTGCCGTTTCTGCGGAGAAAAGATGCGTTTTCGGATTTTTTCAAACAGATACCCTTTGACCTCAACATGTTAGTCTATACGGAAAAAGAGATAGGTGACATGCTCAAAGACGGAAACCCGTTTATTGGGGACATAATGGAAGAGGCCACGGAATTATGAATTCGCATAATGGTTTTTGACCAAACGGAGGTCTTGCGAAAGTCCGGCGGGTAGGGTTTGACAAAAATACCGTCGCCGCCGGGCAACGCATCTTCTCCGGCATGGTCGCGCGCCTTGACAACTGATTGGTTTCACGCTCCATGTATATTCATAAGAATACGCTTCAAAAGGAGGGTTTTTTATGAAGTGTTTGTCTGTAGGACGGTTTTTCGCGGCAACGGTGACGGTCGCGGCGTTATTCTTCATCGGGTGCGCGGGCCCGGAGGTGGTAAAAGAAGAGCAGATTGCGCAGAAGGCCGCCGCGCCCGAGGCTGCGCCTCAGGCGGAGGCGGAAAAACCCCCGGAGGTAAAACCGGCCGAGCCTGAAGCCGCCTCTGCCGCGCCTAAGGCCGCGCCTTCGGACATAACCGTCGCCGCCATCCCGGAAGAAACGGCCCCTCCAAAAGAGGAGCCTAAGGTCGAACCAACGCCTCCTCCGGTCACTGAAGTGAAACCGGTTATCCCGGAAAAGGTTGACTTCTACACCATATACTTCGACTTCGACAAGTATGCCATAAGGGATACGGACAAGAATAATATCGTCAAGGACGCGGAACTGCTCAGGAAATATCCCGGACTCAAGGCCGTCTTAGAGGGACACGCGGATGAAAGGGGCGAGACCGAATATAACCTCGCGCTCGGCGACAAGAGGGCCAAAAGCGTCGAGAGGTATCTGAAGACGCTCGGCATAAACCCGGTGCGCCTCACTACGATAAGCTACGGAGAGGAGCGGCCCGCGGTTTCAGGCCATGACGAAGAGGCGTGGGCGAAGAACAGGCGCGTCGAATTTATAAGCGCCGAATAGATTCTTTTGGGGGAGACGTTTTACATGAGACTTATGAGAGGGGCTGCCCTCCCGCGCTGGAGCGCGGGAACGATAACGCCGTTACGCCTTTTCGCGCTCTCGGCGCTGTGTTTTGCCGCGCTGCAAGTTCAGGGCTGCGGTCCCGGTTTCCCGATAATGACCAAGGAGCAGGAGTCTTTGTCGAGCAACGTGGAGATGCTCCTTAAGGAAAACGAGGCTCTGAAAAAGAGGCTCTCGGCCATTGAAGAAAAGACCTCGGGCGCGGGCGCGAAAAAAGATATGGGGGAGGTCAAAAAAGGCCTTGCCGACGCAGTCAACGAGATGGAAAAACTCAGGCAGGAGTTCTCCTTCGTGCAGGGCACGATAGAGACCTCCGACCACGACAAGGGGCAGGTCAGGGATTCGCTCAAATCGCTCGGCGCGGCCGTGGCCGCTCTAAACGAACGCGCGGCCTCCATCGAGGCTGCGTTGAAAGAGGCGATTGGGCGGGGAGAGGCGTTTCGTTTATCCTCCGAGGCAAACGAAAAGCGGATTATCGGAGTTCAGGAATCCGTCCTTTCCCTCGATTACAGGACATCCGTTTTGGAGGGCAAGCCCGCGAAGGGGGTAATTTCCCCCGATGCAAAACCGTCCAAAAAATCCACTAAGGCCAAACCCGAAGAGGTTTATGACGCGGGTTTCAAGGCGATAAAGGCCAAAGACTACCGAAAGGCCATCGAGGCGTTTTCCGCGTTCATCGAGGACTGGCCTGAACATAAACTCGCCGGCAACGCAGCATACTGGCTCGGCTCGGCCCATTACGCAAAAGGGGATTTTGAAAAGGCCGCGCTCGAGCTCGACAAGGCGGTAAAGAAATACCCCGCGAGCGAAAAAACGCCCGCGGCCATGCTCAAAGAAGGGTTATCGCTCGAAAAACTCGGAATGAAAAAAGAGGCCAAGGCGCTCCTTGAAGATTTGGTTGAAAAATACCCTAAGGCGCAGGAAGTAAAAAAGGCGCGGGAGCGCTTGAAGGAAATTAAATAGAGGGAACGTTTCTTCCGGAGGAGACTCGGTTAGATAAAAGGTATCCGCAAAAATTAAGGCATACTGGATTTGGGTTTTGAGATGGCGGAAGACAAGGCGCTCATAGTAGACGATTCTTTGGAGGCGAGAAAGGCGGTAAAGGATGCCCTCAAGGACATCTTTCCGGTCTTTATCGAGACCGGCGACGGGCTGTCGGCCATCAAGGCGTTCGTGGAGGAAAAGCCGACCTTCGTCATAACCGACGTCGAGATGCCGTCTCTTTCCGGCTTTAAGTTCATCTCCACCATCAGGAGCATGGAAGAGGGCAAGGACGTGCCCATAGTAATGCTCTCCGGCACGAGGGAGACGCTCAAGAGCAAGCTCTCCGGTTTTAACGCCGGGGCAAGCGACTTTATCTTAAAACCCTTCGACGGCGCGGAGTTGATTGCGCGCGTAAAGACCCTGATGCGCACGCACCGCTTGCTCGAGGAACTGAAGGAAAAAAACGCCCTATTGGAGAGGCTTGCGATAACGGACGAGCTTACCGGCCTTTACAACAGGAGATATTTTTTCGAGTCCGTCAGGACGCAGCTCGCCCTCGGTCTTCGCCACAACTTCAAGATAGCCTGTCTCCTGATGGACCTCGACTTTTTCAAGAACATAAACGACACCTACGGCCACGGCGCCGGGGACGAGGTTTTACGAAAAATCGGAAGACTCCTTATCTCATGCAAGAGGGACGGGGAACTCTTGGCGCGGTTCGGCGGGGAGGAGTTCGTGATATGCATCTTCAACACGGACGCGGCAAACGCGCTCCTTGCGGCCGAAAGGTTCAGGAAACTCATAAGGGGTTTTGATTTCTCTTCCCCGATATTCCCCAACATGCGCATTACCGTGAGCGTGGGCATCGCCGTCTATCCGCAGGACAGGGTCATTACCATAGACGACCTCGTAAGGGCCGCGGACAAGGCCATGTATAGATCCAAGACCGACGGAAGGGACAGGGTGACCGTCTACGAAGAGGGGATGGACATGGCGCCCACTGACAAGAAGAGGAAAACCAGCCGGAAGTGACCCCCGCCAAACGGCCGTGAATCGTGACCGTTACCCGTGTAAGACCATGCCTTAAACCAGTCAAGGTTTTTAAAAACAATCGCAATGAAACCTAATGTCTCCATAACCAAGTGCGGCAATTACGCCTTTGAAGAGGTCTGGGCGTCCGTAAGGCGCTCCGTTGAACTCGCGGGCGGCATCCATGCGTTCGTAAGACGCGGCGAGAGGATACTCGTAAAGCCCAATCTTTTAGCCGCGAGGCCGCCGGAGGCCGCTGTTACGACTCATCCCTCGGTGGTCAAGGCCGTTATACGACTCGTAAAGGAAGCCGGGGGCATACCAATTGTGGGGGATTCTCCGGCCATCGGCAGCGCAAGAAAGGTCGCCGAGAAATGCGGCGTGCTTCAAGTGTGCTTGGAGGAAGGGGCCGAGTTCGTCGAGATGAAAGACGTCGTGATGAAGGACAACCCCAAAGGCAGGAAGTTTAAGAGGTTGGAACTTGCGCGGGAATGCCTTGAAGTTGACGGCATTATCAATCTTCCCAAGTTCAAGACCCACGCGCAGATGTTCTTGACCGCCGGGGTCAAAAACATCTTCGGATGCGTGCCCGGCAAATTAAAGCCCCAGTGGCATCTCACGGCCGGAGTAGACAGCGCGCACTTCGCGGACATGCTCCTCGACCTGTATCTTTTCATCGCCCCCCGGCTCACCATCCTCGACGCAATAGTCGGCATGGAGGGCAACGGTCCGGGCAACGGCACCCCGAGGCATCTCGGTTTTATCATGGCGTCAGCCGACGCGGTCGCGCTCGACACGGTTGCCGCCGCGTGCGTGGGCGCGGACCCCATGGACGTGCCGCTACTCAAGGCCGCCGGCCTTCGGGGCATTAAGGGAGTGGAGCTTGAAGAGGTTACGGTGTTAGGGGATGCCGTTACCCAAGTTCGCGTTGCGGGTTTTAGGTTTCCGCCGCTCGTGAGCGTGAACTTCACGGCCAAACTCCCCTACTTCATTGACAGGGGTCTCAGGAAGGCGCTTACGTCAAGGCCCTCGATTGACAAAAAGCAATGCACGCTCTGCAATATTTGCGTCGCCGTCTGCCCCCCGGCGATTATGAAAAAGACGGCCAAGATCGAGATAAACTACGACACCTGCATCCGCTGCTACTGCTGTCAGGAGGTCTGTCCTCATGGGGCCATAACGCCGGTCGAGGGCTGGTTGAAGAGGCTGATACCGGGGCTGTAGAATGCCGGTTTTCGGTTGCGGCTGATTTTTTTATGTATTATAATGAAATAATTATGAGAAAATTCGCCATAGGCATCGCCATATCAGCCGTTTTTTTAACGGCCCCGGCCGTCATGTCCGCGCCAGATGACGAGTTGCGTATCCCCATAGAGGGCAGCCCCGAAGGGGGTAATTCCCCCCCGGCGGGATGGGAGGTGAAGGAGTGGAACGGCAAGGCCGGTTATTCGGTCGAGGAGACCGAGATAGGCAAGGCGCTTCACCTCAAGAGCGACGGCGCCTCGACCGCGCTCCACAGGGAAGTCTCCTTCGACATAAAAGACAACAGATTCCTCAATTGGAAATGGAAGGTCGTAAAACTGCCCAAGGGCGGCGACGTAAGGGATAAATCGCTCGACGATCAGGCCGTCCAGATCTACGTAATATTTCCCAAATGGCCGGCAGCCGTCAACAGCAACCTCATCGGCTATATCTGGGACAGCGGCGCGCCCGAAGGCGCCCTTGTAACAAGTCAGAAGTTCTCCAAGATAAAATACTTCGTCATAAAGAGCGGGGAAAAGGGGCTTGGCAAGTGGTTGACGGAGAAGAGGAACGTCTACGAAGACTACAAGGCCGCGTTCAACGAAGAGCCGCCTCCAGTGGGCAAGGTGTCCGTTCAGATAGATTCCGACGACACGAAGACGTCGGGTGAGTCTTATATCGGGGATATATATTTTTCGAGCAAATGACAAGGCCGTGAAGAGGCCGCGCGCCGTGTCCGTGAAGGGGTTTTTTACGCGGCCGCGTTGCGCTTTTTTTTAACGGGTCACGGGGTTTTAATCGTCCTATATGTGCCGTCAGGAGTTTTCTCCTGACGGCACAGAAAACTACAGTTTCAGCTTTTCTTTAACAGCTTCTGCAATTTCATCGGGAAGGATGAACCATGTCGAAATGCCGCGTGATTGCGGATTGCCAATGGGATTGTTTGAATCTCCATTCCAGCGCACACCAAGCCTGATGTAGTTATCCCATTCAAGTTCTGCTAAAGACCACTCGCCAGCCCCTTCGTCGCGATGTACTTTTACTATTTTCGACAAACTGCTTTTCGGTGAAGTTACCATTTTCGGTTTGATATAGCTCATATACGCCCTCCTTTCCATTTTGACTGTCAAGCCTAATGTGCAATCATGCACGATTGACCAACGTATAATTTCGGGGACACCGTACTTATTTGGGAAGAAATAGGGACAACAGCGACCGTTATTTCGAATCAATTACTTCCTTTTCCCTTTATTATCGCCCCTTGGCAAATTTTTCGCAACCGCCCGCACCTCAGCGTCTGCATGCTTCAACGGATTACTACGGTCATAAGTAACAAAATCGGGATGCGTTGAAATACAATACCGCTTCGACCCGTCATTTTCAGTGAACTTCCTTGCGCCCCTCCATAGCCTATCCGAAGTTTTTCAAAAACTTTTCTGACGTTATGATTGGACGGCCTTTATGTCTTTTCAGGCTGAGAAGGTGCGCGTCTCCGCTGACAATGGCATCCGCTTTTGCCGCATCGGCGCAATCGAGGAATTTGTCGTCATCCGGGTCTTGACAAATACCGCGCGCTTTTTTAATGACCGTCACAGGCTCGATGTAGGGAAGCAATTCCGCGCGGATTATATCCTTGAGATCCTTTTCCGTCAGATTGAACTTAGGGTAGGCCAATACTTTCAAATACTCCTCCATAATCTCTCTGGAGGCGATGAGTGTAAACGCCCTCTTCTTCCATAAGGCATGAAGACGTGAAAGTTCCCCCCTGAATAGGAGAGCCGATATCACGACATTTGTGTCAAGGACGACCCTCTTATGCCTCACGCGGACTTCCTTCTGGCCCAACGTATCGCCTCCTTGACATCCTCATCCTTCAAGCCCATGGCCTCCATCTTATCCCTGACGCCGTCAATCATGGATTCTACAGGGGTTATCTTGACAGGCTTGAGTATTATGGAGTTGTCCTTTACGGAAATATCGAAGTAAGCAATCTCCTCGAACCTCCCGGCGATGCTCTTGGGCAGCGTAAGCTGGTTTTTCGATGTTTTTTTTGCAAGCATTTTTTCCACCCTCCTTACTGTAAGGATAACATATTGTATGAAATCTGTAAATTCTTTTATTCCTTCATGTCTTCGCGCAGCGTAACGACAAAAAAAGCGCAGGCTGTCTTGCCGCAAAAGATGGTATAATCACGGCAGGTGACCCGTCAAGGGGGTTTTTATTTCCCATTCCGTCCGATGCTGAATTAAAAAGGATTTTATGCAGGGTTTCTGGAACAGGCTAAAGGCCCGGTGGTACAGAAAGGGGCTCGATTATTCGGGGTTCGCGGACGCGGCGCTCTCCGTCATACTGCCGAGGGCGGGAAATGCAAAGACCTTTCTCGACGTGGGCGCGGGTTGCGGGAGCCTCTCGGTGCCGCTTGCGAAGGCCGGAAAAAAAGTTACGGCCCTCGACCCCGCCGTTGCCATGATTGAAATCCTCAAAGAAGACGTCGAACGAGAGGGGCTTGGCAAAAGGATTACCCCGATTCTCTCCGGATGGGACGCGGCTCGGGTGAAGCAACATGACGTTGTCCTGTGCGCCAACGTCCCAGAGCTTTTGAAAAAGCCCGGCGGCTTCCTGAAAGAGGCGGACGCAGCGGCGAAAAAAATGGTTTTCATAATCGTCAACGCGGACCCAAAGGCCGACAAGTTCTACTACAGGGAACTCTATCCGCTCCTGTTCAAAAAAGAGTTCGTGAAGGAGGGG